>NZ_JBILKJ010000077.1:0-13414 GCF_044376735.1 Gemmatimonas sp.
CGGGCGCGCAGCGCACCACCGGCCTCGAGCTCGGTGTCACGGGTGCCGTGACGTCGCGTTGGAATGTGGTGGGCGGGCTGGCGGTGCAGCAGGCGCGGATCCTGACCCGCACGACGTCGGCTCGCGCTGGTGCCACGGTGCCGCTCGTGCCTCGCACCACGCTGTCGCTCTGGAACCGGGTGCGCGTGTCGTCCCGCGCGTCGCTGGGGGCGGGCGTGGTGCATCAGGGCCGGCGCTACGCCGCGATCGACAACAGCGTGCAACTGCCCGCCTTCATGCGCTTCGATGCCGGACTCTTCGTGTCGTTGCCGCGCACGCTGCTGTTGCAGGTCAATGTCGAAAACGTGCTCGGCACGCAGTACGCGGCCACGTCGCACGGCAACAACAACATCATGCCGGGTGCTCCGCGCATGGTGCGGCTGGGGCTGTCCGTGATGCCGTGAGGTGAGGCCACCCACGGGCGAGTCGTCGCGCACGTCTTGAACCCCCACCAAACCGTGCCATATTTCTGCTTTACTACGCGCCCGGCCGGAAACGGCCGGGCGCGCGCCTTTTTTTGTCCCGCTTCAGTGGACCCGCGCATGTTTCAGGAACTGATCGCCAAAATGGCGCGTGAAGTCGAGAAGCTCTCGTACGAGCTCAACGTCACGCTTCCCTTTGAAATCCGGAAGGCGGTCGAACTCGGCGACCTGAAGGAGAACAGCGAGTACAAGGCGGCCCTGGAACGCCAGCAGTTCGTGCAGGCGCGCCTCGGTCAGCTCACGCAGCGTGTGACCAAGCTCGCCAACATCGACATCGCGCAGATCGCGACCGACCGCGTGGGCCTCGGCTCGAAGGTGATCGTCGAAGATGAGCAGACGAGCGTCCGCGAATCCTATGAGCTGGTGTTCGGTGATGCCGGCGAGCTGCAGGAAGGACATGTGACGATGGCGTCGCCGATCGGCCGCGCGTTGCAGGGCAAGGCCGTGGGTGAACAGACCATCTTCAAGTTGCCCACCCGCATCCGCCGTCTGGTGATCGTCGAACTCACGACGATTCACGATCGCGGCGTCGACGAACTCGCCTGAGTCGTCCGATCCTGAACTTCCCCGTTGCTGGAGCCCTGTGATGCAGCGTGCCGAATACACCGCTCGTGGCCCCGTTCCGCAGGACGTGATCGAGTGCGTGACGCGTGAGACGCCCGCGCCGCAGGCTGGTCACGTGTTGCTCGAGATGCTGGCCGCGCCGATCAATCCATCGGATGTGCTCACGCTCACGGGGCAGTACGGCATGCTGCCGCCGCTGCCGGCGGTGGGCGGCAACGAAGGGATCGGACGCGTGGCGGCCCTTGGTGACGGGGTGACGTCGGTGGCGGTGGGACAGCGCGTGCTCTTGCCCGTGGGTGCCGGCACGTGGGCCTCGCATCTCGTGGTGCCGGCGGCCGGCCTCATGCCGTTGCCGCCGGTCGGCGACCCGCTGCAACTGGCGATGATGACGGTGAATCCGCCCACGGCGTCGCTGCTGCTCTCCGAGTTCGTCGCGCTGTCCCCCGGGGAGTGGGTCATCCAGAACGCCGCGAACAGCGGCGTGGGCGAATACGTCATTCAGCTCGCCAAGCGTCGCGGCCTTCGCACGGTGAACGTGGTGCGCCGCCAGGATGCGGTGGCCCCCTTGCAGGCACTGGGCGGCGATGTGGTGCTGGTGGATGGCCCCGATCTCGCCACGCGCGTGGCTGAGGCCACCGACAACGCCAAGATCCGCCTGGGTTTCGATTGCATCGGCGGCAGCGCCACCGATCGCATTGCGCGCAGCCTCGCCATCGGCGGCACGGTGGTGAATTACGGCGCGCTCAGCGGCGAGGCGTGCAAGATCGCGCCGGGATCGTTCGTGTTCCGCGATGTCACGCTGCGCGGTTTCTGGCTGGCGTTCTGGTTCAGGAATTCCACGCCCGAGCAGCAGCGCGCGGTGTTCGGCGAGATCGCGACGCTGATCGCCTCGGGGGCGCTCGCGGCGAGCGTTCAGGAGACATTTCCGCTGTCGCGCATCAAGGACGCCGTGGCCGCCGCGGCGAGCGGCGGTCGAAGCGGTAAGATCCTGCTGGTCCCGTAGGCTCGGGGCTGTCGCCGACCGCAGTTTCTTTTAACCGCCTTACCGCGAATTCACGCGAATTGTCGCGGATCAACAGCAACGACACCGACTGCCGGCGTCGTGGGAAATCGAATCCGCGTTCTATTTCGCGGAAATCCGCGGTAAACCTGTTCATTTGAACTGCAGACCAACGGCCGTGCCGCGGTGCTGTCTCCCGCAGGTGCGCTACCCTGCGGTGAGCCCGCCGTCGATGGCGAGCGCGTGTCCCACCATGAACGCGCTCGCCGAACTGCACAGATAGAGCACCGTATCGGCCATCTCCTCGGCGGTACCGAGCCGGCCAAGCGGCACGCGCGCCGTCAGCTCGCTCTCAGTCAGCCCCGCATCGAGCATGCTCTGCACCATCGGTGTCCGCGTGAAGCCCGGGCAGAGGGCATTGATCCGGATGCCCTTGCGTCCGTATTCCAAGGCAGCCGTGCGGGTGAGCCCTACCACGCCGTGTTTGCTGGCAGCGTACGCCGAGTGCCGTGGAAAGCCGCCCAGTCCCGCTACTGACGCCACGTTCACGATCGTGCCGCGCGCTGCCGCGAGCATTACCGGAATTTCGTGGCGCATGCACCGCCAGACGCCGGTGAGGTTGATGTCGATCACGGCATCCCACACGTCGGTGGGATACTCGGCCGTGCGCACTTCGGCGCCACCGATGCCGGCGGCGTTGATCGCGATATCGAGCGTGCCGAAGTGGGCCACCACGCGCGCAACGGCCTCGGCGATCATGGCGTCGTCGCGCACATCGCACGGTACGGCCAGTCCGCCGACCTCGCGCGCCACGGCCTCCGCGCGCTCGGGTTGCACGTCGCCCACCACGACCTTCGCGCCCTGCGCGGCGAAGGCGCGCGCTGACGCGGCGCCAATGCCCGACGCCCCGCCGGTGATGAAGACAATGCGATCAGTGAATTCAGACACGGTGCTGAACGGAGAGGGTGAGGTGCTGCATTCAGACGTCGTCGATCGTGAATAGCCGCGCGACGTCGCGATCGTAGGCGACGAGTTGCTGCGCGGTCTCGTGTTCCGACCACCGCAGCAACGTGCCCATCAGCGGCGCTATGCGCCGGGCCGCCGCGCGCCCGTTGTCGCGCGTTTCGAAGGCGACATGCGTGCGCCGCACGAGCACGTCGGACAACGACGCGGCCATCTCGCGTTCCACCGCATGGGCGACTTCGGCCAGCAGGTAGGGGAGGCTGTCGGAGAGGCGAGAGCCCAGCGACCCATCGCGTTGCACGTAACTCCACACGTTGCGCCAACGGCTCCCGTAGGCCAGCGCCAGTCGCTCTCCGACCGCAGCGTCACGGACCGTCGCGCGCGCCTCGGACACGGTCGCCTCGCGTGACACGATGTCGCCGCCGGGGAGCGGCGTCGATTCACTCGGCCGCGCCTCGTGCGCGGCGGTGGGCACGCCTCCCGACTTCGGCAGTTCGTTCCGGGCGTGCGACAACACATCGGCGGCCATGGCGCGATAGGTGGTGAGCTTGCCGCCGGTGATGCTGACCAGTCCGTCGGCGCGATGCGTGATGGCGTGCTCGCGCGAGGCGGCGTTGGCGCTGTGCTCGCCGGCGCGCACGGCGGCCAGCGGGCGGATGCCGCACCACGCCGACACGACGTCGTCCATGGTGAGCTGCGCGAACGGGAAGCACCGATTCACCGACTGCAACAGGTACGTTACCTCCGCGCGGGTGGCGCGGATGTCATCGGGGCCGGCGTGCGCGGGACGCTCGGTGGTGCCGATGATGGTGTGCACACCCGACGGGAGCACGAACATCACGCGGCCGTCGAGCGGCGACACGAGGGTGACCGCGTCGTTGTTGCCCACGCGATTGCGGGGCACCGCGATGTGTGCGCCGGCAGATCCGAACAGCTGCGTGCCCTGCGGCGAGCCCGTGAGGGCAGCGGTGGCATCGCTCCACGGACCGGTGGCATTGATGACCACCCGCGCCCGGATCGGGAACGTGGCGCCGGTGAGTCGATCTTCCGCCGCCACGCCCGTAAGCCGCCCCTCGCTCCCGTTCGCATGAATCCCGGCCACGACGGCCACGTGATTGGCCACCGACGCGCCGGCCTCGCGGGCCGCCAGGGCGCTGGCGAGGGTGAGGCGCGAATCGTCGGTGGCGGCGTCCCAGTAGCGCGCCCCACCCACCATGCCGTCGGGCGCGAGCGCCGGTTCGGCGGCCAGTACATCCCCGCGGTTCAGGGCGTGATGCGGGGCGTTGCGGAACAGCGACAGTGCGTCGTACAGCGCGAGGCCGGCGCGCACCTTCCACAGCGGTACGCGGGCCCCGCCATACACCGGCCACGTGAAGGCCAGGGGGCGCACCAGATGTGGCGCAAGCGCCAGCAGCAGTCGTCGCTCGCGGCTCGATTCGAACACCAGCCCGAGGTGGCCATGCTCGAGATACCGCACGCCCCCATGGACGAGCCGCGACGAACGGCTGGAGGTGCCGCTGGCGAAGTCGTCGCGCTCCAGCAGGGCCGTACGAAAGCCCGCCAGCGCCGCCTCGCGCGCCACCCCCGCCCCCGTGATGCCGCCACCCACCACGAGCATGTCGAATGGCTCAGCCGCCAGCGCGGCGAGCGCCGCCTGTCGGGTCGCCACCGCAACGGGGCTCGAGGATTCGGGAGTGTCCTTCGGCGCAGGCATTGTTGCAGAGATGCCGCCAGAACCCTCGCCGCGCTAGGGGAGTGGCCGTTACCTTCGGCAGATGCCCACCTCTGGAACTGGCCGTCGTGTGGCCATCGTCGCCGGTGTTCGTACGCCGTTCGCACGTTCGGGAACGGTCCTTAAGGACTACACGGCCATCGACCTCGGCAAGCTGGCCGTGGCCGAACTGGTGCAGCGCACCGCCCTCGACGGCGCCTCGGTCGATCTGCTGGTGTTCGGCACCGTGGTGCAGGCGGTCGTCGCGCCGAATATCGCCCGCGAAGTGGCGCTGCTGCCGCACTTTCCGAGAACGCTGCAGGCCTACACCGTGTCGCGCGCCTGCGCATCGGCGAATCAGGCCATCACCGATGCCGCCGACCAGATCGCGCTGGGGCATGCGCACGTGGCCATCGCCGGCGGCGCCGAGTCGCTGACGCAGGTGCCGATCTTGCATTCGCGCGGCATGAGCGATGTGCTGGTGGCCGCCTCGAAGGCAAAGTCGCTGTCGCAGCGTCTTGCCCTGCTCGCGCAGCTCCGTCCGAAGGACTTCATCCCGATCACACCCGCGATTGCGGAGCCGAGTACGGGCGAGTCGATGGGGCAGTCGGCCGACAAGATGGCCAAGCTGAACGGCATCACGCGCGAAGCGCAGGACCACTTCGCGCTGCGGTCGCACCTGAACGCGGCGGCCGGCACCGACGACGGACGCCTGACGGCCGAGATCGTGGCGGTGCCGGCGCCGCCCACGTATGCGAGTATGATCGCCACCGACAACGGCGTGCGACGTGATTCCACGTACGAGCAGCTTTCGGCGCTCAAGCCGGTGTTCGATCGCCAGTACGGCACCGTCACGGCGGGGAACGCGTCGCCGCTCACCGATGGCGGGGCGGCGGTGCTGCTCATGTCGGAGGAGCGGGCGAAGGCGCTGGGCTACACGCCGCTGGCGTACATCCGGTCGTATGCCTATGCGGCCGTTGACCCGGCCGAGCAGCTGCTGCAGGCGCCGGTGCTCGCCGCGCCGATGGCGCTGGCAAGGGCCGGGCTCACGCTCGGCGACATCGATCTGATTGAGATGCACGAGGCGTTCGCCGCCCAAGTGCTGAGCAACATTCAGGGTTTGGCGTCGCCCATGTGGGCGGCGCGCGCCGGGTTGAGCACGCCGGTCGGTGAGGTCGATGTCAACAAGCTGAACGTGATGGGCGGCTCGCTGTCCATCGGACATCCCTTCGGCGCTACCGGCGCCCGCGTGCTCACCACGCTGTGCAACGAGTTGGCGCGCCGCGGTAAACAGTTCGGCATGCTCACCGTGTGTGCGGCCGGCGGGATGGGTCACGCCATGATCGTGGAGCGCGCATGAGCAACCTGCCCATGAGCAACGTCCTGATGGAAGATGCCGCCACCGGTGTCTCGCTGTCGGTGCACGACGGCGTCGCGACGATTCGCTACGATCAGCCGAACTCGCCGGTGAATACGCTGAACACGCGCGTGGGGCCGGTGTTCGAGCAGATCTTCGCGCGCATCGAGCAGGACCCGACGATCATCGGCGCCGTCCTGGTGAGTGGAAAAGCCGACACGTGGATTGCCGGTGCCGACATCGAGGAGCTGCGGCGGGTTACCACGGCTGCGGAAGGCGAGGCGCTGTCGCGCGGTGGACAGCAGCTGTTGGATCGTCTGGCGGCCATGCCCAAGCCGTTCATCGCGGCGATGCATGGCGCCGCGTTGGGCGGCGGTCTGGAGATCGCGTTGGCCTGTCGGTATCGCATCGCGACCGATCATCCGAAAACGGTGCTGGCGCTTCCCGAGGTGCAGCTCGGGCTGCTCCCCGGCGCGGGTGGTACGCAGCGATTGCCGCGCACGGTGGGGCTGCAGGCCGCGCTCGACATGATCCTCACGGGCAAGAACATCCGCGCGAAGAAGGCGTGGCAGATGGGGCTCGTGCACGAGCTCGTGCATCCGTCCATCCTGTACGAGGTGGCGGCCAGGCGCGTGCGGGCGCTCGCTCGCGGCGAGGCGATGCCGGTGCGGCCACGGAAGCACGGCGCCAGCGAGATGCTGCTCGAGGACAACGCGCTCGGCCGGAAGATCGTGTTCCGTCAGGCGCGTGAAACCGTCCTGAAGAAGACGCGCGGACAGTATCCGGCGCCATTGGCCGCCATCGAGGTGATGCAGGCCGGCTATCTCCATGGCGACGCGGCCGGATTCCGCGAGGAAGCGCGGTGCTTCGGCGAGCTGGCGGTGAGTGATGTCTGCCGCGAGCTCGTGTCGATCTTCTTCGCGACCACCGCGCTCAAGAAGGACAATGGCCTCCCCGAGGGGGTGACGGCGGACCCCGTGCGCGTGCGCAAGATCGGTGTGCTTGGCGCTGGGTTCATGGGCGCCGGCATTGCCACGGTGGCGGTGCAGGCGGGCACGATCGTTCGACTGAAGGACGCCTCGCTCGATCGCGTGGCCGCCGGCTGGCGCGCGGTGCGTGATGTGCTGCGCGAGCGGGTGAAGCGGCGGCAGCTCACCCGATTGCAGATGGATGACACGCTGTCGCTGGTGGGCGGCACGATCGACTATCGCGGCTTTGCGAACGCGGATCTCGTGATCGAAGCCGTGTTCGAGGACCTCGCGGTGAAACATGCCGTGCTGCGCGACGTGCAGGCCGTCGCGCCGCGGGCGATCTTCGCGTCGAACACGAGCACGATCCCGATTCGCGAGATCGCGTCGGCGGCCCTGCATCCGGAGCAGGTGGTGGGGATGCACTTCTTCTCCCCGGTGCACAAGATGCCGCTGCTCGAGGTGATCGTGACCCCCGAGACGAGCGCGCAGACCACGGCCACGGTGGTGGCCTATGGCCGACAGCTTGGCAAGACGGTGATCGTGGTGCGCGACGGACCGGGGTTCTACGTGAACCGGATTCTCGCGCCCTACATCAACGAGAGCGGCAAGCTGCTCGATGAGGGCGTGTCGATCGATGCGGTCGACGCGGCGCTGGTGGCCTTCGGTTTTCCGGTGGGGCCGATCACCCTGCTCGACGAAGTCGGACTCGATATCGCCGGCAAGTCGGGACCCATCATGGCGGCCGCATTCGGGGAGCGGATGCGTCCCTCGGCCACGCTGCAGCGCGTGATCGAGAGCGGACGGCTGGGGCGGAAGGCGAAGCGCGGCTTCTATCGCTACGACGAGCAGGGCAAGCGACAGGGCGTGGATCAGGGGGTGTACGCCCTGACACCGGCGTCGGGGGGGCGCGTCACGCTGGCGGCCGAGGAGATCCAGCGCCGCACCGTGCTGCCCATGCTGAACGAGGCCGTGCGCTGCCTGGAAGACGGCATCATCCGGTCGCCGCGGGATGGCGATATCGGCGCGGTGTTCGGGATCGGCTTCCCGCCGTTTCGCGGCGGCCCGTTCCGGTTCCTCGACACGCTCGGGGCAGCGACGGTGCTGGCACAGCTTGAGGCGCTCAACGCGCGATCCCCTGGCCGCTACGAACCGGCCGCCCTCCTGCGTGCCAAGGCGACCGCAGGCGAGCGATTCTATCCCTGAGCAGTCCTGCCCGCGCCGTTCCACCCAGAACGCACCACCCACCACCCAATACCCCAAGCCCACAGCGCACAGCGATGGGCTGCCGTGGGCTATTGGCCTGAGGCCCTGGGTTTTGCGTGCTGGGTTCTGGGTCAACCACTCGGAGCGGCGCGTCGCTGGGTATATTCCCACGTAACTTTCCGCGCCGTCGTGCCAGCAGTACCGCCGTCGCGCAATCCCTCCCGCTGAACTCCGCGTCTCCGCGCCGCAATGCTTCGTTCCTCTCTGCTGTACCTGTCGCGCCAACAGCACATTTTCGATTTCGTCAAGAACGTCGGGTTTGCGCGCAAGATGGCGTCGCGATTCGTGGCGGGCGAAACCATCGCGACCGCGCTCTCCGCCGTCGAGCAGCTCAATGCCAAAGGCATCACGGCGTCGCTCGATCTGCTCGGTGAATCGGTCTCGAGCGAAGCGGAAGCCCGCGACACGGGCCGACAGTATCTCGAGATCCTCGACCGCATCGAGCAGAAGAAGCTGCAGGCCAATGTCTCGGTAAAGCTCACTGCGCTGGGGCAGGACGTCTCCGACCAACTCGGGCTCGAAGTCGTTCGTCAGGTCCTCGAGCGCGCCAAGCAGTACCAGAGCTTCGTGCGTCTCGACATGGAGTCGAGCGCCTACACCGACCGCACCCTCGACACCTTCGAGCAACAGCTCTACCCCGATTACCCCGAGAACGTGGGTATCGTGCTGCAGAGTTCGTTGCGTCGCACGCTCGACGATGTGGAACGCGCCAATCGCCTCAAGTGCCGCGTACGCATCTGCAAGGGCGCGTATCTCGAGCCGGCCACCGTCGCATTTCCCGACAAGGCTGACGTGGATCGCAACTATGTCGCGGCCATGCATCGCCTGATGGAGCACGGCAGCTATCCCGGCATTGCCACGCACGACGAACTGATCATCAACGAAGCCAAGCGCTTCGCGAAGGAGCGCGGCATTGCCGCCGATCGCTTCGAGTTCCAGATGCTGTACGGCGTGCGGCGCGATCTGCAGGAGCAGATCGTGAAGGAAGGGTACCGCATGCGGGTATACGTGCCGTTCGGCAGTCAGTGGTATCCCTATCTCATGCGACGGCTGGCCGAACGCCCCGCCAACATCGCGTTCATGGCCGGCAACATCGTGAAAGAGTCACTCTCCCGCTGACCGAACATCACGGACACCACCTCCCCGCCGATCTTGACGCGGGCGACGAGCGCACGCTGGGCGGCTACATGGCCGTGCACAAACGACCGGCCGCCTTTGAAGGCGTGGATGGCCACGCGTACTCCGCGGACATCCTTACCGACACCACCGGCGATCGCGCGGCACCGTGGGGTGCGTACCTGATGTTCGTCAAATGGGGATTCGGCGAGCCGGAGGTGCAGGGGCATCTCGAAACCGGCTTCCTGATCACCGGCGCCAGCGAGGCCGTGGTGCGCCATCAGTTGGGCGGCATGGCGCTCGGCACCGTGAAGGCCACGCTCGATGGGCTGATCCGGGGGCAGACCCGGTGACCGACGAGACCTTCGATGGCGTGGTCATGCAGGGGACCGGCGGCATCTGGCAGGTGCGCACCGACGACGGCGTGCTGTTCGACGTGTCCCTCCGCGGCCGGCTCAAGCACGAAGCGCACGGATCGCTCAAGCTCGCCGTCGGGGATCGCGTCACCATCGGCCGTGTCGCCGACAGCGATTCGTGGGCAATCGATCGGATCCATCCGCGCCGCAGCAAGCTTGCGCGCCGTGCACCGGCTGGTGCGCGCGGCGAACGCATCATCGTGGCCAATCTCGACCAGGTGTTGGTCGTCTTCGCCGCCGCCCGCCCCGAGCCGCACCCGCGCATGCTCGATCGCTTTCTGGTGATCGCGGAGGCGAACGGGCTCGCCGCCCGTATCATCATCAACAAGATCGATCTCGTGGACGCCGGCACCATCCGCGAACGCTTCGATGAGTTCGTGAAGGCGGGCTATCCCCTGCACCTCGTCAGCGTCGTCACCGGCGAAGGACTCGAGGAGCTGCGGGACGACGTGGCGGGAAAGGATTCGGCGCTCACCGGTCCGTCCGGCGTCGGCAAGTCATCATTGATGAACCGGCTGTTTCCCGGACTCGATCTGCGAACGGCCGAAATCAGCGACAGTGTGAACAAGGGCCGGCATACCACGGTCGGTGCCGTGTTGCACCCGCTGCCGGGCGGCGGATTCGTGGCCGATACGCCGGGGCTGCGCGAGGTCGGGCTCTGGGGGATCGACGCCCGCGAAATCGCCCAGTGCTTCCCGGAGTTCCGTCCCCTCATTCACGACTGCCGGTTCGCCGACTGCACCCACACCGTGGAACCCGAATGCGCCATCAAGGAGGCGATTCGCGGCGGGACGGTGGGTCGGGGACGCTACGACAGCTACGTGAAGCTGCGCGAAGAACTGGCCGAGCAGGGCTGATCTCGGCCAGCCTATCCAGCCAGATCGTCGCTGGATACGTTCAGGGCAGACTGGGCGCGCCACTGCTGGGCACGGCGTGGCCCGGGCCGCCCTCGATGACCGTTCCGTGAACACAACGACGCCGTACACCCTCGACCAACTGCGTGATCTGGTGCCCGTGTACGCGCTCGGCATGCTCCGTCCGGACGAGCGTGCGGCGTTCGAACGCGGGCTTCAGAATCCGGAGTACGCGGCATCGCTCGAACGCGACATCGCGATCCATCGGGCGGCATTGGAGCGACGAGCGGCGCCGGCGCGCCCGACGCCGAACGATGCGGCGGGATCCACCCCAGCAGCGCCCACGCGGGCAGCGGCCGTACGGAAAGCATCAACCAGCCGTGCGACGCGCGCCGTGACGCCGCCGATCCCCACGGCCATCATCACGCGTTCGGTCCGTCGTCGTGCGCGCTCCGCACGGTGGATCGTTGGGGTGCTGGGCGCGGCGCTCGTGGCATGCAGCGCGGTGGCCGTCATGCTCCGCCGTCAGGCCGATGCCCTCGAGGTTCGTGCGTCTCAGGACCGCATCCGGATCGCCCGCACCGAGGCCAAGCTGGCCGAGCGAGAGAAGACGCTACAGGCGCTACTGGGTGGACGTGGCGCCGTGGTGCTGGTCAATCTCAATCCGGCGCAATCTGCCGGCGCCGGCATGCAAGTGTTCTGGAACGTGCGGGAAGGAAAGGCGGTCGTGAACGGGTACGGACTCGCGCCGGTGGCTGGCGATCGCGCCTATCTGCTGTGGATGATTCGCGACGGCACACCGGTTCCGCTCACGCTGTTCACGCCGAGCGAAGACGGTCGGGCCATGGTCGCCTCCGTCGAACTGCCGACGACCACCAGCGGTGTCACGCGGCTTGCGGTCACCGAAGAGTCGTCGGCCGGCGCCGCCGCGCCCACGACGCCTCCGCTTCTGGTGGGCGACGTGCCGGCCAAGGGCGCCACGCCGTAGGCAGCACTACTTCGAGCGCACCGTCCCAAGTCCACCGTCTACGCCATAGAGCTGTCCGGTCACCCACGTGGCATCGGGGCCCAACAGCCACGCCATCAGGCTCGCCACGTCATCGGGCTGGCCGATGCGGCCAAGGGCGTGCATAGCCTGTGAGGCCTGGACGGCGGGCGCTGAGCCGGTAATGCGCGCCGTGAGTGGCGTCTCCACCAACCCGGGCGCGACGGCGTTCACCCGAAGACCGCGCGACGCATAGGTTGCCGCGGCGGACAGCACGAGGCCGTTCACGCCACCTTTGGCGGCCGCGATGGCTTCGTGGTTCGACAGCCCGATGCGCGATGCCGCCGTGCTGCACAGCACCACCGCGCCACCCTCGGGCATCACGCGCGCGGCGGCGCGGACGACCCCGAAGGCGCTCGTGAGATTCTGCGCGATCGTCTGCTGAAACTCCTCGAACTTGGTAAGATGCGCCGGCTTCAGGATCAGCGAGCCCACGCAGTTCGCCATACCGCCGATTGCGCCGAAGCGCTCGCGCGCCGCGTCAGCGACGCGGTCGATCTCGGCCCAGTCGGTGGCGTCGCTGGTGGCGTACGCGGCCCCCAGCTCGGCGGCCAGTGCGGCCAGGGGTTCCTCACGGCGCGCCGTGAGAAAGAGCGGCGTGCCGGCCGTGGCGAGACGACGGGCGAGGGCGGCGCCGACGCCGCCGGTTGCCCCGAAAATGAGAACCGCGTGCGATGTCTGTGACATGCACGCGGAACTCCTGACGCACGCGATCGGTTCCCGTGGCCGACCTTACGGCGACAGCCGGCGCTTCACCCACGCGCCCGCTTCGCGACGGAACTGAATCCGATCGTGCAACCGGCTTTCCCGCCCCTGCCAGAACTCGAGCTCTTCGGGAATGACGCGGAAGCCACCCCAATGCTCAGGGAGCGGTACCTGCCCACCGGCGAAGCGCGTCTCGTTGGTCGCCAATTGCTCCTCGAGCACCGAGCGATCGGTCAGCACCATGCTCTGGTGCGACGTCCAGGCCCCCACCCGGCTGGGCAGGGGACGTGTCTGGAAATACGCGTCCGACTCGGCGCGACTGACCCGCTGTACCGCGCCGTTGATGCGTACCTGGCGCTCCAGCTCGGCCCAGAAAAAGCAGAGCGACGCGTGTGGGTTGTCGGCGAGTTCCTGTCCCTTCCGGCTGCGGTAGTCGGTGTAGAACACGAACCCCCGGGCGTCACAGCCCTTCAGCAACACCATCCGCGCCGATGGATACGCGTCGGGGGTGGCCGTCGCCAAACACATCGCGTTCGGCTCGACGACGGCCGCGTTCACCGCTTCGTCGAACCAGCGCGAGAACTGCGCGATGGGATCGGCCGCGACGTCGTGCTCCGAGAGCGAGGCGCGTCGGTATTCGGTGCGGATGTCGGCAATGGTCATCTGCTCAGACTTCCACCATCGGCAGCGCCGCCCGCGGATACGAATCCGGCACCCCCGCGAAGGGATCACCCACCAGCGGTTCGCCATCCGGCGTTTCCAGCACGAAGCCGGCGTCCTCGATCATGCGCAGATCGTCGCGCGCCGTCTGCCCCTGCGTGGTGAGATAGTCGCCCACGAAAATCGAGTTTGCCGGATACAGCCCCATCACCTGCATGCTGCGCAGATGCACCTCGCGGCCACCCGACACGCGGATCTCCTGCGTGGG
>NZ_JBILKJ010000020.1:0-46561 GCF_044376735.1 Gemmatimonas sp.
TCAACGATACCGTCCCGCACATCCATCGATCTCGAACTTCGATTGTCAAACAGCGATGACTCGTCCCTGCTATATCCGCGCAACCGCTTGCGGTTGCGTCAGTTACCGTTTTCACTTCCGCCACCACTTAGGTGGCAGCCTCGAAACATACTTAGTTCGATGCCTTTAGTCAACCCCGATTCTCTCAACCGAGCCGCGCGACGTACAGGCGCTGACTACGGCTGCCCAAGACTGACTTCGAACACCCGCCGCTAGCAAAATTGCACCGTTTGTACGGCGGGGTCGGAAGTATGCGAGCTCGATCAGTATTCCGCAACCCCTCAAACCGTCCACTAAGTGCACTACGCTCCAGCGAAAAAAAAAAGACGACCGCTGAAGGCGGTCGTCGCAGGCCAACGCATTTACGCGTCGGCGAGGTCCGGGTGAAATACCCGGCAGTATCCAGAAGAGAACTCGTATTCGGTCGATGCAACGATGAGCGTGCAGCGCAGAGCTCCCAATGGAGCCTGCCAGACAACATCACCAGCAACCAACTGACCAAGAACCAACCAGCCTGACAACGACAGCAGAAACTCAGAGAGCCTTACTGCGCCGAACCTCAAACGGTGCCCGATGCGAACATCGAAGCACTGCAACGAACCGCTTCCATCCGGACCGGTAGCATAACACCAGCCCGACCAAAAGTGCACCCTCTAGGACTCGAACCTAGAACCTACTGATTAAGAGTCAGCTGCTCTACCATTGAGCTAAGGGTGCGATCCTGTGCTCGATACCGCGTGCAAGACCAACGTGACGCGCCAGGAGGGACTCGAACCCCCGACCAACAGCTTAGAAGGCTGCCGCTCTATCCATCTGAGCTACTGGCGCCTGCTCTGCCGCTGGCCCCTACACGGGGTCCAGACCCTAGATCCACGAAGGATCCGCCCCACCTGACATGTCCTACCACGAGATCGGGGCGGCCGGATTCGAACCGGCGACCTCCTGCTCCCAAAGCAGGCGCGATACCGGGCTACGCTACGCCCCGCAGATCAGCGGCCGCGTATGTTATCCCGCGGGTGCGCCGAGGTCAACGGGGGCTCGAAAATCCGTTGCCACTTTCTAGACACACCACCCCGGTACCGCACTGGCCGGCGCGTCGTTCGCTTTCGCGCGCGCGTACCAACTCCCCGCGCTCAACGCATTGCCCGATGTTCGAAGTAGGTGCGAACAGCCTCGCACTGCAACAGCGCCGCGAAGGCACGACCGCGATGACTGACACGCACCTTCTCGGCGTGCCCTACCTCCGCGAAGGTCGCCCCCAGATCATCAGACAGAAAAAACGGATCATACCCGAAACCGCCGGTCCCCCGTTCGACCGCAAGGAGTTCGCCCGACGTCTCTCCTCGCGCGACCGCCTCGCACCAGTGCGTGCCGTCGTACCAGACGCAGGCCGCGGCGCAGACATACCGCCCCCGACGCGACCACGATTTCGAGCGCTGGGCATCCAGATGGGCGTCTCGCTCGGCCGCGCGAAGCGCCTCCTGAAGGAATGCGTTGTTCGCCGCATCGAGCGCGGCACCATGCAAATCGTTCCGACCGGACCAGCGCTTGCTCTGCACGCCCGGCCGTCCACTGAGCGCATCCACCGCCAATCCCGAGTCGTCCGCCAGTACGGTCGCGCCGGTCCGCCGCGCGAAGTACCGCGCCTTGGCGAGCGCGTTCGCTTCGAAGGTGTCGAATGCTTCGAGCGCGTCTTCTTCCGGCAACTCCGGTAGGCCGAGGTCGGCGAGCGTCACGACCTCCACGCCGACTGAGGCCATCAGTGGGACCAGCTCGCGCACCTTGCCCACGCTGCGGGTCGCGAGCACGACGCGGCCTGTCGTCGCCGCGCCCCCAGCGGGCAGCGGCGAGGGGATCAGCTCACTCACCGCAGCGGCGTGAACGGCTCGGCCAGCACCCGCACCTGCAAGGCGTCGAGCGTCTCGATGCCGCGCACGGCAATCGACAACAGCGCATCGAGCTGTTCACGAGCAAAGGTGCCGTGTTCGCCTGTACCCTGTACCTCGACGAAGCGCCCCTCACTGCTCATCACCACGTTCATATCCACGCCGGCGCGTACGTCTTCCTCATAGTCGAGATCCAATCGCGGCTGGTCATCGATGAGACCGATGCTGATGGCGGCGACGCGTCGACGCACCGGAGACACAGGAATGCGGCCGGTCTGCACCATCCACGTGAACGCGTCGTGCACCGCCACGCAGGCCCCCGTGATCGCCGCCGTGCGCGTGCCTCCGTCGGCCTGAAGCACGTCACAGTCCACCTTCACAGTGAACTCGCCGAACCGGAAGTCGTCGAGCATGGCGCGTACGCTCCGGCCAACCAATCGCTGAATTTCCTGCGTGCGTCCACCGACCTGCTGACGCTCACGCGACGATCGCGTTTTGGTCGCGCGCGGCAGCATCGCATACTCAGCGGTGACCCAACCTTCACCCGACCCACGCCGCCACCCCGGAACGCCGGTCTCTACCGACGCGGCACAGAGCACGCGTGTCTCACCGAACGACACGAGGCACGAACCTTCGGCGTAGGGCACGGCGCCACGCTCGAGGCGGACCGGACGCGTGGCGTCGTTCGCGCGTCCCACGCGCGTGGAGAGCAATGGGCGCTCGTCGTTCGTTGCGTCGGATCCATTCACGGCAGCGTCAGCCACGCAGTTTCTCGATGGTGGAAGTAGTAGAGTGTCCGTCGACCAGTTGAATGACCACCACGCGTCCTCCGCGCGCGGTCACAAGATCTGCGCCAACGATGGTATCCGGCGAGTAATCGCCGCCCTTCACGATGACATCCGGCTCGATCGCGCGCACGAGTTCGATCGGCGTGTCTTCCTCGAAGAGCACGACCGCATCGACGGCCTCGAGCGCCGCCAGTACGCTGGCCCGCTCGGCCGCCGTGCGAATCGGCCGCTCGGGGCCTTTCAGTCGCCTGACCGATGCGTCGCTGTTCACGCCAACAACCAACGCCGTCCCCTCGCGCCGCGCGCGGTCGAGGACCTCGACGTGCCCTGGATGCAGTAGATCGAAGACGCCGTTGGTGAATACCACGGCACCGTGCACGCTGCGCCGCCAGATCGCAGCCGCGTCCAGCGTCATGACCTTCGACGACGGGTACCGCGGGGCCTCGCGCGTCACCACTGCGACTGGACTCCTTCCACAAGATCATTGATCAAGCTTTCGAGCGCGTTCTTGCGCCCGGCAGCTTCACCTCCTTCGGCGTACTGCCCTTCGCGCTGCAGTCCCTTCTTGGCGAGCAGCGTGCGGCCGGTCGTCTGATCGATGATTTCGACGTCAAGCACGATGAGCAACCGTCGCCGCGTGGAGGTTGTCTGCCGTCCATCAGCGCTGACGCCGGCGGGCAGGTCGACGTCGTACTTCACCAACGCACCGCGCACAACGACATCAGCGCGCGCGGCGGGTGCCTCGCGCAAGTTGAGGCGATCGCGGAGTGTCGCGCGCAGCTGCTCGAAGACTTCGCGCTGGAGTTCAGGCACTGCGGTCTGGTTATCGAACGGCTCGATCGCCACGGTTTTCAGCTGCTTGGGCAGTCCGCCACCGCCGGAGAATCCGTAGCAGCCACCCACCAGCGACAGCGCAAGCATGAGCGCAAGTGCGCTCCGCCCGGCACGCACGATCCTACGGACGGCGCCAGATGGCGTCATCGAATCCCTCGACAGTCGTGGTATCGGTCACGGCAATGGCCAAACGCCGCTTGCCTCGCTCATGAACATACTGCAAGAGCCATTGCCCGTTGGCCCCGCGTCGCCTGGACATCCACTCGATGACCTTGCCGTCTTCAATCCGTTCGACCCGAGCGAGCGCCGTACCGCCAAAGGCCAGGCGCCAGGCGCGCCCGTCGGCACCAGAGGCGTCGCGCCCCCGAAGCACGCCCAGATCGGCACGCAGGGTGTCGCCATCGGTGCGCGCGGTCGTGTCACGGGTGGGGGGCAAGGCCAATCGTCCGAGACTGGACCACAGCAGTGGCACAGGTGGCAACAGGCGCTTGACCAGATCGATGCCGGGGACGAACAACGAGTCACCGAGCAGAATGGCGTAGCCGCCCGCCATCCCATTCTTGAGGAAAAAGTCGAGTCGCGCCCGATCCGGTGCCTGCGCGCGCACCGCCCCGTCACCGTTCGCCTCGAACGTGTCGTCCTTGTACACCCAGGTGAAGCGGAGCACCTGAGCCCCCGCCGCCATGTGCGTCGGCGGCAGGATGGCGCGGGTCGGTACCCCAACCAGCGGACGCGCCGTGGGGGCACACGCGGCCAGTGACGCCGCGACGACCGCGATCACCGCGACGGGTGTCCGGATGCGAGTCGGTAGGCGGGACGGTGCTGGCATGATTACGGGTGGCGTCGGCACGTTGGGCGAATCACTGGATGCGGATACGCAGCATGCGGTCACCTTGCACAATGCGATCCATGACGTCGAATCCGGAGAGTACTGTTCCGAACACGGTGTACGCCCCATCGAGATGCGGCTGACTAGAGTGGCAGAGGTAGTACTGGCTTCCGCCGGTATCTGGCCCTGACGTGGCGAGGCCGAGGCAGCCGCGTTCGTGCCGTTGCCGAGAGAAGCTCTCGCGGAGGGCGAACCCTGGTCCACCCGTTCCGTCACCGCGAGGATCGCCGTCCTGCACCACGAAGTTCGGTACCACCCGATGGAAGATGGTGTTCCGGTAGAATCCCTGTTCTGCCAACCGCACGAAGGCCTCGACCACCAAGGGTGCTTCGCGTCCATAGAGCCTGAGGGTGACGATACCGTAGTCTGTCTCGATGATGGCCACGGGCTGCCGGCTACCGACCGCGCCCCACCGGCGGACCAGTGCCTCGTACTCGACCAGTGGGCGCGCGACCAGCGAGTCCGGCATCACCCGCCTCGAGGACGAGGCGGCGGCCTCTCGCGGCGCGAGTACTCGCCGGCCCAACGAACGCACAATCGAGTCACGATCGACGCTGGCTTGCCCCGCGAGCCGGCGAATGCGCTCCGCGACGCGATCGTCAGTCGCATTCACCACGCGCTGGAGCGCCGCGGTGCGAACCCGCGGATCGGCATCGCCAATGAAGGCCTCCGCAGCGAGTACGTCGTCGGCCGCTGTGGCGCGAGAACGATGCTCGAGCGCCGCGATGCGATAGCGCCAATCGGCGTGTCGTTCCCACGTCGCCACTTCGGCGTCGAAGAGCGGCAGCGTGAGGCGTCGCGCCTGCCCCAGCATCAGTCGGCGTACGGCCAGCAGCGTGTCGCGATCCCACGCGCGACGCCAGCGCAGGGTATCGCGACCGAAGACGACGGACAGACTGTCGGCGGCGGCCATGCGGACGTTGACGACCGAGTCAGCCAGTCCGCGTTCCACGGCGACAAGCGCGGACGCCCCGAAGGTCGACACGCTCCCGGCAGCGTTCGCACGCACACGCCAGTCAGGGTCTCGCAGGAACGCGTTCAGCGCCTCGCGAGCCGGCCCGGCCAGGGAATCGCCGACCGTGTTCCGGGTCATGGCGCGTGCCACGTATTGCCGGACCTCCTCATCGGGGTGGGCGCGCACCGTGAGTAGGGCGCGTACGCCCGCCGGTGCCCGCAGTCGCCCAATCACATACGCGGCGGAACGTACCACCTGCGCCGAACTGTCGGCGAGCCAGGGCACGACGAGTGCGATGGGCGCCGGGCGCAATTTAACGGTCGCGAGGACCAACGCCGCGCGGACGTGGGCAGTACGCAACGAGGCGGAGCTTGCGCGGAGCGGTGCGGCGAGTCCATCTCCCAATGCCACCGCCAGCACGGTGCGCGACGGCTCGCCAATCTCCCCCAACGCCCACGCCGCTTCCCGGGCGACGGGATCCGGCGCCCCACCGATCGCGCGCGCCAGGGCGGCCACCGCTTGTGTATCCTTGGCGACACCGAGCGCGAACGCGGCATTCGCTGCAATGAGCGTATCGCCATCGGTCAGCAATCGACGCAGCTGTGGGAAGCGGGCACGCATCCGCAGCTGTCCGATCGCCAGCGCCGTTCGGGCTCGGCGATCGGGATCGGCATCACGCAGCAGCGTGTCGATCAGGAGCGTATCGGCGCGGCGGACGTCGAGCATCGCCATCAGCCGCGCATCGTGGCGCACGTCCAGCGCCGCCATGCGCAGTGAACCGGTACCGCCTCGGCTGCCAGCACTGGCGCTCACACACCCGGCACCTACCAGGCTGAGGGTCACCACGCCGGTCGCCAGCAGTCGCCGCCGCACCGCGAGATCAGCGCGCATGGATCGCCGGCATGACGGCCGCCTCGAGCACAGCGCGAACTTCCCGGGGCATCGCGGCGAGGCGACCCGACTTGTCGATCGAGACCAGCGCCGTGGTCGCCGAGACGAGGAGGGTGTCGGTATCGGCGCGCGTTACCCGATAGGAGAAGGCAAGCCCGCGTGACCCCGCCGATGTGAGCCGCGTATACACGCGGATCGGATCGTCATAGCGGGCCGATGCGTGAAAGCGCATGGTGACGTCGGACACCGCGAGCAGCACGCCTTCGCGTTCCAAGTCGGCGTAGGACTTCCCGAGGGCCCGAATGAAGTCGGTACGACCGAGCTCACACCACACCAGATAATTGGCGTGATACACGACGCCCATCTGGTCGGTCTCGGCGTAGCGGACGCGCAGTTCGGAAATGGTTTCGGACACCATGGCAGCCATTGGAGACACCGGCACGAGCCAGCGAAACGGGGAACTGGGAAGATGCCCCTGCCCCGCACAGGCGCCAAGCGGCGACCCGGTGCGTTTGTGGCCTCGTCCCGAAACGGTTAGACTCAAACTGTGCTCCATACCCCGACACTGGTCATCGGCGACGCGCACCTCGGCGTTGCCTCGGCGGACGCCGAGCGTGCCCTGCTGCGGTTGCTGCGCAATGTGCCCGCGCGCGCTCGCGCGCTGGTGATCATGGGAGACCTGTTCGATTTCTGGTTCGCCTGGCGGCACGCCATGCCGCGCACAGGGTTTCGGGTACTGGCCGCGCTCGCCGACCTTCACGACGCCGGTATCCCGGTGCTTTGGATCGGTGGGAATCATGATTGCTGGGGCGGTGATGCCCTCATGGCCGAAACAGGTGCGCACTACACCCTGCACCCATGGTCCGGCGCGATCGGGGCATGGCGGGCCGAACTCGCCCACGGAGACGGGCTTCGCGAGGTCGAAGACGCGCCGTACCGGCGGCTCCGTCGTGTGCTGCGCCATCCGCTGGCGATTCGCGCCTTCGGCATGCTGCATCCCAATCTGGCGTCGCGCGTCGCGCTGGCCTCCTCGCACACGAGCCGCACTCGGCGCGCCGGCGACGAGGGCCGAGGTCTCCTCGCGGTGGCATCGCAGTCGTTATCCACTCCCGACGGACCGAATCTGGTGATTCACGGGCACTCGCACGTTCCGATGTTGCGTCGTGCGGGCGGTGGGTGGTACGCGAACGCCGGCGCATGGTATCTCGATCAACAGTACCTGCTGATCGAGCACGATCAGATCTCCCTGGTCGCGTGGCGCGACTCAGGTGAAGACGTGGTACTCCACCGCGGTGAGCGGAGCGTCGAGGAAGCGACGGCCGAGCGCGAGGAAGTGCCCCGGCGCATCTGACGCGACGAAGCGGTGCCTCGGTTCTGGCGCGTGCCCTCCGGCGGCATTGTTCAGCAGTCCGCGATCGGCGAGGATGCGTTCGACCTCGACGGCCGTTTCTTCAGCGCTGTCGATGAGCCGGACCGCAGGCCCCATCTCGGCGGCAAGGACGGGCGCCAATAGCGGATAGTGGGTGCATCCGAGCACCAGCGTGTCTACCCGGGCGTCCCGCATCGGCGCCAGATACTCGCGGACGATGAGTCGCGTGGCCGGGTGATCGCCCCACCCCTCTTCGACGAGCGGCACAAAGAGCGGACACGGGGCCGCCAGCACGGTGGCGTGTGATGACAGCCGGTGAATGGCCCGGGTGTATGCACCAGACGCAATGGTGCCGCTGGTACCGATGACGCCAATCGGTCCTATGCGGCTGGCGCGCACCGCTGCACGAGCCCCCGGCTCGACCACACCGACGACCGGCACGGGGAGCGAGGACTGGAGCACATCGAGTGCGTGTGCGGTGGCCGTGTTACAGGCAACCACGACGCACTTCACCCCCTCGCGCACCAGCCATTCGCCGATCTGCAGCGCATAGCGTCGCACGGTGTCGGGGCTTTTCGGCCCGTAAGGGACCCGTGCCGTATCTCCGAAATAGAGCAGCGATTCCGAAGGCAGGCGTCGCGAGAGGGCGTTCGCGACGGTGAGCCCGCCGATGCCCGAATCGAACATGCCGATCGGTGCCTGCTGCGACGCCCGCATCGGGCTCAGAAGCGAACGGTGGCGGCAAACACGGCCCCCGATGGGCGCGGATAGGCCGACAACTCCACGGGCACGTCCCACAACTGCGCCGAGACGAAGGCATCGGCACCGGCAAACAGATGATTGAAGGCGACGACGGCAAGCCAATCTTCAACGTGCAAGCGCCGTGTTCTCACCAGGTCACGGGTAATGCCATTGGTGAAGACGCCGTTCTTGACGAGCGAATCTTGTGAAACCACGTACTGATCCGGCAGGGAGTCGATGAGATAGCGACGCGCTTCACGCAGATCCGTCTGGCTCCGGCGCATCATCACGATTGCCGCGAGTTCGATACTGGCGAAGAGCGCGCCGGAGGTACCGCGATCGAGGCGCGACTGGCCGAACCCTGGCAGTGCGGCGGAGTACATGAAGGCCCGCTTCGGCGTTAGCGGCGGCGTGAAGCGACCGCGCTGTGTGAGTGGGGCCATCACGGCAGCCGGGGGCACGACGACGGGCGAAACAGGCTTCGCTGACACGGAATCGCGCTGCTGCGCTGCCAGCGGCAAGCCCGCCGGAATCAGCAGCGTGAGACCAACGAGCGCACGTGGAATCAGTCGAAGCATTCTTCTGGTACTCCTCAGCGCGACGGGAGAGCCGCAACGAGTTCGATCTCGACGCTCACATTTCGTGGCAGCCCCGCAACGGCGACCGTCGAGCGCGCCGGACGGGCATCGCCGAGCACACGCGCGTACACGGTATTCATCGAAACGAAGTCGTCCATGGTTCTCAGAAAGACGGTGGTTTTGACCACGTCGTTCCAGGTCACGCCAGCCTCGTGGAGTACAGCGGACAGATTCGAGAGAACACGCTCCGTCTGCGCCGTTACGTCACCGGTTTCGATCTCCATGGAGACGGGATCCAGCGGGATCTGGCCGGCGGTAAACAGAAACCCATTGGCTCGCACCGCCTGTGCGTACGGGCCGATCGCTTTCGGGGCATGGTCGGTGTGCAGCGTCTCGATGGACATGTGTGTAATGCGCTAAAGGGTGATCAGAACGGTGCCGACACGGCGGCCGGCGGCAGGGCGGCGTCCGCGACCGCATCCGGCAGGTCGAAGAGCATCTTGGTATTGCGCAGCGTCTGCCAGCCGAGATCGTCGATCTCCTGCCCGCGGACGACGGCCAATCGGGCCAGCGTGCGGGTCACGAAGGCTGATTCGTTGCGCTTCCCACGATGCGGAACGGGTGCAAGATACGGCGCGTCGGACTCCACGAGCAGGCGGTCGCCCGGCACCATTTGCAGGAGCGCCTCGTCGGACCAGCTCTTGAACGTGATGATGCCGCTGAACGAGACATACCAACCGACGGAGAGGGCGGCCTCGGCGAGCGCCACCGAGCCAGTGTAGCAGTGGAGGACGCCTCGCACCCGCGCGGCCTCTGCCCGTTTCAGGAATTCGGCGGTATCTGCTTCGGCCTCTCGCGTGTGCAACACCATCGGCTTCTGCAATTCCGCGGCGAGCGCGAGCTGTGCGTCGAGGGCGTGAATCTGCCTGTCGCGCGGCGCATGAGCATAGTGCGTATCGAGGCCGCACTCGCCGACGGCCACCGCACCGTGAGCGACCGCCTCGCGAATCGCCTGCGGATCACTTGCGTCATCCCACGAGGCTGCATCGTGGGGATGAACTCCGGCGGTAAAGAACACGAAGCCGGCGTGACGCTCAGCCAATAGTCTGGCGCGGCGCGCGGTCGCGGCTGACTCGCCGATACAGACAAGGGCCCGCGCACCTTCTGCGCGGGCCCGCTGGATCACCGCGTCCGCTTCGTCAGCGAACGCGGGGTCGGCCAGATGCACATGACTATCAGCGAAGACGGTCATGCGCGTTACCGCGCGGCGACTCGCTCCGCCTTCCGCGAACCCTTGCCGGCCGCGGCATCAGTACCCGCGTTGACAGCCCGGCTCGTGGAGTCGGAGGTGGTCCGGGGATACTTCGACTCGATCCAGATCAGGAAAGGACCAGCCACGTAGATCGACGAGAAGGTGGCGACGAACACGCCAAACGTCATGACCAAGGCGAACGGGCGGATGATCTCGCCGGCGAGCAACAGCAGCGCGAGCGTGGATGCAAGTACGGTGGCGTGCGTCATGACGGAACGCGGCAACGTTTCGTTAATAGCACGGTCGAGTACCTGCGCGAGGGACTCGCCCTTCGATCGCTTCTTCAGATCTTCGCGAACGCGATCAAAAATGATGATCGTGTCGTTCGCGGAGTAGCCGAGCAGCGTGAGAATGGCCGCGACCACAGTGAGTGACACCTCGACGTTGAACATCTTGATGAACGCCAACGTGAGCAAGATATCGTGCGCCGTGGAGAGTACGGCCGCGGCGCCGAATCGCCAGTCGAAGCGGATCGCGAGATACATGAGCGTAAACAGCGAGGCGATGAGCATGGCGGTGAAGGCGCCGGCGCGCAACTCACTGCCGACCTTTGGCCCGACCGCTTCGGTGCGCACCACCGTGACGTTGCCCGCGCCGAACTGTTGTTCCAGGGCTGAGGAAATCACCTTCGAAATACCCTCGGCGCCAGCATCCTGCGCTTCCACCTGCTTTTCGTCACGGGCGCGGATCGTATACTCCGTGGCCGTGCCGTACTGCTGGATTTCGCTGCCCGTGATGCCCGCCTTATCGAGGGTGCTTCGCACGACGGCGACATCGGGCGCCTGCTTGAACTGGACCTGCATGAGCGTACCGCCGGTGAAGTCGATGCTGTACTTCACGCCGCCAGTGATACCGAAGGTCACGAGACCCAGCACGATAAACGCGATCGTCAGGACGGCAGCGAGGCGCCAATGCTTGACGAACTCATACTTCGTGTTGTGAAAGATTCGCAGCATGGCGTCCTCAGATGCTCAGCGTCTGGTTGCCGCGCGTGCGGCCGAGCCAGATCATGAAGAAGGTCTTGCTCACGAAGATCGACGTGAACAGAGAGGCCACGAGGCCTGCGATGAGCGTGACCGCGAAGCCGCGCACCGGTCCGGTGCCGTACTGATACAGCACCATGCCAGAGAGAATCGTGGTGGCCGAGGTGTCGATGATGGCACTCATCGCGTGGCGAAAGCCCTCGTCGATGGCGAGTCGGTTCGACTTGCCATGGTCGAGCTCTTCACGGATGCGCTCGAAGATCAGCACGTTGGCATCGACGGCGATGCCGATGGAGAGCACGAAGCCAGCCAATCCGGGCAACGTGAGTACGGCGTGGAAACCGGCCAGCACGGCCAGTGTGTACACGAGATAGAGCAGCAGTGCCGCGACCGCCAGCATGCCGGCGAAACGGTAGTACCCGATCATGATGACCACGATCAGCGCGAACGCCACCGCGAGCGCGAGCGCGCCGTTGTTGATCGAGTCGGCTCCGAGGCTGGCGCCGATGCTGCGCACTTCCGCCACCTTCAGCGGCACCGGCAGCGCACCCGCGCGCAGGACGAGCGCCAGGTCCTGCGCAGCCTGCAGCGTCCCGCCACCAAGCGTGATCTGGCCATTCCGGCCGATCGCGCTGTTGAGCACCGGCGCCGTCACGACGCGCTGGTCGAGGACGATGGCCATGTTGTCCTTGACGTGCTTGCCGGTCTCGACCTTGAAGCGACGCGCGCCTTCGTTGTTCAGCGTGAACTGCACGACGTTCCCTTCCACCGGATCGCTGGACGGACGCGCGTCGGTGAGCACTTCTCCCGTGATGATCGGACGCGAGTCGAGCACATACAGGGCGAAGAACCGCTGCGTGCCGGACACGAGCGAGTCGACACCCCAGCGCATGACCTTACCCGGCGGCATGGCGCCCTGGATGGCCGGCAAAGCAAGCGCGCGCTCGATGGCCGCATACGACGCTTCCGGCACGATGTACTGACCGGGGATCTGTCCAGGCTGCACGTTGGTGCTGAACAAACCGCCAACGACGGCAGCTGGGGTCGCGGTCGCCGAATCGGCGCCCGCGGTGGCCACCACCTTACCCGTCGAGTCCTTGGAGGAATCCGACTTCTGCGTAAGCAGCGAGGTCGCGCCAGCCTTCTTCGTGGTGTCGCCCCCCGTCTTCGCTTCGGATGCCGCCGAGAGCCCAGCGCTCTTCGCGATCTCGTCAAAGCGCGGCATCACCTTTTCCAACGCCTGCGTCTTGTCGGTGATCTGGAACTCGAGGAACGCCGACTTCTGCACGACGTCCTGTGCGCGTTCGGGGTCGTCGATGCCGGGGAGTTCCACGATGATGCGCTCGCTGCCGGCCTTCTGCACCACGGGTTCGGACACGCCAAACTCGTCGATGCGCTGACGCACGACCTTGAGTGCCCGGTCGAGGGCCTCGGACTTATTGGCGACCGCCTGCTTGGACTCGTCGACCTCGAGCGTCAGGTGCATGCCACCCTGAAGGTCGAGACCTCGCTTGAGCGGCACGCGACGCACCGTGTCATACACGAAAACGCCATCGCGCTTCACCCGTTCGACAACGGTGCGCGGAAAGAGGGCCCACACGGAGGCCGCGAAGAGTCCCACGATGAGCAGGATGCGGTACTTCAGGTTCGCCATCGATGCCGGTGGCCAGAGGTAATGTCAGCACGTCGGGGGAGCGACGCGAGAAACGGCGTAAAATACGCCTAGCCTCTTAACTTAGGGGTGCGGACGTCGTGGCGGTAGCCAGTTCCTTCAGAGTCTCTCGCGCCACCGCCTCATCACGGGCCAGCTGCGCGCGCAAGGCATCGACGCCATCGAAGGACTGGGTGTCCCGAATCCGTGCGATCAGGTCGAGGCGGATCGGGGCGCCGTACCAGTCGTACGTCGCATCAAAGACATGGGTCTCTATCCGGCGGGACGCGTCCCCGAAGGTGGGTCGTGGCCCGAGGTTGAGCATGCCGCCGAAGGGTCCCTGGGGCGTCTGCACCCGGACCGCGTACACGCCGTCGGGCGGGAGCAGTTTCCGGGCGGGAGGAGACGGCATGTTCAGGGTCGGATAGCCGATCAACCGCCCGCGTTGGTCCCCCCGGATCACGGTGCCAGCGAGACTGTACGGGCGCCCCAGTCCAGCGGCCGCGGTGTGCAGATCGCCCTGAAGGATCGCGGTGCGGATCGCCGTGGACGAAATGGCCTGTCCGTCCGCCGCGTGCACGGGGGGGAGTACCGTCACGCCGAACCCGCGCGAGGCACCGAGCGACTGCAGCACGTCGATGTCGCCAAGACGTCCGCGCCCGAATCCGTGGTCATGCCCGACGAGCAGCTCGGCGACCCGGAAGCGCTCGCACAAGACCGCGTCCACGAACTCATGCGCCTCATACGAAGCGAGCGTGGGCGTGAACGGGAGCACCGCCACGTAGGACACGCCGCACTGGGCGAACATCTCGAGCTTCTCGTCGTGCAACGTAAGGAGTGGCGGGGCGACCGACGGACGGACGACCTCCAGCGGATGGGGCTCGAACGTAACCACCACGCTGGGCCGATCGGTCTCGACAGCGAGGGCGGCGAGGCGGGCCAGGACATCATGGTGGCCTCGATGCACGCCATCGAACGTGCCAACGGTGACGACCGCACCGGACTCGCCGATCGGTAAACCGACGGCATCGGCCCACACCGATGTCATGCCGTAGCCTCGTCGCCCAGCATCACGACGCGAGGCTGCCACCAGTCGCCGGCCGCGCGCTCGGCGATGGCAACGACCGTCCCCTGCCAAAGGAGTGCGCCCCGAGCGCCCGGCACTGTCGCGGCCATCCGACGGCCCACCCGGAGCGCGGCCAGTCCGGCCTCGTCGAGCGATTCGTGCGCGACGGCGCCAAGGGCCGACAATGGTGAGCGCAACAGCACGCGGCCATCGACGATGCTGCCGGGCTCCAGCCGATCGAGCGGCTCCGCGTCGTCGACCCGTGCCGCGCCGCTGGCCACGCGTCGCAGGCTTTCACAGTGCGCCGCACTGCCGAGCGCGCGCCCCAAGTCTCGCGCGAGAGCCCGAATGTAGGTACCGCCACCACAGGTCACCCGCACGGTGAGGGAGCCAGCGGTACTCGCCAGCCATTCCCAACTCGTGACGTGCACGTCGACGGGAGCAAGCTCGACACGTTCCCCCCGGCGCGCCAGTGCATACGCCCGCTCCCCGTTGATATGCTTGGCAGAAAAGGCGGGAGGCACCTGCGCGAGCCGACCGGTCAGTGCGGTGATGGCCTCGCGCAGCGGCGCGTCACCGGGATTGGCGAGGAGCTCAGCGTCAGGCGAAATCGCTTTCCGGGTGACCTCACCCGTCGCATCGTCGGTATCCGTTTCGTGCCCGAAGCGAATCACCGCGTCGTACACCTTGGGTTCACCCATGACGTACGGCAGGAGACGCGTGGCCGAATTCACGGCCAGCACGAGGAGGCCGGTCGCAAAGGGATCGAGCGTGCCAGCGTGCCCGACCCGCTTGGAGCGGGCCGCGCGTCGGACGACGCTGACGACATCGTGCGAGGTGATCCCCGCCGGCTTGTCGACGTACAGCAATCCTGACGAGATCATGACGTGTCGCCCACGCCCGCGTCAGCGCGCCATCACGCTGAGCGGGTCGTAGTCACTCGGCGGAGGACGCGGGCCCCGACGGGCCAGATAGATCCTCGGCCGCCAATTCGTTGGCCGCGGCATCAGCCGTGGCATCACGATCGGTACGGATCTGCGCCAGGAGCTGCTCGATGCGCGACGCGTGCGCAACGCTTTCGTCGGCCTTGAAATGAATCTCCGGCGCATTGCGCAAGCGCAGGGTCTTGCCGAGCATGGAACGTAGGTGCGACGCGACGCTGGCCAGCCCTTGAAAGGTGGCCTTAATCGCTGCCTCGTCTCCCATCACGCTCACGAACACGTTGGCGTGCCGAAGGTCGCGTGTCATCTCCACCGCCGTAACGGTGACGAAGCCACGAATGCGCGGATCCTTGGCGCCTTCTGCGAGGAAGGTCGCCACTTGTTCGCGAATCGATTCGGCTACACGGTCAGGTCGCCGCGGTTCGCCCATACTGCCTCCTCAGGACTTTGACGCCTGGTCGAGCGTACGAGCCACTTCTTCCGTGCGGTAGCATTCGAAGACGTCGCCGATCTTGACGTCGTTGAAGTTCTCGATGCCGATACCGCACTCGTAGCCTTCCTTCACCTCGTTCACGTCGTCCTTGAACCGACGCAGTGACGCGATGCCGCCGTCGTAGATCTCGACGCCGTCCCGGATGACGCGCATACGTCCCTTCCGGTTCATGTTGCCCGAGCGCACGATGCAACCGGCGATGGTGCCAATACGCGCGACCTTGAACGTTTCGCGTACCTCGGCTTCGCCGAAGACCACTTCGCGCGACTCCGGCCGCAACATGCCTTCGAGGGCAGCCTTCACGTCGGCCACCGCCTCGTAGATGATGCGATAGAGCTTGATGTCCACGCCTTCGCGCTCGGCTGCCGCGCGGGCGTTGTTGTCCGGGCGGACGTGGAAGCCGATAATGATGGCTCCCGACGCCTTCGCGAGCAGGATGTCCGTCTCGGCGATCGCACCGACACCGCGGTGCAGGATTTCCACCTGCACTTCGGGGTTGGAGAGCTGCCCGAGCGCATCGGCCAATGCCTCGGCCGGGCCGCCCTGGTCGGCCTTGATGACCAAGCGCAACGAACGCTTCTGGCCGGCGCTGGTCTGCGACATGAAGTCTTCGAGCGACACCAACCCACGCGTGCTGCGACGGCTCTTCGCTTCACGATCGAGCCGTTCACGTCGCTGCGCGATATCGCGCGCTTCGGAGGCGTCCTCGACGACGAGCAGCTGATCGCCGGCCATCGGCACACCGCTGAGTCCCAGAATCTGCACCGGAATCGCGGGGCCAGCTGACTTGACGGGCTTGCCCCGCTCGTCGAGCATGGCGCGCACACGGCCGGAGTAGATGCCACAGATGTAGTCATCACCGACCTTGAGCGTACCATTCTGCACGAGCACGGTCGCGACCGGTCCCTTACCCTGGTCGAGCTGGGCTTCGACCACCGACCCGACCGCACGGCGCGACGGATTGGCCTTGAGCTCGAGAATGTCCGCCTGCAGCAGGATCTGATCGAGGAGTTCGTCGACGCCCGTTCCCTTCTTGGCCGAGATCTCGGAATGCAGCACCGTGCCGCCGAATTCTTCGAGGACGACTTCGTGCTGAAGCAGGTCCTGCTTCACCTTGGCGATTTGCGCCGTGGGAAGGTCGACCTTGTTGATGGCAATGATGATCGGGACGCCGGCGCTCTTCGCATGCGAGATCGCTTCGACGGTTTGGGGCATGACCTGGTCATCAGCGGCGATGACGATGACGACGATGTCGGTGACCTGCGCACCACGGGCACGCATGGCGGTAAACGCCTCGTGACCCGGGGTGTCGAGGAACGTGATGAGGCGCTTGCCGGCGACCTCGACGTGATACGCGCCAATGTGCTGCGTGATGCCGCCGGCTTCGCCCGCGACCACGTTGGCCTTCCGGATGTAGTCGAGCAGCGACGTTTTCCCATGGTCGACGTGACCCATGATCGTGACGACGGGCGGGCGCGGACGGAGATCTTCCGGCGCGTCCTCGATCTGCTCTTCCTGCAGGTCGGCGGCGTAATCGCTTTCCTTGACGGCTTGGAAACCGAACTCGCCGGCGATGAGCTCGATCTGGTCGAAATCGAGCCGCTGATTGATTGTGACCATGAGGCCGAGCGTCTTGAACGCGAAGCCCACGATCTGGGTGGCGGACACGCCGAGGATCTGCGCGAGTTCGGATACCGTAATGAACTCGTTCACGCGTACCGTCTTGCGCTCGCGCTCGGCGGCGGCAACGCGCTGCTCCTCCATCTCCGCCCGCATGTCGGACCCGAAGCGACGTCCACCACGGCCACGCGTAGGCGCGCCGCGCATGGCGGTCATCGTCTTCGTGATATTGGCCGACACCGCTTCCTGATCGACGGCTCCCCGCTTGCCCTTCTTGCCGCGACGTTGCTGGCTGGAGGCGCTCGCGGCCATACCCGTTCCTTGGGCACCCTGCGAAGGCGGAGCACCTTGGCCGCCACCAGGCGCACCACTCTGCCCGCCCTGCGGGCCGCCCGGGCGCCGATCGTCACGACGCTGCCCCTGCCCGAGTCCACCACCGGGCGCCGCGGACGCAATCGGACGCGCGCCACCAAAATTCGGCGCCCCCCCAGTTCGACCGGGGCGCGGAGCGCCAGGCACGACGGGACGCGGACGCGGGCGATCGGCCGGCAGCGGGGCCGACGGAACCGCCGGTACGGGCGGCGCCACGGGCGACACGGCGGCGGGAGCGACCACTGCCGACACGGCACCACCCGGGGCGGTGGGCGCCGCGGGACGCATCGCGTCGGGCTCAGGCTTCGGCGACACCGGCGCGGTGCGCTCGATGGGTGCCGCTTCCTGCCGTTCGACAGCGACGGGCTTGGGTTTCGGCGCGGCGGGCACCTCGACGGCCGGCGGTTCCGGCCGAGCGGGTACGGGCTCGACGGCGGCAGCGGCCGAGAGTTCAGCGGCACGCTCGACGGACACCGGTTCGATGTCCGCACGGACGTCGGGAGGCTGCGGGGTCGCAGCCTCGATGGGCGCGACGGCAGCCGGGATGCTGACCTCGCCCGTGGCTTCCGTCGGCTTCGGGGCCTCGGGATGGGCGCTCACGATCAGGGATTCGGTGTTCGCCGCATCATCGGCGTGCGCATCGTCGGCGCGGGCGTCGACCTCCGCGGCGCGACGGCGACGCACCGACGGGGCGGGCGCGTCGGCCTCGACCACCGGGGCGGGCAGATCGGGTGCCGCAGCAGCCCCCGTGCGGCGACGCCGCGGTGCGGCTGACGGGGCGGGCTGCGCCTTTTCAGCGCGCACACGTTTCTCACGCTCCCATCGGGCGCGAATACGAGAAACCTGATCATCGGTAAGCAGCGACAAGTGGCTGCGAACCGGGACGTCCATCTGGCGCAGGAGCGCGATCACCTCGTCAGCCGAGATACCGAACTCACCCGCCATGTCATGCACACGAAGCTTGCTCAACCCGTCCTCCTAACGCGAAACGCGCGTCGCGTCGCCTGCCGGGGTTGCCCCGGCCACGGCGCCACGGATACCGCGCGCCAGCGCTTGATCTACAATCCCGATCGCCGCTGTCGTATCCCGCCCGACAGCACCGCCCAGCTCGGCCGCACTCGGCCACTCCAACGTTTCGATGCGACGGGCCCGAAGGACCGGCACGACCTTCTCCAGCGAGTGGCGCGAGACATCACTCGCAACCACCGCCAGCACCACTTTGCCTTTTCCCGCGTCGATGGCGACGCGCTCCGCGCCGACCACAATCAGCCGACCGCGCGCGCCGAGCCCAAGCAGTCCGAGCACCTTGCGGCGTACGGCGTCATCGAGCAGCGGGAGCACGCGGGGCTCCTCACTCACTCGCTAGAACTCCCCGCTTCGTCTTCCATGGTCAGCTCATCGATGATGGCCATGATCCGATCGGCCTCGGCGGGAGCGATCCCGGGCAAACGCAGCAGGTCGTCCCGGTCGAGATCGAGGATATCGTTGAGGGTACGAAGACCGGCTTCCGCCAAGACAGCGACGGTGCCGATCTCGAGCCCTTCGATCTCGTTGAGCGGCACATCGGCTTCTTCTTCCTCTGGCAGCGGGGCGAAGAGCGGCGCTTCACCGCCCTTCTCCATCCACTCCCGGCTCGAATACAGATCGATCTTCCAACCGGTGAGCTCGGAGGCGAGCCGCACGTTCTGTCCGTTCCGGCCGATCGCCAGCGAAAGCTGGTCCTCGTCCACGACGGCCTGAATGGTGCGCGACATCGCGTCACTGAAGACGCGCGCCACGCGGGCCGGCGCAAGCGCCAGCTTGGCGAACCGTTCCGGATCAGGCGACCAGGGGACGATGTCGATACGCTCGCCACCGAGTTCGTTCACGACCGCCTGCACGCGCGAACCCTTGAGACCGACGCAGGCGCCCACCGGATCGACGGCGTCATCACGGGACGTGACCGCGATCTTGGTACGGCTTCCGACTTCCCGGGCGCCAGCCTTGATCTCAACGATGCCTTGCTGAATCTCGGGCACCTCGAGCTTGAACAACGCCTGCACGAATAGCGCATCGGAGCGGCTGAGAATCAGACGCGGTCCCTTGGGCGTGTCTTCGACCCGCTTGAGGACAGCCCGGACCGGCTCGCCCTGATGGTAGTGCTCGCGATGGTTTTGCTCGCGATACGGAATGATTGCTTCCGCTTCGCGGAACTTGTTGAGCATGACCACCAGCTTGCCACGCTCAATTTGCTGGACTTCCCCAGAGAGGAGGTCACCGACGCGGCCGGCGAACTCATCGCGGATGCGCGTGCGCTCGCCTTCGCGGACACGCTGAACGATCCGCTGCTTCGCGGCCTGCACCGCGGTCCGGCCGAACTCATTGAAGTCGACCTCGATTTCCATGACGTCCCCGAGCTGAAACTCGGGATCCATGAACCGCGCCTCTTCGATCGGAACCTCACGAGCAGGATCGGTTACCTCGTCCACCACCGTCTTGAGTAGCACGATGCGGATGGCGCCCTTCTCCTCGTTGATCTCGACTTCGGCCTGCACGTTGGCCCCGTGCTTCTTGGCCAGAGCGGCATGAATGCCGTCCTGGAGAAGCCCGTGCAGCTCCTCGCGTGTGATCTGCTTCAGATTCGACAGTTCACGGAACGCTGCGAGAATTTCCGCTGATCCGGCCATCCGTCTCCCCTATCGTTTCCAGTGAAACGCCAATCGCGCTTGGGCGACCTCGACAAGCGGAAGTTGGAACTCCCGACCCTTCGGATCACGCACCAGCGCGATTTCAGCGCCTTCCTCGCCATCGAGCGCAAGGATCTCGACTTCCTGTTTACCCCCCGCCAGCGCGCCGCTCGTGACCGTGGCCCGACGTCCGACGAACCGGCGCCAATCGGCCGCGGTTTTCAACGGCCGGTCTGCGCCCGGCGAAGAAACCTCCAACACATACTGCTCTCCGACCAACGCCTGAGCCTCCAATCGCGCTTCAACCGCGCGGGACGCCTTGGCACAGTCTTCGATCGTCACCTTCGTGCCGTCACGCCGGTCGATACGGATCTCGAGCACGGGACGAGAGCGAGAGCCCGCGCGCCGCAACTCCACCAGATCGAAACCAAGCGTGTCAAGCTCTTGTGCGACAATGGGTTCGACGATCTCGCCCACCTGCACGTCTCCAGAAAAAACCAACCACCGAAGAACAAAAAAGTGTGGGGACCATCCCCACACTTCACCCACCCGCGCTTGGCGGGCGAAAGTCACGAAGGAGTTACTACCTAGACTCGCAACCTACGCCCCGCCCCTTACAAGGTCAAGATGACTGGAGCGCAATGACGCCCAACTGCCGTCCCAGATCTCCGCCCCGATGGCTAAAGAAGCGGTCGCTGTGACAGCGCGTACAGGCAGGACTGACGGAAATCTGGTCGATGCCGCGCCGCCGAGCCTGATCGAGGAGCACCTCACGAACATCGAGCTGACCTTTTCCTGTTGCCGGAATTCCACGGACCGCTCGCAGGACTTCAGGGCCAACTTCGTAGCACCCGCCGCAAATCGATGCACCGAGGTGCACGACACACTCATCGGCGGGAAAGCCCATCGCGCCGAGCGCATCGAGTCCGACGTCCAGAATGCGGGCGGCCGTTCCCCGCCAGCCCGCGTGCAGTGCGGCGACCGCCCCACCGGGGTGCGCCACGAACACCGGCGTACAATCCGCGATTGTCACGGCCAGCGCTGTTCCCGGCGTGCTGGTGACGTGCCCATCCACTCCCCGCAGGCGCAGCCATCCCCGCCAACCACCGCCGTGCTGTTCCACGATCGCCCCATGTACCTGGTGGGCGGTCGCCAGCCGGTCGATGTGGAGGGCGGCAAGTCCGTCCTGCAGGCGCGCCCATCGGTCCATGACATCACCGACCGATTCCGGCGATCCCATCCCGAACGACCCGTCGGCGCGGGTCGTGGTCCACGCCCAGACGCCATCGGGCATCCCTGGAACCGGCAACGCGGATCCGAGCGGCATCAGGCTCATCGATCCCGCCGAATCAGCGGGCGCTGAGTTCGACGCGACGGATGCGGGCGCCGAGCGCGCCGAGTCGCTCCTCGATCCGCTCGTAGCCACGCTCGATCTGCTGAGCATTGTTGATGACGCTCGTGCCGTCGGCACAGAGGGCCGCCAGCAACATGGCCATGCCGGCGCGGATGTCAGGTGACTCCACCGTGCTGCCCCGGAGTTTGGTGGGACCGGACACAATGGCGCGGTGCGGATCGCAGAGCACGATACGGGCGCCCATACTGACGAGCTTATCGGTGAAGTAGAGGCGCGACTCGAACATCTTTTCGTGCATGAGGATCATGCCTTCACACTGGGTCGCGGTGACAATCGCAATGGACATGACATCGGCCGGGAACGCGGGCCACGGCTGATCCTCAAGCTTCGGCACATGTCCGCCGAGGTCGCTTTGGATCACGCGCGACTGCTCGGCGGGTACGATGAGATCATCGCCGTCGATCAGGCAGGAGATGCCGAGGCGTTCGAACCCCATGAGTGTGCTGCGTAGGTGCTCGACGCCGGCCCGTTCAATCCGGAGTGCCGAGCGGGTTACCGCCGCGAGTCCGATGAACGATCCCACTTCGATGTGGTCAGGGCCGATCTCGTGCGTTGCACTCCCCAGCGGCAGGCCGCCTTCAATCGTGTACACGTTCGAACCAATGCCGTCGATGCGTGCGCCGAGTGCGACGAGGAAGCGGGCGAGATCCTGCACATGGGGTTCGCTCGCCGCGTTGCGGAGGATCGTGCGTCCCTTGGCCGCGACGGCCGCCATCAGCGCGTTCTCGGTCGCCGTGACGCTGGGCTCATCGAGAAAGACGTCCGCGCCAACGAGCGCCTTGGCGGTAAAGCGGAACCGCTCGCCCAATTCGTACTCGGCCCCAAGCGCCTGTAGCACGTGGAAATGGGTATCGAGCCGGCGGCGGCCGATGACGTCGCCGCCGGGCGGCGACAGCGTGACGGTGCCGCAGCGTGCGAGCAGCGGAGCGGCCAGGAGGATGGAGGCGCGGATTCGCGCGCACATTTGCGGATCGAGATCGGCGGCTTGCACCGACTTCGCGTGTACGCGCAGCGCATTCGGGCCGTTCCACTCGCAATCCGCACCAGTGGTGCGCACGAGTTCGACGAGCGTCTCGATATCCCGAATGCGAGGCACGTTGTGCAGCTGTACCGGCTGATCGGTCAGGAGCGTGGCCGCCACGATGGGCAGGGCGGCATTCTTGTTCCCAGCGGGACGGATCGAGCCGTGAAGACGCTGACCCCCTTCGACAATAAACTGAACGGCGGACATGCACGTGGGGTTGAACGCGGCGATGGAAGGGAGTGGTCGGGCGATCGGAAGGATAGCATCGGATAGATCGTCACGCACGTCCCCGGCCTGCGGGACCGAATGCGGAGTCCGTCCGTCAGCGATTCCCCCCTTCCCGACCCCGCCGGCAGCCCTTAGATCACGTGTATGCTCTTTGCCAGTGCGCTGCCGGCGCGGCTGCTGCAGGCCGCTATGCTCCCCGACACCATCATCACGCGCACGATCGCCGAGCGCGGCGTGCTCGAGTGGACGAGCGGCGTGCTCCAGATCGTCGTGCTCATCCTCGGCGTCGGGGTACTGATCGCGACGATTCTGTTGCTCCTGTCGATGCGCGCCGGTCTGCGGAAGTTCAACGCAACCATCGATCGCCTTGCCACGGAGACGACGCCGCTGCTGGCGAGCGCGACGGCGATGGTGGGCGATGCGAGGGGCATCGTGTCGATGCTCCGGAGCGATGTGGAGCGAGTCAACGATGCGGCCGAAGCGCTGAGCGAGCAACTGCTCGACGCTGCCGACCGGACCGCGCGGCGCGTGGACGATGTCAACGCGGTGCTGGATGTGCTGCAGGACGAGTTGGAAGACACCGCACTCGCGGCCGCATCGGCGATCCGCGGCGTGCGGGTGGGCGCGGGGGCGATGACGGCGGCGCTGAGCCGCCCCCGGCCGCGTCGTACTCCTACCCCTGTGGATGCCGACGACGACTAAATGCGCCGAGCCGTTCGGCCGCCGGGTCTGGATAACCGGGGGGCTTGCGGTCGTAGTCGCGCTGATTCTGTTCCCAACGGACGCCTGGGCTTGGACTCCGGGGACCCACGTGTTCCTGGGTGACGCGCTCCTTCGGAACCTCTCGCTCGTGCCGTCGGCGATCGGGGAGCTGTTGGCCGCCTATCCCACCGACTTTCTGTACGGGTCCATTGCGGCGGACACCAGCATCGCCAAGAAGTACGCCGAAGTCGGCCGCCACTGTCATTCGTGGCGGGTAGGGCTCGAGATCCACGACGAGGCGGAACCGCCCTCGTTGCGCGCCTTCGGCCTCGGCTATCTCGCACATCTGGCAGCGGACGTTGTCGCCCACAACTTCTTCGTACCGCGTCAGCTGGCCGTGACGTCAAGCACGACCGCGCTCGGCCACAGCTACTGGGAAAGCCGAATCGATACGCATCTGGGCGATCCGTGGCCGCGTCGAGCTCGCGAGCTGTTGTCGGTCGATCACTCGACGGCGGATCACCATCTGGATCGAATCCTGAGCCCAACGCTCTTCGGCACCCAGACCAACCGTCGCATCTTCCGCGGTATGGTGTATGTGACCGACAGCGAATCGTGGCAGCGCATCTTTCAGCTCGTCTCGGAGAAGAGCCGCTGGGACTTGAGCGATGCCGAGGTCGGGCGCTACATGGCGCGTTCCTTCGACTATCTCGTCGACGTGTTCAATCGCTGGGACCAGAGCGATGCGTTTCGCTTCGATCCGTCGGGTGACGGTCCACTGCGCGACGCGAAAAAGGTCCGTCGTCAGGCGAGGCGAGAGGGAGGCGATGTCCGCGCGGCGCTGGAAGCCGATCGCTTGTTCGGCATGCCGGAAACGGCCCTTCGGCACGCGGCGTCGCTGCCAACACCGCTGTTCACTCCGCGCGAGCGGCCAGCAGCTGATTGACCTTTCTGGGGTCGGCGGCCCCTTTCGACTTCTTCATGACCTGACCGACCAGCACGCCCTGCAGCTTGCGCTCACCGGCGATAAAGCGTGCCGCCTCGGTCGGTGATTCCGCGAAGACTTCGTCGATCCAAGCTACGAGTGCCGAGTCGTCCGATACCAGTAGCAACCCATCGCGCGTAGCGATTTCCAGCGGCCCAGCCGGTTCGCGCTCCATTACCGCGAAGATCTGACGGGCCGCCGTGTTGGAGACGTCCCCCTTCGCCTCGAGCGTGATGAGCGCACCGAGACGGACAGGATCGACGGCATGATCGAGCAGCAGCCCGCCCGACGCGTTCACCGCGGCGAGGACGGGGCCGAGCATCCAGTTGGCAGCGCGCCGTGCATCGCCCGACGACGAGGCGACGGCCTCGAACCGGTCGGCCAGCGTGCGGTTCACAATGAGCTGATCGATGTCAGCGGCGCCCAGACCGTACTGCGACGCAAACCGATCGCGCTTGGCGGCGGGCAACTCGGGGAGCGCGCCATGCTGGCGCTGCACGAACTCGTCGGTGAGCACGAGAGGCGGTAGATCCGGTTCGGGGAAGTACCGGTAATCGTGACTGCCTTCCTTGCTGCGCGCGGAGCGCACCTGATTGCGCTTCTCGTCGTACAGCAAGGTTTGCTGCTCGACCCGCCCACCGCTCTCGAGGATGGCGCGCTGGCGTGCGAACTCGACGTCGATGGCGCGCTCGGCGGACGAGAATGAATTGAGATTCTTGACTTCCGTCTTGGTGCCGAGCGTCTGCTGACCGCGCGGGCGGATCGAGATGTTCACATCCACGCGCAGCGAGCCTTCCTCCATGTTGGCATCGGAGACCTCGGTATACTCGAGGATCTGCTTGAGGCGACGGAGATAACTGACGGCGTCGGCGGCGGAGTGAATCTCCGGCTCGGACACGATCTCGATGAGTGGCGTACCGGCGCGATTCAGGTCGATCGCCGTGGCATCGCGGAAGCGATCGTGCACCGACTTGCCGGCATCCTCCTCCATGTGCACCCGATGCACGCGAATCGCGCGCGGCGGCGTGGCCGTGTCCTCCACGACGATCGTTCCGCCCGTCGCGATGGGTTGGTCGAACTGCGAGATCTGATAGCCCTTCGGCAAGTCGGGATAGAAGTAGTTCTTGCGCGCGAAGACCGACGTGTTGTGGACGGTACAGCCAAGCGCGAGTGATGCCCGCGTGGCGAGTTCGACGGCGTGCGCGTTCAACACCGGAAGCGCTCCGGGTAAGCCGAGGCACACCGGACAGGTGTTACGATTTGGCGTGTCGCCGAACGACGTTGGGCAGCCGCAGAAGATCTTGCTGCGTGTTTTCAGCTGGCAGTGGACCTCGAGCCCGATGACCAGCTCCCAGTCGACGGCCGTGCCGGTGGCCTGTCGTTCGCTGCTCATGCGTCGGCCTCCCGGGCCAACGCATCCTCGAGCGCCGCGGCCGCCTTGAACATCGTGGCTTCATCGAAGCGCGCCGCCATGAACTGGCCGCCGACGGGCAGGCCGTCAACGCGCCCAATGGGCTGCGACATGGCCGGAATACCGGCAAGGTTGGCTGTCACCGTGTAGATGTCGCTGAGATACATGTCGTACGGATCGGACACCGCACCGATTCGGAACGCGGGCGTCGGTGCCGTGGGCGTGAACAACACCTGCACCCCCTCGGCGAAGACGCGCTCGAAATCGCGTGTAATGAGCGCACGGACGGTCTGGGCGCGACGATAGTACGCATCGTAGTAGCCCGCGCTCAGCACGTAGGTGCCCAGCAGAATTCGGCGGGTCACTTCGGCACCAAAGCCGCCCGAACGCGTCCGTTCATACATTTCGCGCAGGCCGTCGGCGTTTCCCCGTCGCCCGTATCGGACACCGTCGTATCGCGCGAGGTTGCTGGATGCCTCGGCCGCCGCGAGCACGTAGTACACTGGAATCGCGAGCGACGTATGCGGGAGCGACACGTCGCGCACGTCAGCACCGAGCGCCCTCAGGCGCTCGAGGGAGGCGTCGCAGTGGGCGCGAATACGGGGATCGAGGGCGTCGGTGAAGTACTCGACCGGCCGACCGACCACGAGTCCAGCGAGCGGCAGCTTGCTGTCGGCCATGACCGCCGCCTGCCGCAAAGCAGGCACGGGCCGCGAGGAACAGGTGGCATCGTACGGGTCGTGGCCGGCGATGATCTCGAGGCCAAGCGCGGCGTCGACGACGTTCTGCGCAAACACGCCGACGTGATCGAGCGACGAGGCATAGGCGACCAAGCCGAATCGACTGACGCGCCCGTACGTGGGCTTCACGCCGACGATTCCACAGAACGCCGCGGGCTGCCGGACGGAGCCGCCGGTTTCGGAACCGAGCGCGAGGCGGACCACACCCGCCGCCACCGCCGCCGCCGACCCGCCGGAGGACCCGCCGGGAACCCGGGAGCGGTCGACGGGATTCTTCGTTGGGCCGAATGCACTGTTCTCGGTGGACGACCCCATGGCGAATTCATCCATGTTCGTCTTGCCAATCACGATGGCCCCGGCGTCACGCAGCTTGCGCACCGCGGTCGCCTCGTACGGGCTCACGTAGCCCTCGAGCAGGCGGGAACCACAGGTGGTCGGCAGCACGAGGGTCGCGAGATTGTCCTTGACGGCGACCGGCACGCCGGCGAGTTCTGCCGCGTGGCCATTACGCGTGTGTGGTTCGGCGGCGATCGACACCGAGGCCGCGAGCGATCCTTCCCGATCGACCGAAAGGAACGCGTTCAGCCCGGTGGGGCCGGCATCGACCCCGTCGTATTGTGTCCAGGCCGCTTCGACCGAATGCGCTTGCAACGATTCCACGCTCATGCGTCGCCTTCGGCATCGATGGCGCCGGCCGATGCGCCCGCCTCACCATGCGTGGCCAGTCGCGGCACCAGAAAGAATCCGTCGCGAGTCGCTGGTGCAAACGCCTCCCGGGCACGCTGAAGTACAACCGGCGGCGCGTCGTCGGCCCGCAAGGGCATGCCGGCCACGGTCTGCTCGCCGAGGTCGGTGGGGATCGTGGCCTGCTGCAGCGCATCGATGTGCTGCAGGATGCCGTTCAGTTCAGCCACCACACCGGGCAGACGCGCCTCGTCGATGGCGAGGCGCGCGAGCTGCGCCACGTGGAGGACGTCTTCATTCGTAACTGACACCTACTCCCACCCGCGTTCGAGTTTGGCCTGCGCCAGCACCAACGTCTTCCGGCCGATCTCCTCGTCTTCGAAATCGATCCGCACCTTGAGGTCGCGCCCACTGCCGGTGAGTTCAGCGATGGTGCCCGATCCGAACTTCGCGTGCCTCACCTTCTCGCCGACGGCGAACATCGGCGCATCCTGCGATTCATCCTCGGGCTCGGTGGGGCGATCACGGCGCGCCGGCGAGGAGAACGCGCCGGCCGACTTGCCGAACGAGGTGCCACCGGCGCCGTACGATGCGCTGCCATACGCTCCGCCCGCGCGCTTGGCGCCACCGCCGTTGGCGCTGTAGCTGCTGCGTCCCCACGAATCGTCCGCGTCGCGCCCAGACTGGCCACCGCCGACGGAAGCGAACCCCCCTCGGCCTTCGGCCTTGGCTCGGGCGGTCTTCTGTCGCTCCGCCAGCGAGATCGTGACCTGCTTGAGAAAGCGCGACGGCATGGAGAACATCATCTCGCCATTCCGGCGTCGCTGTTCGGCACAGGTGAGATACAGCTTCGTTTCGGCGCGCGTGATGCCGACGTAGAACAGCCGGCGCTCCTCCTCCAGCTGCCCCGGATCCTCGGCCGCCCGCGCGAGTGGGAAGAGTCCGTCCTCGAGCCCGGAGACGAACACGAGGGGGAACTCCAACCCCTTCGCGTTGTGCATGGTCATGCAGGTGACGGCGTCCGCGTTGGGATCGAGTTTGTCGATACCGGCCACGAGCGTGGACGACTGCAGGAAGTGATCGAGCGGCGTGAGTCCCACCTCACCGCCTTCGTCGGCCACGACTTCCGCGGCGCCGGCAATCAGTTCGCGCACGTTCTCGATACGCTCCTGCCCTTCGGGCCCTTCGGCGCGCAGGTGATCGGCGTACTTGATCGACGCGGCGAGATCGCGCAGCAACTCGTCGACGGCCGAATCCACCGCGGCGGCGCGCAGCCGCTGCACGAGCGACACGAAGTCGGCAAGCGCCGTCCGCGCGGCGGGCCGCAACTCGGCCACCACATCGCTGCGGGACGCGATGGTGAGCAGGGATACGCCTTCCCGCTGCGCGCGCTCGACGAGTAGCGTGATCGTGGCGTCACCGAGGCCACGCTTGGGCACATTGACGGCCCGACGAAAAGCCTCATCGTCGGCAGGATTCGCGACCAGCTTGAGGTACGCCATAATGTCGCGGATCTCGCGACGATCATAAAAGCGAACGGCGCCGACGAGGCGATAGGGGATATTGCGACGACGGAACGCGTCTTCGATCGCGCGGCTCTGCGCGTTGGTGCGATACAGCACCGCGCAATCGCGCCTCGAGAGATCGGAGCGAGACATGCGTGCGGCGATCGTGTCGGCGATGAAGTCGGCTTCGTCACGCTCGTCGAGCGTCTCCGTGAGCGTGACCGTCTCGCCGGCCGGCCGTGTGGCACGCAGCGTCTTCCCGCGCCGTTCGGTATTCTCCGCGATCACGGCGTTGGCGAGCGCGAGGATGTTCGGCGTGGAGCGGTAGTTCTCCTCGAGACGCACGATACGCGCCCCCGGGAAGGCGCGCTCGAAGTCGAGGATGTTCCGAATGTCCGCGCCACGCCATCCGTAGATGGACTGGTCGTCGTCGCCGACGACCATCACGTTGCGGTAGCCGCCGCCCATGAGCTGAACGAAGCGGAACTGCGCGGCATTCGTGTCCTGATACTCGTCGACGAGCACATACTTGAAGCGACGCTGATAGTGCGCCCGCAACGCCTCGTCCTGCTCGAGCGCGCGGACGGGCAGCACGAGCAGATCATCGAACGTGACGGCGTTGGCTTGTTGCAGCGCGTGTTCGAGATCGGTGTACACGCCAGCGACGGCGGTGGTGAAGGTGTCGCGTGCGGTGCGCGCGTATTCGCTTGGCGAGACGAGCGCATTCTTGGCACTGGAGATCGCGCTCAGGATCGCCTTCGGCGCGAACTGGGTGGGGCTGAGCTTGCGTCGCTCCATCACGCGCTTGACGGCGCCGATGGTATCGTCTTCATCGTAGATCGTGAAGTTCTGCTCGCGTCCCACGATCGGCGCGACCCCGCGGAGCATGCGGGCGCCGAGGGCGTGGAATGTTCCGCACCACATGCCCTTCGGTTCGTGGCCAAGGAACTTGGCGATACGCGCCCGCATCTCGCCGGCCGCCTTGTTCGTGAAGGTGACCGACAAGATCTCGTGGGGCGCCACGCCGCGATCACCTATCAGGCGGGCGATGCGGGTGGTGAGGACTCTAGTTTTGCCGGAGCCCGCACCGGCGAGCACGAGCGCCGGACCGTCGTCGTGGAAGACGGCCTCGCGCTGCCCCGGATTGAGCCCACGTGTGAGCGCTTCGAGATCGAGCGCGGGTGCGACAGGCACCGCGTCAAACAGAGAACCGGACCACGCCGTCGTGTTCATCCGTTCAAGATAACGTCGAACGCTGCGCCGCGGTCGGTGTCGGCGAGGAGCAGCTTCCCCTCGTGATTCTCCTGCACGATCCGCCGCGCGAGTGACAGCCCGATGCCCCAGCCGCGATCCTTGGTGGTGAAGCCGGCGTCGAAGATGCGCTGGCGCAGCTTGCGGGGAACGCCGGGGCCATCGTCCTGTACGCGAATGCGCACACCACCCTCCGGCAGCGGCACCGCCGACACGACGACCTCCCCGTCCCGGCCGGCGAGGGCATCGATGGCGTTCTTGATCAGCACCTCCATGACCCACTCCAACAGCACTTTGTCACCACGGGTCATCAACGGGCCGTCGGGGTGCTCACTGCGAATGCGGACGGTGCGCGCGAGGGTGGGCGCGCGGGCGGCGAAGTACGCCGCCAGGCGATCGACGAGTGCCGCGCAATCGACCTGTTCGTCGCGCGGCGGACGGCCGATCCGCTCGAACCGGTGTGACACCCGCTCCAAGCGCTGCAGATCCTGCTCCATCGCGTCGACGGCGCGGGTCGCGCTGGCCGTCGTGACCATGTCGCGCAGGAGTTCGAGCCATCCCGCCATGGCCGACAGCGGTGTGCCGAGCTGATGTGCCGCCTCGCGTGCCATTCCGGCCCACAGCTTCTCGCGATCAGCACGCCCTCGTTCGACGAGCGCATAAATGCCGAAGGCGACGAGCAAGCCGATGCCGATCGCCTGCAGCACCGGAATGATCTGCAGGCCGCGCACGATCGGGCTGTCGCCGTAGTGCACGCCGCCCACGCCGGGTTGCAGGATTGGCGCGTTCCGGCGGTCGAGTTCATGCACGTACGCCTTCGTGCGTACGCCGTCGAGCGGTTCGTCGAACGGCAAGTTCGCGACGGCCGACACATGCCCGTCGGGATCGGTGAGGACGAGGGGCAGCCCCGATTCACGAATCTGCTGAGAGAGCTCCAGCAGGGTCACCGTGGGATCCTGGGTGGCGCTGGTGTCCTGCAGCGCCCGGAAGATCCGGGAGTACATCTGCCCTTGTCCCGCCGCGGCGACGCGAAGCTGTCGCACGACGCTCTGGGTATACACGACGTACCACGTGAGCAGACCGAGCACGCCGAGCGCCATGACAACGACGGGCCATCGGCGACGACGCATCGGAAACCGCGCCTAGCGCAGTTCGGCGCGCCCGAGGTACGGCTGCAGCGCCTCGGGAATGCGGACGGAGCCATCGGGCTGCTGGTGATGCTCGAGCAGGCTCGCGATGATCCGCGAGAAGGCGAGCGCCGACCCGTTGAGCGTATGCACCAGCTTCGGCTTCTCACCGGGGGCCGGACGAAAGCGAATGTTGGCGCGTCGCGCCTGGAAGTCCGTAAAGAGACTGCAGCTCGAGACTTCCAGCCACTTCCCAACACCGGGCGCGAAGACTTCGAGGTCGTAGGTCTTGGCGCTCGAGAAGCCGGTATCGCCCGCAGCGAGCAGCACGACGCGATACGGCAGTTCAAGCCGCTTCAGGATGGTCTCCGCCTGACCCGTGAGTAGTTCCAGCTCGTCCAGCGACGAGTCGGGATGGGCGTAGCGAACCAATTCGACCTTGTCGAATTCGTGCACGCGCAGCAGGCCGCGCGTGTCCTTGCCGGCCGCCCCAGCCTCACGACGGAAGCACGCGCTGAAGGCACAGAAGCGCTTCGGCAACTCGCTCGCATCGAGAATCTCGTCACGGTAGAGATTCGTGACCGGGACTTCAGCGGTCGGAATGAGGAACAACTCGTCTTCAGTGACGGCGTAGGCGTCTTCCTCGAACTTGGGGAAGTTGCCGGTGCCGGTCATGGAGGCGCGATTGACGACGAGGGGGACCCAGGTCTCCTCGTAGCCGTGTTCCTCGGTGTGGATATCGAGCATCATGTTCATCAGGGCGCGCACGAGACGCGCGCCCCGGCCACGATACACGATAAAGCCGGATCCGCTGATTTTCGCGCCACGCGCGAGGTCGATCATCCCGAACGCCTCGCCCTTCTCCCAATGCGGCACGATGGACGCGTCGGGTGTGCGCGGGGTGCCCCAGCTACGCACGACGGTATTGGCGGTCTCATCACCCTCCGGGACGTCGGGCAGCGTGATGTTCGGGAGCTCGTAGAGCATGACCGACACGGCCGCCTCGGTTTCGGCCCGACGCTGTTCGAGCGTCGCGATCTGCTCGCCGATCGCCCGCCCCTCCGCCATGAGTTCGGTGGCGTCGAGACCTGCTTTGCGACGCTGCCCAACCTCCGCGGTCACCTTGTTCCGACGCGCCTGCTGGGCCTCGAGCTCGGTGATCGCGGCGCGGCGCTCCCGCTCGAGAGACTCGGCGCGGTCGAGCATGGGCGCGAGTTCAGCGAGCTTCCCGCGACGACGCATGCCATCGCGCAGGTGCTCGAGCTGGTCGCGCAACAACCGAATATCATGCATGCGCAAATCAGTTCTTCGGGATACCAACCGTCAGCCCACGGAAACCGCAATTGCGGTTCACCAGTGAGCCGACCACGATGCGCCGCTGCGCGGCGATGATGCTATCGACGACGAGCTTCGCATAATACGGCTCGCCGTAAATGCAGCCGGAACCGGGCAGCTGCAGAACGACCGTTTCGCCGATGCCGACGACGAGCGTGGAATCGACCGTGTAGCCGCGCTCGGGCGCGCGCTCGAGGGCGCTGTAGGCGGTCGACGACTTGAGCATGCCGACGCTCGCGACACCGGCGGGGGGAAGCGGCACGACCTCGCGGACCGGCAGTAGCTTGACCTTATTGTCGGCCGTCAGATCGAAGGCCACGTCGAAGTTGACGCTGCCATTCGACAGCAATTGGGGACGGGCCAAGAGCTCGGACGTGAACTTGTACGCGGCTGGGAGCGCCGATGCGGTGCCGGTGAGCGCGTACACGCTGTAATTGCGCGCGGTGTTCTCGGACGACGCTGCGTTGAGCAGGGTGTTCGAGTCGCCGCAGGCGACGAGGGCGACGGCCGCGACGATCAGGGCCGGAAACGACATGGCGCGCCGAGCGACTCGAGGCGCGCCGAGGAAACGAGCGAGCAGGGTGACTCCCATGGTCGGAAGCGATAGCGGTGCGAATGTGGAGGTTACCGCTCAACTCGTGTCCGGGCAAGCGCTTGGTGCCGCATTGCGGCCGCCACCGCGTGCGCATCCTCGCTTGACTTCACCCCGCTTCGCAACCAGCGTTCCGCCATGCCCACCATTCGCGATCTCGTCAGTGCGTTGCGCCACCGCGACGGTGTGGACGCCGCTATCGTTCTCGGGCGCGACGGTCTGCTGATCGACGGCGCCACCGATGCCGCGTTCGACCCCGACGGCTTGGCGGCCTTCGTGCCACCGATGGCGCTCGCCGCCGTCGAAATGGGCGCCGCTGGCGGTCGTGGCGACTTCGGCCTCATGGTGCTCGAGTACGCCCTCGGCACCGTCGTCGTGACCGCGGTGTCCGCCGACGCGTTTCTCCTCGTGCTCCTGCGCCCGGAGGCGAATCTGGCGGCGCTGCTGTACGATCTCCGTCGCTTCCGGGCGCAGATCGCCTCGCTGGTCTGAGCGCGCACGCCCGTCCCGATGCGTGCTGAGCCGGCCACCGGCGTGACCGTGCTCGTGGTGGACGATGAGCCGCACATCGGTCGTATCATCCGTACGCGCCTGGAGCAAGCCGGCTACGTGGTCCTGCTGGCGGAGCGCGGGACCGACGCCCTGTCGCGACTGGAGTCGACGTCGGCGATCGCGCTGGTGGTGCTCGACCTGATGCTACCCGGGATCTCCGGGACGGAAGTCCTGCGCATCCTGCGCGCCGACAATCGGTGGCGGGCCGTTCCGTGCATCGTCCTCACGGCAGCAGGACAGGATGCGCAATTGCGCGAAGTCGAATCTCTTGGCGTTTCCGAAATCATGACGAAGCCTTTCAGCCCTCGGCGTCTGCTGGAGCGGGTCCGCGCGCACCTGGAGACCACACCGACCGCGCCGGCGCTGCCGACGCACGCTCCTACGCCGGTGGTCCCATGAACCGCTGGAACGTGGTCCTCGCCGGTGGCGTGGGCTCCCGTTTCTGGCCGCTGTCCACGCCCGAGCGGCCGAAGCAGTTGCTGCCGCTGGTCAGTGCCTCGCCGATGCTCCGGGACACGATCGAGCGGATGCGGCCGCTGGCCCCGCTGTCGCAAACACTGGTCCTGACGAACGCGTCGCTCCGGGATGCGGTGCTGGCGCTCGAGCCGGACTTGCCCCCGGAGAATGTGATCGCCGAACCGCGACCCGCGGGCACGTGCGCGGCGCTGGCGTGGGCGGCGCGGGTCATCGCGCAGCGGGCGGGCGCCGACGCCGTGATGATTTGCGTACATGCCGACTGGGCGATCGGGGATGTCGACGCCTACCGGGACACACTGGCTGAGGCGGCCCGGGTGGCGTACGAGGAGCGGGCACTGGTCACGGTCGGCATCGTGCCCTCACGCCCGGATCCAGGGTTCGGCTACATCCAGCCCGGAGCTCCGGTACGGGCGGGCGTTCAGCGCGTCGCGCGCTTTGTGGAGAAGCCGGACCGCGCGCGAGCGACGCAGATGGTCGCCGATGGCTTCCTCTGGAACTCGGGCATTTTCGCGTGGTGCGTGGGTGATCTGCTCGAGGAGATTCGGGTGCATACGCCCGAGGTGCAGCCGGCGCTCGCGGCGGCCGGCGATGATCTGGCGACGTATTTCTCACGGGTCGAATCCGTGGCCATCGACGTGGGGGTTCTCGAGCGGAGCGCCCGTGTCCTGGTGCTCCCGGGGCAGTTCGGATGGGATGACGTGGGGACTTGGGCTGCGCTGCATCGCGTCCGGGCGCTGGACGCGCAGCACAACGCGATGCTCGGCCCCACGTTCGCCCTGCAGGCGACGGGGAACGTGGTGCACGCCGACGGCACCCAGGTGGTGCTCTATGGCGTAGACGACCTCGTGGTGGTTGCGCGTGAGGGGCTGGTGATGGTGACGACCCGCGAGAAGGCCGCCGACCTCAAGACGCTGCTCGACGCGCTCCCCGCCGAGGTGCGCGGGTCGTGATCGCGCTGTTCGATGACGCGGTCGCCCGACGCTTCGAGCCATTCGCCACCAGCCGACCGCTGGGCGAGATGCGGGCGGGCGCACTGCTGATTCGCGAGCGATGGGAGATGGCGCTCGGGGTGGAGAGCCGTGGATTCGTGTCGGCACCGCATCTCCACGGTTTCGCGGAGTTCGACGCACCGCCGTTCCTGAACGGTCAGGCGCTGCCCGCCGGCACCTGGCTGGTGAATACGCGCGCGCTGCCTTTCCTCGATGGTCGCACGACCGCCCCGGCGCCGACGGCGTTGGTGGTCACGATCAGCGGCCGAATCGCCGCGCTCCGACTGGACGTGGCGATGCGGGACGAGCGCGCCCTCGCAGCGCTGGCGGATGGTTCCTTCGCGCTGACGGGCGACCGGGCGCTCCCCGACGGCACCGGTGATGCCGCCGACGCACTCGAGCTCGACGGCGTGTGGCTGGACGCCGTCTGGGATCTGATCGGCACCCTGCAGCCGCTGCTCCAACGCGACATTCCGGCGCTTGCCTCGCGACTCACGGTGGCCACGCTGCACGGCGGCACCAGTGCATTGGCCACCGTGCTTGGCAGCCACCCGGTGTATGCAGAAGCGGGCGCCACGATTGAACCGATGTCGGTGTTCGACACGAGTGCGGGGCCGGTGCTGCTGCGACGCGGGTCACAGGTGCAGGCGTTCACGCGCATCATCGGTCCGTGCTACGTCGGCCGGGACAGCGTAATCACCACCGACCGTATCGCCGGGTCGTCGATCGGTGACCGCTGTCGTGTACACGGCGAACTGTCGACGTCGATCTTCATCGGCCATGCGAACAAGGGGCATGACGGGTTCGTGGGGCACTCCGTGCTCGGTCGGTGGGTCAACTTGGGGGCCGGCACGATCACCAGCAACCTGAAGAACACGTACGGCGCGGTCGCCCTCTGGACCCCCGATGGCGTGCGCGACACAGGCCTGCAATTTCTCGGCACCTTGTTCGGCGATCACGTGAAGACCGGTATCGGACTGCGGTTGACCACCGGCTGTGTGCTCGGGGCCGGCGCCAATGTGTTTGACACGATGCCGCCGAAGGCGGTTGCCCCGTTTTCCTGGGGCGGTCGGGAACCGTATGCGGCCTTCGACGCGGCGAAGTTCGTACAGACGGCCGAGCGCATGATGGCGCGACGCGACGTCGCACTCACCGATGACGCGCGCGCGTGGTGGACAGCCGTTCACCTGATGGGTACTGCCGACCGGCGGTGGCCGCGAGACTGATCGCGATGCTTCGCGTCACGGTGCTCGGCAGCGGGAGCCGCGGCAACGCCATGCTGATCGACGGCACCAACGGCGCGGTCCTCGTGGACGCGGGCTTCGGCCCACGGTCGCTCGCGCGTCGTCTGCAGGCGGCCGGCCGTCATGCCAACGAAGTGGCCGCGTTGCTGCTGACGCATGAGCACACCGATCACGCCAGTGGCGCGGCGGCGGCGTGCGCGCGCTGGGGGTGGCCGGTGTACGGGTCCGCCGGCACCCTCGACGCGCTGGGTACCGCGTCCGACGCCGCCTCACGGCCGCTCGACGCGCGGGCCTATGTGGACGGCAGTGCCACGACCGTCGAAGGGTTTCTGATCGAGACGACCTCAGTGCCGCACGATGCGCGCGACTGCCGTGCGCTGGTGATCACGGATGCGCACAGCGGCGCGCGCGTCGGCATTGCGATGGACGTGGGACGCGTGCCTGACCACTTGCCCGCGGCGTTCGAACGTCTCGATGTGTTGGTCGTGGAGTCGAATCACGACGAACAGATGTTGGCGAAGGGCCCGTATCCGTGGATACTGAAGCAGCGGATCAGCGGGGGACTCGGTCACTTGTCGAACGGTGCGGCCGCCGCATTCGTGGGCAGGTGTGCGCATCGCGGGCTGCGCGGTGTGCTGCTCGCGCATCTCAGCGAGACCAACAACCTGCCCGCCCTGGCGATTGAGCGAACGCGGGAGGCGCTCCGTCGAGCGGGGTGGACCCGAGATGCCGTGGCGGCCGCGTCGCAACAGCTCCCGCTCCCGCCGATGACGTCGTCGGGTGACACGGCGCGCGTGGTGCGCGCGCCGCAGTTGTCGCTCGGCTTCTAGCCCGGCGATCGCGGCCCTGGACGCAAAACGGGCGCCCTCTCGGGCGCCCGTTCGGTTTCCTGCGAGAGCCTGAACGGCTTAGTACATGCCGCCCATGCCGCCACCACCGCCGTGGCTGTGGCCACCGGCAGGTGCCGCCGCTTCCTTCTTCTCGACGATCAAGGCTTCGGTCGTGAGCAGGAGCCCGGCGATCGACGCCGCGTTCTGCAACGCGGTGCGGGTCACCTTCGTCGGGTCAATGACGCCGGCCTGCACGAGGTCTTCGTACACGTCGGTCAGCGCGTTGTAGCCGAAGCTGGTTTCCTTCGCCGTGCGGATCTTCTCGACGACGATGGAGCCTTCACCACCGGCGTTCTGCACGATCATGCGGAGCGGCTCTTCGATCGCGCGACGCACGATGTCAACACCGATCTGCTCGTCGCGCTCGGCGACCTTCACGTCCTTGAGCACATGCTGCGCGCGGATCAGCGCGACGCCGCCGCCCGGGACGATGCCCTCTTCGACCGCGGCACGCGTGGCGTGCAGCGCGTCTTCAACGCGGGCCTTCTTCTCCTTCATTTCCGCTTCGGTCGCGGCGCCGACATTGATGACGGCCACACCACCGGCGAGCTTCGCGAGGCGCTCCTGGAGCTTCTCACGATCGTAATCCGACGTGCTCTTCTCGATGGCACCACGGATTTCCTTGACGCGTCCTTCGATGTCCTTCGTATCGCCGGCGCCGTCGATGATCGTGGTGTTGTCCTTGTCGATCACGATCCGCTTGGCCGAGCCGAGGTCGGTGAGGACCGCGTTTTCGAGCTTGAAGCCGACTTCGTCGGACACGACCTGTCCCTTGGTCAGCGTCGCGATGTCCTGCAGCATCGCCTTGCGACGATCGCCGAAGCCCGGCGCCTTGACGGCGACGACGCGCAGCGTGCCACGGAGCTTGTTCACGACGAGCGTCGCGAGGGCTTCGCCTTCGATGTCTTCCGCGATGATGAGGAGGGGCTTACCGAGCTGGGCCACCTTCTCGAGCACCGGGAGGAGATCCTTCATGGCCGAGATCTTCTTGTCATGAATCAGGATCATGGCGTTCTCGAGGACCGCCTCCATCTTCTCCGGATCGGTGACGAAGTACGGCGAGAGGTAGCCGCGGTCGAACTGCATACCGTCGACCGTCTCCAGCGTCGTCTCGAGGCCCTTGGCCTCTTCGACGGTGATCACGCCGTCCTTACCGACCTTTTCCATCGCTTCTGCGATGAGGTTTCCGATCTCGGGGTCGTTGTTCGCCGAGATGGTACCGACCTGCGCGATTTCCTTGCGGCCCGTGGTGGGCACGGAGATCCGCTTGAGCTCTTCGACGATGCTCGCAACGGCCTTCTCGATGCCGCGCTTGAGCGCCATCGGGTTGGAGCCGGCGGTCACGTTCTTGAGGCCTTCACGGAAGATCGCCTGGGCGAGCACCGTGGCGGTCGTCGTGCCGTCACCGGCGAGATCCGACGTCTTGGTCGCGACTTCCTTCACCATCTGCGCGCCCATGTTCTCGATCGGATCAGCGAGTTCGATTTCCTTCGCGACCGTGACGCCGTCCTTGGTCACGGTGGGGGCACCGAACTTCTTGTCGATGACGACGTTGCGGCCCTTGGGTCCGAGCGTGACCTTCACGGCCTCGGCGAGCTGATCGACACCACGCTTGAGTGCCGCGCGCGCGTCTACGTTGAAATGCAGTTCCTTGGCAGCCATAGTTGCGATTTACCGTTGAGTGGTTCGAAGACGATTAGCTGATGACCGCGAGCACATCCGACTCGCGGAGGATGAGCAGCTGCTCACCATCGATCGTCACTTCCGTCCCGCTGTACTTCCCGTACAGGATCTTGTCGCCGACCTTCACGTCCATCGGGACGCGGGTCTCCTTCTCGAAGCGGCCCGGGCCAACGGCCACGACAGAACCCTGCTGCGGCTTTTCCTTGGCGGTATCGGGGATGTACAGTCCACCGCGCATCTGTTCCGCTTCTTCGCTCGGCTTCACGACGACGCGATCCGCGAGCGGCGCGACCTTGGCGGCACTCTGAGAGGCCATAACTGTGTCTCCTGCGTATGTGTCAGGGATCGAACGAGGAACAAGCTCGATGTTAGCACTCACCTGAGTCGAGTGCTAACGATGGGAAGGTAAGCGGCGCGTCCACACCCGTCAAGCGGACCGTGGCACCGTCGTCATCTCGTAACATGAAGCGATAGAATCAGTTACAGAGCACTTCCCGCTGCCGAATCGACATCGCCCTCGCTGAAATGGCATGACACACCCGGGGCGGCATGCCAGAAAGACAGCATCGTCTGTCGGAGAAATCCCGGCGACGACAATCCGCGCGGTGGCGCCGCTTACGGCTCGCCGGCGAACACCAGCGAACCGCTTCTCGCGGCATACAGGGCGCCGCGCGGCTCGGTGATCAGGAGTGCACCGGTGGCATCGATCCCCATGGCCCGTCCGACTCGTGGCTCGGTAATGTCGCGGCCGTACGCCAGATCCCGCGCGGCCCATTGCGCGCACTCCTCGGCGGTCAGGCTGCCGCCCTGTGCGGCGGCCTTGCGCATGGCCGGCAGCATCGCGCGCAGCAGGTCATCTCGCGGCTCGTCCGCACGGACGGATGCCGCCCCGGGGAATGCGTCGGGCACGCGCCGGTTCACGCCGACGCCGATCGCCACCCATTCGGGGAGCGATTCACGCCAGCGCGCCTCGATCAGAATGCCGGCCAGCTTCCCGGCCCCGATGTAGAGATCGTTGGGCCACTTGAGCGTGATGCGTCCGTCGCAGAACGGCTGCAGTGATTCGGCGAGGGCAAGACCGGTGCGCAACGCGAGGACGTCGAGCGCGCGTTGATCACTCGGGCGTTCGATGAGCGTCATCCAGATGCCGGCCTCCGGTTCGGACGCCCAGGTTCGGCCTCCGCGCCCACGACCGCCATCCTGCGCATCTGCGAGCACGAGGGTGCCCGCTTCCGCCCCGGCCTGGGCAAGGCGATGCGCCTCGTCCATGGTGGATCCGACCCGAAGACGGTGTTCGAGCAGGACGAGCCCGCATTCGCTGGCGAGCGTGGGGGACGGCGCGTGCATCACGCGCGGGTCGCGATCGTCGCAAAGACCACGGCAGCGAGGACGATCCGATACACGGCAAATACACCGAAGCTGTGCTTGCTCACATAGCGCAGGAGCACGGTAATCGCCAACCAACTGCTGATCGCGGCGGCCACAACACCGGCGACCAGTGGTGCCGAAATCCCCTCGGAGCGCACCGCCTCCGGCACCTTCAGGACGACGGCCGCAAGCGTGATGGGCATGCTCATGAGGAAGCTGAAGCGCGCCGCGCTGGGGCGATCGAGCCGGAGTAAGCGCCCCGCCGTAATGGTGGAACCGGAGCGGGACACGCCGGGGATGAGCGCGAGCACCTGCGCGCAGCCGACGATGATGGCGTCGCGCATGGTGACTTCCTCGATCATCCGGGCGCGCGTGCTCCAGCGATCGACGGCCCAGAGCAGCACCCCCATCACCACGAGGGTGGTGCCGATGATCATCGGCGAACGGAAGGTGGTTTCCGCCAGATCGTTGAGCAGCAGGCCACCGACACCGCCGGGGATCGTGGCGACCACGAGATAGACCAGACGCCGGTCATGCACCGTGTCTACACGACGGGTGGACGCGATATGCCACGCGCTCTTCGTCATATCGATCCACTCGGCGCGGAAGTACCACACGAGCGCGATGAGGGTACCGAGATGGAGGGCAACATCGAAGGCGAGACCGGGATCGGTCCACCCGAGAAAGTAGGGGGTCAGCGCCAGATGGGCCGAGCTCGAAATCGGCAGCAACTCGGCCAGTCCCTGCACAACGCCGAGCACCACGGCCTGAAAGATCGTCACGCTGTCATCCACCCGCGGGAGAAACCTGCACTCATCGACCGGCAACCGCCGATGCGAGGGTACGCTCATAGAGCGCTTCGTACTGGGCGACCACCGCGTCTTCGGAGAAGCGCGTTCTCGCGTCGGCCGCGGCCGCGGTGCTCATGCGCTGCCACATTACGGCGTCCGTGAGCAGGCGCACACCGGCCGCCGCCATCGCGTCCACATCGCCGACCTCACACAGGAAGCCAGTTTCACCGTCGGTGACGACTTCCGGGAGACCACCTGCCCGCGCGCCGATGACCGGGACGCCGGACGCCAAGGCCTCGAGCGCACTCAGGCCAAACGACTCCTGGTCGCTGGTGAGCAGAAAGAGGTCGGCCCCCGCGAGGAGCGGGGCGATCGCGTCGATCTTCCCGAGGAACAGCACGTGTTCGGCGATGCCGAGATCGCGGGCTTCCGCTTCGGCCTCGACGCGCTCCGGACCATCGCCAATCATCACCATCACGGAGGGTACGTGCGCGTTCACCCCCGCAAAGACGCGTACGACATCGCGCACGCGCTTGACCGGACGGAAATTCGAAATGTGCATCAGCACCTTTCGTCCGGTCGTGATCTCGGCCGGGATCGGGAACTGGTGACGGCTGCGATCGTACAGCGCCGGATTGATAAAGTTCGGGATGACGTCGACCTCACAGCCCACGCACCCGAAGGCGCGATAGGTCTCATCGCGCAGATAGTCGGACACGGCGGTCACGCTGTCGGACTTTTCGATGGAAAAGCGCGTGATGGTGTAGAACGAGCGTTCCTGTCCGACGATGGTGATGTCGGTACCATGCAGCGTGGTCACGACGCGCACATCAGCGTTCCCCTCACGCAGCATCTCGCGCGCGATCCACGCGCTGGTGGCATGCGGAATGGCGTAGTGGCAGTGCAGGATGTCGAGCTGGTGATCGCGCACGACTTCGTGCATGCGCACGGCGAGGGCCAGATCGTACGGCGGATACTCGAAGAGCGGATAACGCCCGACATCCACCTCGTGAAACCAGACCCGTGGCAGGAAACTCGGCAGGCGGAACGGCTGCTGATAGGTGATGAAGTGCACTTCGTGGCCGCGCGCGGCGAGGGCAATACCGAGTTCGGTCGCGACGGCGCCCGATCCACCATAGGTCGGATAGCAGGTGATCCCGATCTTCATGTGTTCCTCGACTGCATCGCGTGGTGCGCGACGGATTCCTCGTGATCCCACCAGGCGAGCGCCTGTTCGAGCGCGTCAGGCGCCTCCGGGTCGATGCGCGTCACCTGCTCCGCCGGCAGCTGATGCCGGAACCACGTCCGCTGCCGTTTGGCATACTGCCGCGTTTCGATGATCACCCGATCGATGGCGGCATCGAGCGGGCGCGGTCCGCCGGTGCCCTCGAGCGCATCGCGCACAACCCGGTAGCCGCTCGCCGACCATGCCGGTGCGTCGGGGGCGATCGTGTGCTTCAAGCGTTCAACTTCCTGCACGAATCCGTCAGCGATCATCTGGTGCACGCGGTGAGTGATCCGGTCGGCCAGCACGGGGCCCGGATCCACCACAAGATACCGTGTGGATGCCGATATCGAGCCTTCGGCGCTGGCATCTGGTGCGGCGCAGGGGCCGCTGTCTGGCCGGAGGGCATCGCTGAGACGTGTTCCGGCAAGCAGCGCCGTTTCCACGGCCCGAAGCAGTTGCGTGCGGCCCAGATGGGCGCGCGCCGGGTCGAGCCGACGACACCAGCGCATGAGTTCGTCGAGCGAACACGCGGCCAGCCAAGCGGCCAGTGCCTCGCGTCGGTCAGGATCGAGTGCCGGCACGGCATCCAAGGGCGACAGCAGCGCCCGCACGTACAGCCCGGTCCCGCCGACGATCAGCGGCGGCGTTCCCGCCAAGACGGCCTCGTCGCACCAGTGACCCGCATCGGCCGCCCAGCGATGCGCCGAGTAGCGGTCGGTGGGTGGCACGACGTCCACCCCGTAGTGCGGGATCGCCTGTCGGTCGGCGCGCGAGGGTTTTGCGGTGCCAATGTCGAAGCCCTGATAGACCTGCCGTGAGTCCGCACTCACGATCGCCAAGCCGCGCGTCCGCGCGAGATGCATGGCCAGCGCCGACTTTCCGGCGGCCGTCGGGCCCACGATGATCCGACGTCCCATGGCCGACGACAGAACGGGCGGGCCGGTGTGCACGACGGTCACTTCCGGCCGAAACGCCGGTCGAGCTCGTCCCACGACAAACGGACAATGGTGGAGCGACCGTGCACGTCGTGCGCCGGCAACTTGGTGTTGGCCAGCGCGACGTACAGGGCGCGCATCTCGCCCGGCGACATGACATCGCCCGCTTTGATGGCCGCTTTACAGGCGAACGTGGCGGCGAGCCGCTCATGTCGCTTGGCGTCGCCAGCCGCGCGATCGCCCGTGAGCGCGGCAAGCGTTTCGCGCAGACACCGTTCGGCATCAAACCGCGGATGCGGCATGGGCACGGCGTTGACGAGCAGCGAATGTCCGCCGAATCCTTCCATCTCGAACCCGAGCTTCTCGAACGACGCGCGGTTCGCCTCGAATGCGTCCGCTTCGTCGGGACCGAGGTGCAGTGTCATGGGAAAGAGCAACCGCTGCGATGGCGCTTCCCCGCGCTCGAGCACGCCGAGGAAGTCCTCGTACAGCACGCGTTCGTGCGCCGAATGCTGATCGATGAGGATCACGCCGTCCTCATGCTCGAACATGAGATACATACGCCGCAGTTGTAGCAGCGGGGGCACCGCGATTGGCGCGTCGATGACCCCGGCCGCACCGGAATCGACGGCGGCCGCCGCCGTCCCGGCCGGCGCGTCGCTCCCGCGGGCCGACGGATAGGGTTCCGGCGCCTCCGGTGTGGCGAACAGTCCTTCGGCAGCCGGCGTGGCACGTAGCGCCGCGGGCTCGATGCCGTGCACGTCATCACGCCATGCGGGGGCGGCGGCGGGCGCCCAGGTACGCCAGCCAATCCCGGCACTGGCATCGAACAGGCCGAGCGCGCGACGGACCGCATTCTCCACGGCCCGCTCCGTGGGCCATCGATCGCGAAGGCGCACCTCGGATTTGGCCGGGTGCACGTTCACATCGACATCCCCTCCCGGCACGTGCAGCGACAGCACGAGCGACGGGCGCACACCGGACGGCAGTGTGGACCGGTAGGCAGCTTCGGCGGCGCGCACGATGCCGTGATCGCGCACGACACGTCCATTGATGATGAGCAACACGCGACGTGTGGCCGTACCGACATCGGCCGGGCGCTCAACCATACCCGTGATGTGGATCGGCCCTTGGACATCGTCAATATCGACGAACCGTTGCACGTCGCGATGTCCCCAGAGCTCGGCGAGTCGCGCGCGCAGCGTGGGTACGGCCGGCAAGTCGAGCGCGACTTTGCCATCGTGTCGCACGGTGAAGTGCACGTCACGACGCAGGGCGCCAATGGCGTGCATGGTGTCCATGATGCCGCGCCATTCCGATCGTGCGCTGCGCAGGAATTTCTGGCGCGCTGGCGTGTTGTAGAAGAGGCGCTGCACCGAGACGGTGGTGCCACGACGACGCGTCGCGTCGCGTGTTTCGAGCACGGCACCAGCCGCGGCGCGCACCTGCGTGCCGCCGCCGTCTTCCGATGCCGTCTCGATCAGCACCTCGGACACGGAGGCGATCGCGGGCAACGCTTCACCGCGGAAGCCGTAGCTCCGCACGCCAACGAGCTGCTCGGCCGCCGTGATCTTCGATGTGGCGTGGCGCGAGAGACAGAGCACGGCATCCTCGCGATCCATGCCACTGCCGTCATCGGCGATGCGGATCAGTGCGCGGCCACCTTCCTCGATGGTGACATCGACCGTAGTGGCACCGGCATCGAGCGCGTTCTCCACGAGTTCCTTGACGACCGACGCGGGCCGCTCCACGACTTCACCGGCCGCGATCTGGTCGGCAACAGCACTGGAGAGAATGGCGATCCGGGACATACGGCAAGCTACCGAATCACCGCAGGCGATACGAGCGGGGTCGTTCGTCCCGCCGGGATCCAGCCGCGACGTCCATCGGCGTGCAGGACCTGTAACCATCCGTCGCGGGCCGCTTCCACGCGCACGACGTCACCCGTGGCCAGACCACCCATGGCATTCGCGTCATCGCCCGGGGCGGTGCGCATGGTGTCCGGACGTCGAACGACGAGGACACCGGTGGCATCGAGTTCACGATACCCCCAGGCGGCCGCGGCCCCGGTCCCGACAGCGAGCAGCAGCGCGAAGACGGCCACGGTCGAGGCGAATCCCATCCACGCCGATACGTTGCCCCGACGTCGACGAACACGCACGACGGCAAGCAGTATCCATCCCAACAGCCAGGCCACGATGGTCGCCAGCACCAGTGGCGGCACCGGAATCATTGGCACTTCCGCCACGCCACCGCGCGCGCCGGCGGGGAGGGACGCGAGCCGCTCCTGTAAGTCGACGGCAACGGGCTCGAGACGGGCGGCACGCTGCCACGCGATCACCGCCGCGACGGTATCGCCGGCGGCCCACGCGGCGGCGCCCCAGTTGGTCAGGAGATCTGCATCGGCGGGGCGCGCGTCAGCCGCTTCGGCAAACAGCTCCGCCGAGCGCGAATACTGCCGCTGCTCGTATAACGCCGTAGCGCGCGCGACGGTGGCCTCGAGCGCGCCGGGGGCTAGACCAGAATCGACTGCCGGCAGCACGGGGGGCGCCGGTACGGTTTGCGCAGGTCGCTGTACCGGCGCCGATACCGATGCACGCTGGAGGGCCGCCATCGTGCGCAGCGGGGCGCCGACGGCGGCGGCACCCAGCGCCAGGTACAACGCGAAGCGTGCCTGCGCGTGCCTGGCCGCACGGATCGAACGCGCGTGCCTGACCGCCTCGGCGTCGATGCGCGCGAGCAACGTTTGGGCTCGTGCCATCAGGGCGTCGCGGCTGGCCACCTGCGGTGGCGCCGCGCTGAATCCCTGCTCCGCCAGCGCGTCGAGCAGCGTGAGTAACGCCGTGGTCGTGGCGCGCGTGACACCACGGCGTCGGGCAGCGCGTTCGACGTCGCGGCGCGACACGAGCGCTTGGGGCGACACCTGCAGTCGCTGCGCGAGCGCATCGAGTAGTGTGCGACGGGTGTCGCGTGCATGCTCACCGGCGTCATCGCCGGTTGTGCGGCGCGAGTCCATCCGCGCCGCCGTCACGGTCACGGATTGGCGCGCGCGACGGGCGCCGCCGACGCGCGCGCCGATCGTGAGCACGAGCCACGGGAGCGGGGCCAACACGAGCACGACGATGAGCGGTACGCGCCACGTGGCCACCTGTTCGGCGAGCGACGCGTTGGACGCGCCACGCCACGCTCGGAGCGGCACCACCGAGACGTTATCCCCCTCAGTCGTCGTGGCCAGCGAGCCATCTTCGACCGCAAGCGCGCGCGGTGCCGTTTCCGCATAGACGTACTCACCGCGATACGGATCGAAGTAGCTGTAGCGAAGCGTTGGCAGT
>NZ_JBILKJ010000200.1:0-4239 GCF_044376735.1 Gemmatimonas sp.
CCCGCGGACGGTGTGGCGTTTTCCGGGGGAGACAGCGCACGCTGCCGCGGACGTCGCGCCGCATCGCACCGCGCAGGTGGTGCGCGCGTGGATGCCGTGGGGCATCCTGTCGGTGCTGCTGTTCTTGTGGGGGCTGCCGGCCATGAAGGCGTGGCTGAACGCGCAGTCGATGTTCACGTTCCCGGTGCCGTTCCTGCATCAGGCCGTGCTGCGCACGCCGCCGGTGGTGGCGATCGCGAAAGCAGAGGACGCGATCTTCACGCTCAACTGGCTGTCGGCCAGCGGCACGGCGCTGCTGCTCACCGGCGTGCTGTCGGGCGCGCTGCTGGGGATGGGGCCGCGGGCGCTGCTGCGATTGTATGGGGAGACGCTGCTCAAGGTGCGTCTCTCGTTGCTCACGATTGCCGCGATGATGGCCCTCGGCTTCGTGACGCGATACGGCGGACTCGACGCCACGATCGGGCTGGCGTTCGCGCGCACGGGTGTGCTGTTCGCGTTCTTCTCGCCGTTGCTGGGGTGGCTTGGGGTGGCGCTCACTGGCAGCGACACCTCCAGCAACGTGTTGTTCGGCAACCTGCAGCAGATTTCGGCGCAGCAGGTCGGCGTCTCGCCGCTGCTGGCCGCCGCGGCCAACAGCTCAGGGGGCGTGATGGGAAAGATGATCGACGCCCAGAGCATCGTCGTGGCCGGCGTGGCCACGGGACAGCACGGTCAGGAGGGCGATATTCTGCGCTACGTGTTCTGGCACAGTCTCGCCCTGGCGTGTCTCGTGGGCGTCGAGATCTTCGTTATGGCACACTGGTAGCGGCCAGCGCGCGCTCGATCGCCGGAATCATGTCGCTCGGCACCGTGGTGGGATCGAAGCGCTCGATCACCTGTCCGTCGCGCCCGATCAGGAACTTGGTGAAATTCCACTTGATCGACGTCGTCCCCAGCAGGCCCGGCTTCTCCTTCTTCATCCACTGCCAGAGCGCGTCGGCGTCGTCGCCATTCACGTTGAGCTTCGACGTGAGCGGGAAGGTGACATCGAACGTGGTGCTGCAGAATTGCACGATGGAGGCCTCGGTGCCCGGTTCCTGTGAGCCGAACTGATTGCACGGGCAGCCGAGCACTGTGAGCCCCTGCGCGTGGTAGCGGCGATACAGTTCTTCGAGGCCGGCATACTGCGGGGTGAGTCCGCACTGACTGGCCACGTTCACCACGAGGGTGACGCCGCCGGCGAGTGACGACAGCGGCATCGGTTCACCGTGCACCGACGTGACGGTGAAATCGGAGAGGGTATGCGTTGTGCTCACGGCCGCACCGCCGTGGCGGATCCCACCGTGGCCGTGAACGGCACACTCATCATGCTCGGTCCCCATGACATCTCGATTGCTCCTCGCGTTGGCCCCAGTGATCGTACCGTGATCGTGAACTCCTCCACGTGACTCGGCGCGGCCGTCATCTGCATGGGCACGCGTCCGAGATCGTTGGCGGCCGAGTACACCGTGCCCCACTGTCCGACCTGCTTGTTCACGATGAGCCACGTGCCGGTGCGTGTGTGCTGCACGAACAGCGTGTACGCGCCCGGCGGCACGACGAGGTCACCCATGGTGAGCGTGCGCGACGTGAACAGGTGCGTGGCGTCGTTGGCTCCGGTGCGCCACACGGTATCGAAGGGCACCAGCGTGCCGCCCCACACACTGCGGTCGCGCACCGACGGACGGCCGTAGTCGATGAGCACCATGCCGCCCTGTCCGAACGCCCCGCGCGCGGTCTCGCGCAGCGACAGCGTGCCGGTGGGCTTCATGCTCTTGGCGATGGCAGCGATGTCGAGGCCACCGGCGCCGCGCGTGGCGGTGGACTTGTTGGTGGTGTAGGAACCGTCCACGCGCTGCAGCGTGTTGTTCGCATCGAAGCGCAGGATCATCGCGTAGGCACCACCGCGCAGGCGTACGCTGTCGCCGCCGGCCGGCACGATACCGGTGAAGCCAAGATTGCCGGCGAGGCCGAGCGCGGGAATGGAATCGACGGCCGCCTTGCTCTTGGCGAGGCCCGCCAACAATTCGGTCGGTCCGTAGATGAACGTGGGGAAGTTGATCATGGCCTGCTTGGCCGCGAACGCACGGCGTTGCGTGCTGTCGGCGAACACGGCTTCGCGCACGATGGAGTCGGCGGTCACGGTGAAGCGCGTGGGGCTGGGCGAGTTCGGCGGCAGCGACCCGTCGGCATTCAGGCGCGTGATCGACGCGGTGGTCGGCCGCCCGTTCTTGCCCAGCGTGATGGTGTATTGGTAGCGGGCCACGGCGGCACCCGAGCGCTGCACCATCTCGCCGGTCATGCCGGTGGCCGTGCGCACGTACTGCTCGATGGCCACGGTGTCCTTGCCGAGCCGGTACACGAGTGAGGCTTGTTGCGCGGACACCGACGTCGCGGCGAGGAGCGCGGTGCCGGTGGCGAGGGTGGTGACGAAAAGTCGCATGGGTGGGATTGGGTCGGTGGGAGGGGTGCTTGCTGGGAAATATGCGACTTACGGCGACAGCAACAACCGCAACAACGAACGGCAACAGCAAACAGCAAACAGCAAACAGCAAACAGCAAACAGCAAACAGCAAACAGCAAACAGCCAGAACACGGAGACCACGGATCGGCACGGAAACAACACAGATAAGATAAACAGCGCTTTTGAACTTATCCGTGTTGGTTCCGTGCCGATCCGTGGTCTCCGTGTTCTGGCAGTTAGCGATCCCCGACACGGGCAGGAACCAGCCCGCGCGCACGAGACTTTAGCTGATTTCTGAAACCCCGAACGCCCGCCACGCTATGCGATTCGATCCCAAGTCCCCGCCGCGCTTTGCCTGGGTGCGCGACGGCGATCATCAGGCCGAGGCCGAGCGGATCATTGCGCGCAATACCCGTGAGCATGGCGGGGAGTGCACCGGTGAGCCGTCGGTCATGGTGCGCACTGCCCCCGGCGGCCGGTTCACCATGCTGTCGGCATCCGGTCTCTGGTGGCTCGAGTACATGGCCGTGCATGACGGCTGGGGCGATCCTACGCGCGACGATGATGACCTGCTGGCACGGCTAGTGGACACGAAGACGGAGCGCTAGCGGGCGGGAAACGTGCCGGCGTCTACTTCCCGCCGCGTCGCTGCGCGTCGCCCATCTTCTCGATGTCGGCCAGTAGTTGCTTGGCGTCGTACACGATGCCGTCCTTGATCGTGTACTTCACGCCGCCGTACTGTTCCACCTTGCCCGTGTTGTCGTTGAGGCGGAACCAGCCGGTGCCGTACAGCACTTTGAGATTGGCGAATGGGTTGGCGTCCACGACAACCAGATCGGCGAGCATGCCCGGCTCGACCACGCCGAATTCGATGTGCTTGCCCATCGGCTTGAAGAGCGTTTCGGCCGCGTGCAGGGTGCCGGCGCGGATCGCTTCGCCCGGCGTGAAACCCGCTTCCTGCAGCAGCTCGAGCTCTTCGATGGTGGAGAAGCCCGGCGTGTTGTAGATGAAGCCCGCGTCGGAGCTCGCGGTAACACGGCCGCCCATGTTCTTGTAATCGTTCAGGAACTGCATCCACACGTGATAGAAGTTGCGCCACGCCACTTCGTCTTCGGTGGTCCAGTTGTAGAAGTACGCGCCGTGATTGGTGCGGCTGGGCACGTAAAACGCCATCTGCGACGGAAGCGTGTACTTGGCGTGCCACGGCGCGTTCATGCGCTTCATGACGTCACGCCCCGTGAGGTACGTGGTCATGGTGGGATCGAGCGTGACGTCGCGGTCCTTGAGATTCTGCAGGAAGCGCTTCCACTTTTCGCTGCCCGGTTTCACCAGGCTCCACTGGCGTGCGACCTGCGCGAAGCGCGTCTGTTCGTCCTGCAGGTTGGATTCGATGGGCCACGGCTGGATCTGATTCGACTCGTACATCGACTCGAAGATGCCGTAGAAGTGCGTCACCGCTTCGAGCCCGAGCTTGGTGGCCATGTCGGCGTTCATCTGTCCCACGCCGCCCTGCTGCAGGTGGGCGGTGCTGCCCAGTCCGAGCTTCTTGGCTTCGTCGAGCAGCGCGGCCATGATGTCGGCCCGTTCGGCGCCCAGCTTGAGGCCATCGGCGCCGTTGGCCTTGGCCCATCGCACCCACTCGCGCGCCACCTCGGGGGTGCGCGGCACGCCACGTCCCCAGCCGGTGCCGGGGCGCTGGTACACCGAGTAGCGCGGTGCGGCGATTTCATTCTTCGCGCTGCGCGCCTGCTCCTTGA
>NZ_JBILKJ010000201.1:0-4172 GCF_044376735.1 Gemmatimonas sp.
GTTTTCGCCGATGTGGTGTACGAAACAGCGGCGACCCTGCTGTATGCGGTGCGCGGCTGGACGCCGTAGCGCGGCGGCTCGGCGCGACGTCGACCCCCCGCACGGATGATCCACGATACTTTCCTGTGATACGCGAGAACGGTACGTTGTCCACGCGGTCCTCCCTCTTGCCACCCATTCGATGATCTCCTTATCCGTTCACCAGCGCGGCGTATCCGTGCTGGCCGTGGCGCTCGCTCTTGCTCTGAGCGCCTGTACCGACACCGAGTCCCGCGCCCGCGCCGACTCCCTGTCCCTCGCGCTGGCCACCGCGAGCGCCGAACGCGACTCCCTGCAGGGGCTGATGCAGGGCATTGGCGCCGACAAGGATCGGGCGCTGGCCCAGGTCGTCGACGCGTCGAAGTTCGCCGACGAAGTCGACGCCGAGCTGCGCAAGGTGCGTGGTCTGTCCAGCAAGGTCGGCGTCACCAAGAGCGACGAGTCGGGCAAGACCGAAGCCGCCGCGGCGCAGAAGGACATTCTCGACCGCCTGGCCCAGATGCGGCAGCGGCTCGCTGCTCGCCAGCGTCAGGTCGCTGCGCTCCTCGACACGATGCGGACGATGCGCACCGATTCGAGTGCCGCCGCCACGCTGTTGGCGGACCTGAACGCGCGTCTGGCGACGCGCGAGAAGGAGATTGCCGTATTCCAGGAAGAGATCCGGGCACTGCGCACGCAGAACGCACAGCTGACGGCCGACAAGGTCGTGCTCAACGACACCGTGAAGGCGATGGACGTGCGCGAGAACCGGGTGTTCTACGTGATCGGATCACGTCGTCAGCTCATCGCCGACAAGGTGGTCACGGAAGAAGGCGGCTCGCGTGGCCTGCTCATCGTGAAGCTTGGCAAGACGCTGGTACCGGCGCGTTCGCTCGACGAGGCGCGGTTCACGCGCGCAGACCGACGCGAGGTGCTCACCATCCCGCTGCCGCGCAACGATCGTCCGTATCGCATCGTGTCGCGTCACGACGTCGGACTCCTCGAGACCGCGAAGAAGGAAAAGGACGGTGCGTTCCGCGGGGAAAACATCCGCATCACCGACCCCGTGAAGTTCTGGGCCGCGTCGCGGTACCTCATCATCGTGGAGAAGTAACCGGGAGCGACGTCGGCTAGAGGTGCGGGAGTTCCCGATCGCCGACGTCGCCACCCGCGCGGTGCCAGTGCAGTTCCTCGAGCGAAAGCGGTCGGATGGCCAGATCGACCGCCAACCAGGTGGTCTTCGCGAACGGGTAGCAGAGCACGCACCCCGAGAGCATCAGGAATGCCGTGACGTACGTAATGAGATTCCAAGGCGGATCGGGCCACGTGAAGTACACGAGCCCGCAGACGCAGAAGAAGAGGATCAACTCGACGGCGATCAGGTTGAACAGGTAGGCGCCGACGAAGTAGTCTTTCTCCCCGCGCTCGAGACGGATGCCGCAGGTCGGACAACAGTTCTTGAGCTCGAAGAACGACGCGAAGATCTTGCGGCCGCTGCAATGGGGGCAGCGCAACTGCAGCGCGCGGACAATCAGCTGGGTGACCGACGGTTGGGCAACAGGAACCGTACCATGGGTCATCGTTGCGGAAGCGCCGCAAGGAACGCGCTGAGGTATCCCCCCCAGACCTTCGGCGCGGAGTGCGTCCCGTGCCCTCGCGTCTCCGACGTGATCGGCAACAGAATGAACTGCGTGCGCGGCATCATGGCGGCGTACCGTTCGGCCATCCCCAGCTCCGGTGGATTAACCTCGTCGTCGGCGGAGTTGATGAACAGCGCGGGCGCGGTGATGCGCGACAGGGTCGGTGACGGGTCGTAGTCGCGCGACGCGTCGAACTGATACAGGAAGTCGTTGGCGTCGGTGCTGGCCATGCGCGCATCGAGATACGCCCGAATCACGCTGTCGGCGTTGTCGCGCGTGGGCCCCTGCGCCTGCTGCACGAGCGGCGCGCTCGACATGATGAAGAGCATCATCTGCGCTGCACGCAGTCCCGGCGGCGCGCTGGTGTACTCGCCGCCCTTCCACGCCGGATCATCGCGAATGGCGTCCATCGCCATCGTACGGATCATGCGATTGCGCCCGGCGATCTGGGCCGGGACGCACGCGAATGGCGCGAGCCCATCCATGAACTCCGGATAGGCAGCGCCCCACACCCACCCGTGCATACAACCCATGGAGGTGCCCATGATGAGACGCAGGTGGTTCACCTTGAGGTGTTCGGTGAGCAGTCGGTGCTGCGCGACGACCATGTCGTCGTAGGTGTACTTGGGGAAGCGCGCGTGGAGGCCATCGCTGGGCTTGCTCGAGCCGCCATGGCCGATGCCGTCGGGGAGCACGATGAAGTACTTGCTGCTGTCGAGCAGCTTGCCGGGCGCAAAGAGTTCGCCGGCGTAACCGTTGGACAGGAAGCCGCGCCCCGATCCGCCGGTGCCGTGCAGAATCATGACGGCGTTGCGAACGATGCCGCGGGCATCGCGCTGCGGCGTGCCGAGGGTGGTGTAGTGGAGACGCAGCTCGGGGAGTTGCTCACCCGAGCGGAAGGTGAAATCCTTGACGACAAAGTCGCCCTGGGTGCCGGCGCGAGCCCACCCGGCGGCGGAAGGAGGCGTCTGGGCGTTGCCGACCGACGCCGTTACGGCAGAGCCCGCAATTGAGAGCGAGCTGAGCAGGAGGCGAAGAAGCGATGCACGTGACATACTGCATCATAGTGACTGAAAGCCACGTACGCTGGGCGCGACGCCCCCTCGCGCCTGCAGGGCCCTGCCGAGCGCGACGGTCATGAGAATATCGCCGCGACATGCTTGCTTAACGCCGTTGGTCCTTTAGGTTCGCCAATCGTGGATTCACGCAAGGTGTGCCCCCAGTGCGGGGAAGCGTACGAGAGTGCGGTGGCCTTCTGCGCGAAGGACGGGACGGCGCTCGTGTCACCCTCCGCCCGGACGGAACTCGTCGGCCACGTGATCGGCGGTCGCTATCGGGTGGTCTCGCATCTCGGCGAGGGTGGCATGGGCCAGGTGTATCTGGCCGAACACGTCCGGATGAAGCGCAAGAGCGCGATCAAGATCATGCGCCCGGCGCTGGTCGGCGACACCGAAGCGCTGCAGCGTTTCACGCGCGAAGCCGAGAACGCCAGCAAGATCTCGCACCCGAACGTGGCCTCGATCTTCGACTTCGGTGAGACTGACGAGGGACTCGTCTACCTCGCGATGGAGTTCGTGGACGGCGAAGCCCTGGCCGCCACGCTCAAGCGCGAAGTGGCGCTGCATCCCGTGGTAGCGGCCGACATCATCGGTCAAGCCGCCGACGCGCTGCAGGCCGCGCACGACCTCGGCATTCTGCACCGCGACTTCAAGCCCGACAACCTGATGCTCTCGAAGCGCTCCGACGGCACGTTCGTCGTGAAGCTCGTCGACTTCGGCATCGCGCGTATGATGGAGCAGGGTACGCAACAGGTGACGCGCACCGGCTTTGCGGTCGGCACGCCCGAGTTCATGTCCCCCGAGCAGCTGTCGGGTGATGTCCTCGACGGTCGGTCGGATCAGTATTCGCTGGCCCTCGTCGCCTTCATCGCGCTCACCGGGCATGATGCCTTCGCGAATTCGTCGTCGAAGGAATCGCTGATCGCGCGGCTCACGAGCCGACCGCGTCGTCTGGACGAAGTGCGCGGCGACCTCGACTGGCCGAACGCGCTGCAGGAAGTGTTCGACAAGGCCTTGGCGCCCGACCCGGTCGACCGGTTCGCCAGCGTGTCGGATTTCGGGGTGACGCTGGGCAACGCCGTGATGGAGATGACACCCTCGCAAACCGCCGAGATCTATCGGCACGCGTTGGGGAATCGCACGCCGGCGGCGGGAGGACGTGCATCGGCCGACCTCGCGGGCAAAGGCACACCCGTGTCGAACGACGCGACCGCCAAGGCCAAGAAGGACAGCAAAAGCCCCAAGCGCCGACACGACCCGGTGGCGGTACGCCGCCGCCAGTCGGTGGTGCCGTACATCATTCTGTTTGGCATTGCGACGTGGGGCATCTGGCGGTACGGCTCCAAGCAGGAATCCGGACTCGCCCGGCAGGCCGCCGACCAGATCGGCAGCTTTGCCAGCGCCGCGCGCGATATGGTGAACGGCTACATCGCACGGGCACCGGAGAAGGCACCGC
>NZ_JBILKJ010000021.1:0-45255 GCF_044376735.1 Gemmatimonas sp.
TGTTCGGCCAGCTGCTGCAACAGCCGCGCTGCCGCCCGCTGCATCTCATCGGTTCGTCGATCGGCAGCTGGCGCATGGCCTGTCTCGCGCAACAGGATCCCGTAGCCGCGCTCGCCCGCGGACACGAGGCGTACATCTACCGCCAGCGCTACACGCCGAAGCCTGAGGCGCGCGAAGTGAGCGAGGTCCTCACGGGCGCCCTCGACTATCTGCTCGGTGACGTCGGCGTCCACGAGATCCTCGCGCACCCCACGTTTCGCGTGCACGTGATCACCGCCGAGTCGCGCGGCATGGCGTCGAGCAGCCGCCGACCCGTGCTGGCCACCGCCATGACGCTGGCCGCAACCGCCAACCTCGTGACGCGACGGTCGCTCGGCTGGCAGCTGCGCCGCACGATCTTTCACTCGGCCGGCGACGACTCGCCGTTTCTGCAGCTGCGTGATCTGCCCACGGTCCATCGCTCGCTCACGCCTGAGAATCTGCGCGCGGCGCTCCTCGCCTCCGGATCGATTCCCCTGCTCATGGAGGGGGTGCGCATTCCCGGTGCGCCCGGCGTGCACTGGGATGGGGGGGTGACCGACTATCACCTCGATCTCGACTACGGCGTGGGGCCCGGACTTGTCCTTTATGCGCACTTCTACGACCACATCGTGCCCGGGTGGTTCGACAAATCGCTGCCCTGGCGCCGCGCCGGTGCGGCGAACTTTTCGCGCACGCTACTCATCGCTCCATCACCGGCGTTCGTGGCCTCCTTGCCTGGCGGACGCATTCCCGATCGACGCGATTTCTTCGACTTCACCGAAGCGCAGCGCATGACGCGCTGGCAGACGATTCTCGACGCCAGCGCGGCCCTCGGCGAGGAGCTGCACGAGCTCATCGAGACAGGCCGCCTGATCGAGGCGGTCACCCCGTGGACATGAGCCTCTCCACCCTCGAGCGTTACCTCGCCTTTCGTCGATCGCTGGGGCCGCGTCCAACGCTCGAGCACCGCGTGGTACGCGCCCGCGGGCTGGAGTTCGCCGTCTATCTCACACCGCCTGTTGCTGGTGCACTGCCGCTCGTGTGCATCAACGGCGGTCTGTTGTTCGATCACACGCTGCTCTGGCCGGCGCTCGCCGCCCTCGCCTCGCATCGGCAGCTCGTCTTCTTCGACCAGCGCGGCCGCGGCCGCAGTGCGTCGCCGCCGGGCATTCACGCGTCGCGCATCGAGTTCGACGCGGGCGATGTCCCAGCGCTCCGCACCGCGCTCGGCATCCCGCGGTGGGATGTCCTCGGTCACTCGTGGGGTGGTGGCATCGCCATGCTGGCTACGGCGCAGGATCTCGAGGCCACGCGGAAACTGGTGCTGGTGAACGCCGTGGGCGTCACCAGTGCGTGGCTCGCGCCGCTCCATCACGCCGGCGTGGCCCGGTTGTCGAGCGACGCGCAGGCCCGGCTGGCGGCGTTCGACACGGCCGCCCTGGCCCTCCCCCATCTGGACGTCCACGCGAGCTACACGCAGGCCTTCTTTCCGGCGTGGTTCGCCGACCAGCGGTTTGCGGCCAGCGTCGCACCGCCGCAGGGCCGCAGCGCGCTCGGCGCGGTCGTCGCGGCGCGGCTGCGCCGTGACGGCTATGACTGGCGCGACACGCTGCGTGACCTGCCCACGCCAGCGCTCGTCGTGCATGGAGTGGCGGACGTGCTGCCGCTCGCGGAAGCAACGCGGACGGCAGCGCATCTAGGCCGCGCGCGCCTGCTACCGATCGCGGAGGCAGGGCACAATCCCTTCTGGGAAGCCCCCGACGCGTTCTTTGCTGCGGTGCATGCCTTCCTCGCGGAGGGATCACCAGACTCCTGACGCGACGCGATGAAGACCGCGGAAACGCTGCTCGCCTGCTGTGTGGTCGGATTGGCCTGCTTTATTGGCGGGCAGAGCGTCGGCGTGCACACCGCCGCCGCCCGGAGCGAGGCCGGCGGCGCCATCGAGGCGCGTGATCCGCTCACCAGCCGAGACCCGCGGATCGCCGTCGACCGCGGGACGATCGCGTCGCGCGCGATTCGACACGGCGAAGAGGTACTGGTCGCGGCGGACCCGCGTGTGCGCCCCGAACGCCCGTCGATTTCCGCCAACGAGATGCGTCGTCGCCTCGCGCCCGGCATCACTGGCACGTACATGAACGCGTTGCTGCGCTCCCGCGATTCGGCACTCACGCGCTGGCCCGACCGGACCACGAGGCCGTTGCGTGTCTTCATGCGCGACGGCGACGACGTCGCGGGATGGACCGCGGACTATCTCCCGGTGGTGCGCGATGCGTTCGACACCTGGGTGCAGGCCGGCATTCCGGTGCGCTTCACGTTCGTGGTCGATTCCGCGAGTGCCGACGTGCACGTGCACTTCACCAGTGCCTTCGCCAACGGCATCAGCGGCAAGACGATCTGGAGCCGCGACGCCACATTCTGGCTGGTGTCGAGCACCATTCAACTCGCGGTGTCGCATCCTGGCGGCGGCTTCGTCACCCCGTCAGAGATGCGCGCGATTGCGTTGCATGAAGTCGGTCATTTGCTCGGCCTCGATCACGCCGAATCGGCCGATGACATCATGTCGGCTCGCGTGCGCGTGCGGGAACTCAGCGAGGCCGACCGCTCCACCGTGCGCCTGCTCTACACGGTGCCCGCCGGCAGCATGAAATAGCCGGCGGTTCATCCGGCACCGGCGGTGCCATGGACGGCGCGAAGGATCGGTCATGGCCGCGACGGCACCACACGCGCGTTGCGTTCGGCGGCCCGGATCGTGGAAACAGTGCGTGTTCGCTTGACGGGCGCGGCAGTCGGTCTTAAATGCTCATGGTGGGCGGTTACGCCCACCTCTGGTTCTTCGCCCTATGGCCGGCCACCTCTGGTGTTACTGCTCGCCGCACTCGTGATTGCTGCTGCCGACATGACGGCCACCAGCGGGCTCCCCGAGCGGGAGCCGGCGGCGGTCGGCATGTCGTCGGCGCGCCTGTCCACGATCGATCGGGTGGTCCAGCGCGGGGTCGATGCGGGCGGGTATCCTGGTGCCGCCGTGGTGGTTGGCCGGAAGGGCTACTCGGTCTGGTCCCGCGGCTTCGGCTCGCTCGATTGGACGGGGCGCATGCCGGTCACGTCCCGCGAGAGCATCTACGATCTGGCGTCGCTCACGAAGGTGGTGGCAACCACGACCGCCATCATGGTGCTGTATGACGCGGGCCGGGTGGACCTCGACGCCCCGGTGTCGCGGTACCTCCCCGACTTCTCCGGCGGACTGCGCGATCAGGTGACGGTGCGTCATCTGCTCACGCACCGGGCCGGTCTCCCGGCCGGCCGTGAACTCTGGCGGATCGCGAAGACCCCGATCGAAGCGCGGGCAGCCGTGCTGGCCGCGCCGATCCAGTGCACCCCCGGCAGCTGCTACGAGTATTCCGATCTTGGCGCCGACCTGCTGGGCTTTGTGGCAGAGGCCGCCAGCGGCCAGTCGCTCGATGCGTTCCTCGCGCGGAGCGTGTTCGCCAAGCTGGGCATGACGGACACGCATTTCCGACCCGAGGCGATGTCGTCGGTGCGGATCGCCCCGACCGAAATCGCCCCCCCTCGTGGCTACCCGCTGCGTGGCGAGGTCCACGACGAGAACGCCTACGCGCTTGGGGGCGTGGCCGGGCATGCGGGGCTGTTCAGCACGGCCGAGGACCTGTCGGTGTTCGCCCAGATGCTGCTCAACGGCGGCGTGTACAACGGCGTGCGGGTGGTGTCCGATTCGGCGGTGGCGCTGTTCACCAAGCGGGCGGCTGGCCATCGCGCCCTCGGATGGGACACCTGCGACGGTGGGGCGGGCTGCGGCCAGTATATGTCGGAGCGCGCCTTCGGCCACACCGGCTTCACGGGGACCTCGCTCTGGATCGATCCCGACCGGCAGATGTTCGTCATCCTGCTGACCAATCGGGTGCATGCCGCCCGCGCCCGTCGCCCCAGCACGGTCATTGCCGACGTGCGCAATGATCTGGCCGACGCCGCCGTGCTGGCCGTGATGGACGATCCGAGCGGCGTCATGGCGATGCCGGTGAGCTTCCGCGCCGACCGCGCGCAGGATTGGAACCGCCCCTTGCGATCCAGCCGTTCCCGCAGCGCCGCGGCCCGTCGTCGGGGAGCGACCCAACGGGCAGCCGCCCAGCGGGCGGCAACCCGGCGCGCCGCTGCCAAGAAGTCCACCGCCAAGACCTCCAAGGCCAAGTCGCCCTCCGCCAAGGCGTCCGCCGCCAAGACGAAAGCCGTGGCCAAGAAGACGTCGGTGGTGAAGAAGAAGTCGGCGGCCAAGACGAAGTCCACGGCCAAGAAGTCGTCGGTGGCCCAGAAGAAGTCCACCGGCAAAAAGCGCGCGAAGACACCGCGCTAGGCGAACGGGGACTGGACTGATCGGTTATTGTTCCAGCATGGATGAACGCCTAGACCCGATGCCTGACACCGAGCCGGCCAGCACGGAGCCCTCCGATGCGCCGCCGCCGGATACGACCGACGGTGCGATCTCTGCCGATCAGGCGCGTCTGGTGCTTCGACGCGTCAAGGACCCTGAGCTCAATCTCAACATTGTCGATCTCGGCCTGATCTACGAGGTGCACGTGAGCGGGGCGAATGTGCAGATCGACATGAGCCTCACGTCGCCCGGATGCCCGTCCGGCCCGGAAATCATGGGCGAGGCCGAGCAGCAACTGCGCACGATCCCCGGCATCGGTGACGTCACGATGAACCTGGTGTGGTCGCCGCCCTGGACCCCGGAGCGCATCGAGCCTCGGGTCCGGGCCTACATGGGCTTCTAGCGAGCGAGTCGTCCGACTGAAGCCCGCCGCCGCTTGTTAGGGGCGGGCGCTCACGGGGGCGCGGCTCTCGGCGCGGGCCTTGCGCAACAAGACGAGAGCAATCGGCGCCAGCATCGAGGCGCCCGTCCAGAGCGCGAAATCGGCCAGATTCGCCACGATCGTGGTGTCTCCCGACACGCGAACGGCCAGAAAGTCGGCCACGCCCTCCGGGCCGAAGATCATGCTGAGCAAGTTGCCAACGGCTCCGCCCGCGACCAGCGCCAGCGCGTACGTGGCGCGACGGTCCACCAACGCCATCCCTTGCACGACGGACGCGATCAGACCGACCGCCAGTGCCGTGACCAGCACGTTGAGCTCCCACGTGTAGGGCCCAATATCGACGCCGCCAGCACTGGCCGTATTGAACACGACGAACAGCGAGAACCGATCGCTGAGCGACACAAGACCATGGGATCCCAGTGACCGCACGGCGATGTCCTTGGACAGCAGATCGACGGCGGCCACCACCGTGGTAAGGGCGACGAAACGCATACGGACACTGGCGAACAGGCCTTGGACGCGCGAAGCGCGAAGCATATCGAGTCGCATGCGGTGGTGCGGAGGGAGGGGATCGAACAGGCCGAGGAAGCTCATCCATATCCGTTGCACTCTCCGTGCCGCGGCCGCAGCGCATGCTGCCGTCCATGCTCGAGCGGTACCGCAGAGCTCGTCAAAAAGTGCAAAACATTCCCAACCATGCATTTAGCGCGTTTGATACGCGTCGGGCGGTGCCTTGAGCTGCGCGGCCGGTCGGCGGAATCGCTGCCGAAGGTGACGAAAATCCGTGCGCTCACGAGACGGTCGTGGCGGCCGCGCCACACTGTCGCGCCACGGCCCCCGCTAGGCTACTCGGCCTTGTACGGCGAGTCGGAGGGGGTGGCAAACGGCGCGAGCGCCTTCACGAAGCCCGGGCCGAGCACCTCGGCCTGCCAGTTCCGGAGCTCCGGGAGCTCCTTCAGGTCATCCACGTGGCGCGGTCGACGACGCGCCACCGCTTCCATCCGATCACGCGAGCAGAGGACGCCCGGATCGAGATCGAGGTCGGTCGCGACGACGTCGCGCACGGCCTTGAGCCGCGCGACGCGATCGTCGAAGTCGGCCTCCCGGTCCCAACGCGCAGCCTTCGGAAAGCGAGGCAGGTCGGCGTCGGCCACATCGTTGCCGCGGGCAATCGCCTGGAGCGCGTCCTGCGCCCGGGCGTCGTTCATGCCGCGCGGGAACCCTTTCACGGCGAACAGCGCGTCGCGAGACGCCGGCGCCAGTCGTGCGAGATCGAGCAGCGTTTCGTTACCGGCCACGCGAAAGGTGGCCCGATCGAGCTCGGCGGCGATCGCGTCCCGCCACCGCACCAGCTCGCGAAGGCGCGCAAGCTCCCGACGCGTGAGATCGCGCGCGCCCTTCATCCGAAGAAACCCCTGCTCGGCCTGATCAGGATCCCAGCGCGTGGTTTCCGCGCGAACGAATTCTTCTTGCGCCCAATGCCAGCGCCCCTTCGACACCAGCTGCTGATGGAGCTTGTCACGCAGGCCAAGCAGGTGTCGTGTGTCTTGCGCGGCATAATCGAGCATGTCCGCGGTGAGCGGACGCATGCTCCAGTCGGCGCGCTGATGCTTCTTGTCGAGCTTGAGGCCGAAGTACTGTTCCAGCAACGCCGCGAGCCCGAAGGCGCGAATGCCCAGCAGCTGCGCCGCCACTCGCGTGTCAAACAGATTCCGCACCTGCCAACCATAGTCCTGATGCAGCAGACGCAGATCGTAATCGGCGTCGTGCAGCACGATCTCGACCTGCGGATCTTCGATCAGCGCCCCGAGGCGCGACGGCTTGCCGATCGGCAGCGGATCGATGACGGCTTCATGGCGATCCGTCGACAGCTGCAGCAAGTAGATGCGGTCGACGAACCGGTGAAAACTCGCGCCCTCCGTGTCGAGCGCGATGGCGCGGACTGGCGAGAGATTCGCGAGGAACTGATCGACGGTGTCGACCGTATCGAGATACAGCGGTGCGGATGCGGACATGGCTGTGCGAAAGGTATATCGGTCGGCTTCACGGAGGGGGAAATTCGTCGAATGAATGCGCCCGGCCCCGGCGACACCGCGTTGGCACGGCTTCCGCAGTAGTTTCGTGTCTATGCCCCCCGCCGATCAGGATCTCCTCCCCACGCCGCTGCCCCCCGAGCGACGAGGCTGGCGTACTGCGGATCTCGCCCGGGCCGCCGTCGTGGCGCTCGCCGTCTGGTTCGGGCTCCAGCTGCTCTGGTCCGTGAGCTCGCTCGTGTTCCTGGTGTTCCTGGCGACGCTCTTCGGACTGGCGGTGGGCCGTGGCGTGGACTTCCTCGAACGATTCCGGGTCCGCCGCGGCATCGCGTCGGCACTGATCGTGCTGGGCACACTCGGCACCATCGGGGGGGCCCTGGCGTTGACGGCACCGACGTTGATCGAGCAGGGCAAGCAGCTGCAGACCGAGTTCCCCGAAGCGATTCACAAGCTGCAGACCTGGATCGACTCGAAGCGCACCGGGCTGATTGGCACGCTGATCAAGTCAGCGGCGTCGTCGCCGGCGAGCGCGCGATTGACGCCGACGCCCAGTCCCGTGGTCGCCCCGGTAGCGGGGGGATTGCCCACCACCGGCCCGCGCAAACCGTCCGTCGCGCAGGTCGCCCGTCAGGTGTCCGATTCGATCGCCGCGTCGCCGAGCGAGGCGATCAAGCGGCGGATCACCGAGGGGTTGGGCGGCGCCTCCCGCCATCTGTTTTCTTTCGTGTCTAACACGCTGACCGCGGCGGCGTCCTTTGTCCTGCTCGTGTTCCTCGCGATTTATATCGGCGCCGAGCCCGAGGTGTATCGCGGATGGCTCCTCTCGGTGGTCCCGGCCACGTCTCGGGCGCAGGTCCGTCTGGTGCTGGCTGAAATCGCGACCGTGCTGCGCAAATGGCTCGTGACGCAGATGATCGCCATGGTGGTGATCGGCGTGGTCAGCATGATCGCGCTGCTGCTTCTGGGGGTGAAGGCGCCGTTCGCGCTCGCGTTCATCGCCGGCCTGTTCGAGTTCATTCCCTCCGTCGGACCGGTGCTGAGTGCGGTGCCGGCGATCCTGATGGCGTTCGTGGACTCGCCGGAGAAGGCGCTGGCCGTACTGGTCGCGTACTGGGGCATTCAGTTCCTCGAGAACAACCTGCTCATTCCGTATCTCATGCGCGGCGAGATGGATCTGCCACCGGCGATCACGCTGATCGCCCAGTCGCTGATGACCCTCGTGTTCGGCTTCATCGGGCTCGTGGTCGCGGTGCCGCTCACCGCGGCCGTGCTGGTGCCGCTGCGCATGATGGCCGAGCGGGAGAACGCCCGGGAGCAGGCGATGGCGCGACACGGCATGGGGCAGGATGTGGCGCGTGCCGACATCGATCCGGACACCGTCATGGATGTGGCGGACCGTGGTCCAACGCCGGGATCGACATGATCGCCCAGCTCCCGGGATACCAGGTCGGCTTCGACGACAGCGGCGACGGGCTGCCGGTCGTGTTCCTGCACGGGTTTCCGCACGACCGGACCTTGTGGACGGCGCAGCGCACGTCGCTGGCGCCGCACGTGCGCTGCATCGTGCCCGACCTGCGGGGCTTCGGCCATTCGAGCACGCATGGGCCGTTCTCGATGGATCAGTATGCTGACGATGTCGTGGCGCTGCTCGACTGGCTCGGCATCGAGGCGGCCGTCGTGTGCGGGCTCTCGATGGGCGGCTACGTGGCGATGGCCATGTGGCGTCGACACCCCGATCGCATTCGCGCCCTGATTTTCTCGGACACCAAGGCCGGTGCCGACGAGGAGGACACCCGCGCCCGCCGGGACGCGTTGATCGCGCTCGTGAAGCGCGACGGCGCGCGGGCGATTGCCGACGCCCAGCTGCAGGGGATGCTGGGAAAGGAGACCCGGGCGCGGCGCCCCGACGTGGTGAACGCCGTGCGGGTCATGATGGCCCGGCAGTCGGTCGCAGGGATCACCGGGGCCCTGCAGGCGCTTCGCGATCGCCCGGACTCACGGGAAACGCTCGGCACGATTACCGTTCCCACACTCGTGGTGGTGGGGGAAGAGGACGTGCTGACGCCGATCAACGAAGCGCGCGCGATCGCCGAAGCCCTTCCCGCTGCGGCGCGCGTCCGCATGGAGATCATTGCGGGGGCGGGGCACCTGCCGTGCGTTGAGCGCTCTGCGGCCACGACGCATGCCGTGTCCGACTTCCTCGCGTCACTCGCCGATTCGGTCTGACCGACTCATCGACGGCGCTTTTCATCCTGCTCTTTTCCTCCGTCGATGACTGCTCCCATTTCCGAAGCCGAACGTACACCCGCTGCCCGCATCGGGCAGGTGCTGTTCAAGAACCGCGGCTGGCTGCCCGTGCCGTTCCTGGCGGTGCCGCTGCTGGTGCCCGGTGTGCAGTCCCCGCAGACGTGGACGGCCGGACTGTTGCTGGTGTTGCTGGGCGAGTTGGTACGCACCGCGGGTGTGGCGGCCGCCGGAACCGTGACCCGTCGTCGCTCGCGCGAGGTGGAGCGGCTGGTGACGTACGGGGCGTTCGCGTGGTGCCGCAACCCGCTGTACGTGGGCAACTTCCTGGCGTGGATCGGCTTCACGGTCGTGTCGGGCGTGAACTGGTTCATTCCCGTGGCGATCGTGATTTTCGCGATCGAGTACACGCTGATCGTGCGCTACGAAGAAGGTGTGCTGGAATCGATCTTCGGGCAGGAGTATCTGGAGTACAAGGCTCGCACACCGCGCTGGTTTGGTCGTCCACCCAGTGGCAGCACAAAAGGCCGGCACGACTGGGCCGAGGCCATCTGGAGCGAGCGCTCGACCTTGATGCAGTACGTGGTGTTGTGCGGCCTGTTCTGGCTCAAGAACCGCGGCTGGACGCTCTAGGTCGTTCGGGCACAATGGAAAGCGGGCCGCGACACGATGTCGCGGCCCGCTTCGCATCCGGCATTGACGCGTCTCAGCGCGTGGGGCGTCCCGGCGGCGTCGGTCCGACGAAGACGTCCTTGTTCTTGCCAATGAAGCTCTTGAGCTGCACCGGCACGTCTTCCTCGGGGAAGATCGCGGTCACGGGGCACTCCGGCTCGCACGCGCCGCAGTCGATGCACTCATCGGGGTGGATGTAGAGCTGGTCTTCCCCCTCGTAGATGCAATCCACGGGGCAGACGTCCACACACGACTTGTCCTTGACGGAAATGCAGGCTTCAGTAATGACGTAGGGCATGAGCGAAGTCTCGGGTCCGACGCGACCAGGAATGGCGGCGAATGAAAGGGGAAGATACTCGGCGGCGCACGCACGACAAGCGGACCGGCGTCGGGAACTTATCCGCGCCAGGGCGGCAGTTCACCGCGCTTGAGATCGGGATTCTCGCGATACAGGGTGAACGTGCGACCGATCACCTGAATCACTTCGGCGCGCGCGCGTTCGGCGGCATCCCGGGCAGCCTCCTTGGCCGTCAGGTCGCCGGCCTTGGCCACCTGCAGCTTCACCAATTCATGCGTGCGCAGCACGTCATTGAGGCTGGCGAGCAGCGCCGGGGTCAGCCCGGCGTGGCCGATGTGCACCTGCACACTCAGGTGGTGTGCTTCCGCGCGCAACGCCGCACGGTCCTTGCCCTTCATGCTCATGACTCCCTCGGGCGCCTGCGCGCCGACGTCATGGACGCAGGGCATCGAGCGCAAAGAACGAAAACGGGTTGATGGCGGGACCGTCCCACCATGCGCGCCCCGCCGCCCGCTTCATCACCTGAAAATGGAGATGCGGCGTGTCCGGTGGTGCGTTGCCCGTTGTCCCAACGTAGCCGATCACCGATCCCTTGGCGACTCGGTCGCCCACCGCGAGCCCTTTCCGATAACGCGCGAGGTGGGCGTAGTAGTACACGAAGCGCTCAGTGGGATCGGACCCGTAGATCACGATGCCACCCACCGGCCCGGAGAAGAGGCGGCCGATGACGAGATCGTCGGCGGCCACGACCGCGGTGTAACGAGGGGCAAGAATGTCGAGGGCCCCGTGAATACGCGCACCGCGCTTGGCGGTGAAATCGTCCCGGAGCGCCTGCCGCGGGATTCCCTCGACGGGGACCATGAGCTGGCGCTCCCAGAGCGCGTCGAGGTCGTCGGTACTCACCCGCGCGTCGAGCGGCCCCACATGCGCTGGCGTGGGGCCGATTGGCCGCGGTGCGGCGGTCGGGGGCAACACCGCGTCGGAGGCGGGTACCGTGACGGGCGGGACCCGGCGCGAGGTCGAACAGGCCGCCACCACCCAGAGCAGCGCCATCGCCGTCGCTGAGCGGACCGGCGCGCGCCGCGCCCTCACCCCTTGACCACTTCCGGACGAAAGAATGGCTCGAGGTAGCGCAGCAGGTCGTCCACCGACCGCACCGTCAGCTTCAGCTCGTCGAGTTCCTGCGCCCGCGGCAGACGAGCGCCGGCCCGATCGGCAATGACCAGGACCGCATCCTCGAGATCCAGATCGACGAGACCGTGCTCGCGCCGCAGATCGTCGCTGGGGTTGACGATGTAATGCGGTTCGACGGCGCCGTGACGCTCGGCCAGATAGGCGTACACATGCGCCAACAGCAGCTCAGGGTAACGTCCGCGGAACGCATCACGGAAGCGCGACAGTCCGTCGCGCTCGATCGACGCCCGATTGATGCGCTGCGCGCGAATCAGAGCGATCAGTCCGATGACCAGCACCACCACGGCTACGATGACAGTCAGGCGCAAGACGCGGGGTGGCTCCGTTGGGTACTGCGGGTGAGGTCGACCGCGGATGATCCGGGAAACAAAACATCGTACACGGCGGCGCGCCGCGGCGCGATACCCATTCGGAAGATGACGGATTTCTTGACGCACCGCCATCGGCCGGTGGCGCTGGGCAATTCGTCAACAGATTCGTTGACGTAATGGCCAAATCCGAGTTATACTATCCCTGATGCAGGATGTGATCGGAGCACTGGGGGGATTTCGGGGGGTTCGGGCCGAGTTACTGGTTGCGCTGAAGAAAGCGCAGCCGCTCACGGCGCATGAGCTTGGGCTGCAGTTCGGCCTCACCGCCAACGGGCTCCGTCGCTACCTCAAGGCCCTCGAAGAGGATGGGTTGGTGCGTTACGATCGCGCGGTACACGGCGTGGGTGCGCCGGTGTTCGCGTATTCGTTGACGCCGGCCGGCGAGGCCCTCTTCCCCCGCAGCTACGTGTCGGTGCTGGCCACGGCGCTGGATGCGCTGCGGGCCGAACAGGGCACGGCGGCCGTGGCGGGGGTACTGGAGTCCGAATGGAACCGGCTGGCCGACGAGGCCGGTCCGGTGCTGGCGGCCTTGCCGCTCGACGAGCGTATGCCGCTGGTGGCCGAGCTGTTGACGGCCAAAGGCTACATGGCGGAGGCGGTGCCGGTACACGGCGCCGATGGGGCACCGGGAGAGACCACGCTGCGCATTCACAATTGCGCGGTGCGGGAGATCGCCGAACGCTTCCCGGAAGCGTGCGCGGCGGAGGCGAAGTTCGTGGAGCGGCTGCTGGGCGTTCCATTGGTGCGCGGCGCGCATCGGATGGACGGCTGTGGCCGATGTGAATATGGCGTGGCAAGCCACCTTTTGGCTGAGAAACAGGAGCAGGCATGAGTTCGACCATCGAGTCCCTGGTCAATCGCGAGTACCAGTACGGCTTCACGACGGATTTCGAGGCGGAGACGCTCCCGCCCGGCCTGTCCGAGGAGACGGTGCGTTTCATTTCGGCGAAGAAGGGCGAGCCCCAGTGGCTGCTCGACTGGCGCCTGAAGGCGTTCCGTCGCTGGCTCACGATGACCGAGCCGCATTGGGGCAACGTGCAGTATCCGCCCATCGACTATCAGGCGGCGAGCTACTACTCCGCGCCGAAGTCGGTGAAGCCCCTGGCGTCGCTCGACGAGGTGGACCCGCAGCTGCTCGAGATGTACAACAAACTCGGCATCTCGCTGAGCGAACAGAAGCGCATGAACGGGGTCGCGGTCGATGCCGTCATCGATTCGGTGTCGGTCGGCACGACATACAAGGAAGAGCTGAGCAAGTACGGCATCATCTTCATGTCGTTCGGCGAGGCGGTCCGCGAACACCCGGAGCTGGTGCAGCAGTACCTCGGCACCGTCGTACCCTACAGCGACAACTTCTTCGCGGCGCTGAACAGCGCCGTGTTCTCCGACGGTTCGTTCTGCTACATCCCGAAGGGCGTGCGGTGCCCGATGGACCTGAGCACGTACTTCCGCATCAACGCGGCGGAGACGGGGCAGTTCGAGCGGACGCTGATCATCGCCGATGAAGGCTCGTACGTGAGCTATCTGGAAGGGTGCACAGCGCCCAAGCGCGATACCAATCAGCTGCACGCGGCGATCGTGGAAATCATCGCGCTCGACGGCGCGACGGTGAAGTACAGCACGGTGCAGAACTGGTACGCCGGCGATGAGAACGGCCTCGGGGGCATCTACAACTTCGTCACCAAGCGCGCGAAGGCGATGACCAACGCGAAGGTGTCGTGGACGCAGGTGGAAACGGGCTCAGCGATCACCTGGAAGTATCCGAGCGTGATCCTGCAGGGCGACAACAGCGTCGGCGAGTTCTACTCGGTGGCGGTGGCGAGCAAGATGCAGCAGGCCGACACGGGGACCAAGATGATCCACATCGGCCGCAACACGCGGTCCACCATCGTGTCGAAGGGCATTTCGGCGATGAAGGGGCAGAACAGCTACCGCGGCAAGGTGCAGATCCTGCCGAAGGCCGAGGGGGCACGCAACTACACGCAGTGCGACTCGATGCTGGTGGGTAATGCCTGCGGCGCGCACACGTTCCCGTACGTCGAAGTGGGGAACAACAGCGCCATTCTCGAGCACGAGGCCAGCACGAGCAAGATCGGCGAAGACCAGATCTTCTACCTCAAGGCGCGCGGGCTCGACGCTGAACAGGCGGTCTCCATGATCGTGAGCGGTTTCTGCAAGGAAGTGTTCAAGGAGCTGCCGATGGAGTTCGCGCTCGAAGCGCAGCAACTGCTCGGTATCACGCTCGAAGGTTCCGTCGGGTAACCGGCGCTCTCCCTACTCCGTACCCCTTACTTCGCACTTATATGCTGCAGATCACCGATCTCCACGCCGCCATCGACGGCAAGCCGATTCTCAAGGGCATCACGCTCACCGTGAACGCCGGCGAAGTGCATGCCGTCATGGGACCCAACGGCTCGGGCAAGAGCACACTGGCCCAGGTGCTGGCCGGCCATCCGTCGTATGAAGTCACCGGCGGCTCCGTGACCTACAACGGCATAGACCTGCTGGAGTTGGCGCCGGAAGTACGCGCGCAGCACGGCGTGTTCCTGGCCTTCCAGTATCCCATCGAGATCCCGGGCGTGACCAACGCGTATTTCCTGCGTGCCGCCTACAACGAAATCCGCAAGTCGAAGGGGCTCGAGGAAGTCGATCCCATGGAGTTCCTCGACGTCGTCGAGGAGAAGCTCAAGCTGGTGGACATGGACGTGAGCATGATGAGCCGCTCGGTGAACGTGGGCTTCTCGGGCGGTGAGAAGAAGCGCAACGAGATCCTGCAGATGGCCGTGCTGCAGCCGATGCTGTCGATCCTGGACGAAACCGACTCCGGCCTCGATATCGACGCCCTGCGCATCGTCGCGAACGGGGTGAACGCCCTCAAGCGCCCGGACAACGCCGCGATCGTGGTCACGCACTACCAGCGCCTGCTCAACTACATCGTGCCCGACTACGTGCACGTGCTCGCCGGTGGCCGCATCGTGAAGTCGGGCGACAAGTCGCTCGCGCTGGAGCTCGAAGCCCGCGGATACGACTGGGTGTTGGAGGCGGCGTGAGCACCACGGTGAGCCCCGCGGTGAGTGTCCAGGAGCAGGCCAGCGCCTTCGCCGCGTCGGCGGCCGACCGCGCCCCTGCCCCACTCACGACGCTGCGTGCCGCCGGCGCCGAGGCGTTCGCGCGCCTCGGCTTCCCGACCACGCGCAGCGAGGACTGGAAGTACACGAGTGTATCGGCGATTGCGAGCACGCCGTTCGTGGCCGCGCACGACCGTCCGGTGGGTACGCTCGATGCCGCCGCGCTCGAGCCCTACACGTTCGATGGCGCATGGCCGTTGGTGGTGTTCCTGAACGGACGCTATGCCCCGGCGTTGTCGTCGCTGAGCGCGCTGCCGGAGGGCGTGCGGGTGATGACGCTGGCCACCGCGGCGGACCAGGAGCCGGAGTTGGTGGCACGTCACCTTGGCGTGGCGGCACCGGCCGATCGTGATGGCTTCACTGCACTCAACGCGGCGTTCGCCGGCGAAGGCGTGCTGATTCACATGGCGAAGGACATGGTGATCGACGCGCCGGTGCACATCCTGCACGTGACCGACGGCAATGGCGCCGGAGTGATGAGCCATCCGCGGCATGTCCTGATCGCCGAGCGCCACACCAAGGCGTCGGTGATCGAGAGCTATGTGGCGCTGGCCGACGTGTCGTACTTCACCAACGCCGTGGTTGAGGTGTCGGTGAGCGACGGCGCCACGCTGCAGCTGCTGCGTATCCAACGGGAATCGCCCACCGCGTTTCATGTGGGCACCGTTGAGGCCCGGCAGGGGCGCGACAGCCACTTCATGGCCTTCACCTTCCAGACCGGCGCCGCGCTCTCGCGCAGCAACGTGTTCACGGTGCTGGCCGGCGAAGGGTGCGGCACCACGCTCAACGGCCTGTACATGCTGGGGGGCGAGCAGCACGGTGATCACCAGACGCGCGTGGAGCACGTGGCCCCGCATTGCTTCAGCCGCGAGGCATACAAGGGGCTGCTCGATGACGCCTCGCACGGCGTGTTCAACGGCAAGGTGTACGTGCACCCCGAAGCACAGAAGACCGACGGCAAGCAGACCAACAACACGCTGCTGCTGTCGAGGGACGCGCAGATCGACACCAAACCGCAGCTGGAGATCTTCGCGGACGACGTGAAGTGCACCCATGGCGCCACGGTGGGCCGCATCGACGAGACGTCGCTGTTCTACCTGAAGAGCCGCGGCGTGGGACCGCTGCTGGCGCGCCAGTTGCTCATGTATGCCTTCGCGGCCGACGTGCTGGAAACGATCGAGAACGAGGCCGTGAAGGAAGCGCTGGAGCAGTTGACGATGGTGCGGTTTACGGGTGAGACCAGTCACTGAGTATCATGTCGGATCTTCAAGAGCTTTATCAGTCGGTCATTCTCGACCACAACCGCAAGCCGCGGAACTTCGGTGCGCTCGATGGCGCCAACCGGGCAGCGGACGGCAAGAATCCGCTGTGCGGCGATGAAGTCCATGTCGCGTTGCATGTGGACGGTGACGTGATCACCGATGTGAAATTCACCGGTCATGGCTGCGCGATCTCCAAGGCGTCGGCGTCGCTGATGACGTCGGCGGTGAAGGGGAAAACGCGCGAAGAGGCGGAAGCGCTGTTTGGGCGCTTTCATGCCTTGGTGCTTGGGCAGGACGCCGCTGGCGGCAAGGATCTGGGGCAGCTGGTCGTCTTCTCTGGCGTCTCACGGTTTCCGGTGCGCGTCAAGTGCGCGTCGTTAGCGTGGCATACGCTCAAGGCCGCGCTCGACGACGGTCCGACCGACGCCGTGCCGTCGGTGAGCACGGAAGCGTGAGCGTCGACGCCGGCTTCGTGCGGGCGGCGGCCCTCCGCGACATCGAGGCGGGATTTCCGCTGGGTGTCGTGATGACCGACGGGCGGCGGGTGTGTCTGGTGCGCGAGGGAGACGCCGTGCACGCGGTGGACGATCGCTGTCCGCATCGCGACTTCGCGATCTCCGGCGGCGATGTGGTGGAGCCGTGCGTGCTCGAGTGTCCGTGGCACGGCGCGCGGTTCGATGTCCGTACCGGCGCCGTGATTTCCGGTCCTTCTACCGATGATCTGGGCACGTATCCCGTCCGGATCGCCGATGGGGATGTCTTTGTCGGGCCGCGCCATACGTAGTGAGTGGTGCGTCGCCGACTGTACGCCCGTTCGTCTTCGAGAGGTTCTATGTCGATCGCGTCTCTGGCGCCCCGCGCTGATTTTCCGTTGCTCGCCGCCAACCCGGCGCTGCACTACCTCGACTCGGCCGCCACGTCGCAGAAGCCGGCGGCGGTGCTCGATGCGCTGCGCCACTTCTACGAGACGGCCAACGCCAACCCACACCGCGGTGCGTATGCGCTATCGGCGCTGGCCACCGATGCCTATCGCGATGCCCGCGCCACCATCGCGCGATTCGTGGGCGTGGCCGACGCCGATTGCCTGATCTTCACGCGCGGCACCACCGAGTCGATGAACCTCGTGGCGTCGAGCTGGGGCGGCGCGCACGTGGGACCCGGCGACGAGATCGTGGTGTCGGCCCTCGAGCACCACGCCAACTTCGTGCCGTGGCAGCAACTCGCGCTGCGCACCGGTGCCACGCTCCGTATCGTGGAGCTCACGCCCACGCAGACGATCGACCTCGACATGCTGCGTGACGTGGTCGGCGCGCGCACCAAGATCGTGGCCATCACCCACGTGTCGAACGCCGTGGGCTCCATCACGCCGCTGCACGACGTGGTGCGTATCGTGCGCGCGCGCTCGGCCGCCGTGATCGTGGTGGACGGCGCGCAGGCCGTGCCGCATCTGGCCGTCAACTTCGATTCACTCAACGTCGACTTCTACGCGTTCAGCGGCCATAAGCTGCTGGGCCCGATGGGCATCGGCGTCCTGGTGGGGCGCCGCACGCTCCTGGAGGCCATGCCACCGTACCAGTTCGGCGGCGACATGATCGAGTGGGTGCGCGACACCGACAGTACGTGGAACGTGCTTCCGCACAAGTTCGAGGCCGGCACCCCCAACGCGGCCGACGCCGTGGCCCTGGCGGCCGCGGTGCGCTATCTGGACGGCCTGGGCATGGCCCAGGTACGGGCGCATGAGATCGCGCTCCTGGAGGCCGCTGAGGCCAGCGTACGGGCCTTGCCGGGGGTGACCGTGTACGGACCGCCCCCGGCTGAGCGGAGTGGCGTGCTGAGCTTTTCGCTGGCCGACGTGCATCCGCACGACCTGGCCACGATTCTGGATCAGCACGGGGTGTGTATTCGGGCAGGACATCATTGCGGGCAGCCACTCATGCGGCGCTTGGGTGTGAGCGCGACGGCGCGGGCCAGCTTCTACGTGTACAGCGATGGCCGCGACGTGGACGCGCTGGTCGGCGCCCTCACGGCGGCCCAGCAGCTGTTCGCGACGGTCGATTGAGCAGCGTCGCGCCGTTCACGGCGAGCATCGCGGCGATGTATCAGGACGCCCTGCTGGCCCACCATCGCGCGCCGCACAACCGGCGGGTGATCGAGGCGCCCACGACGAGCGGCGCGCGCAAGAATCCGGTGTGCGGCGACGAGATCACCGTCATGGTGTCGCTCGACGCCGACACGGTGCGCGACGTCGCCTTCACGGGGCGCAGCTGCTCGATCGCGACGGCGTCGGCCTCGATGATGACCGATGCCGTGGCGGGGCGCACAGTAGGGGCGTCGCTGGCCGTTGCGGATGCCGTGGATCGCATGCTGCACGCGTCGGGGGCGGACGCGGAGTTGGGGCTCCCGCCGGCGCTGACGCCATTGCTGGGGGTCGCCCCATTCCCGGGGCGCCACGGCTGTGCGATGCTGCCCTGGCAAGCGTTGCGCGAGGCGCTCGCGGCCAAACGGTAGCGCGGCGGCGCGCGAACGTCCGGGAATGGTTGACTCGGCCGGAGCACGGCGTTCCATTCCGCCTATGTACGCACTCGCCATCATCCGCTACCGCCGCCCGTTCGACGAGATCGCTCCGTACGTTGACGAGCATCGGGCCTATCTCAAGGAACTCAAGGCGCAGGGGCTGTTGCTCGCGTCGGGGCCGTTCGATCCGCGTACCGGCGGCGGACTGCTCCTGCGCATCCCCGACGGCGAGGAGATGGGGGCGGCGCTGGACCGCATTCGCGACGGTGATCCGTTTACGAAGCGCTCGTTGGCGCAGTACGAGCTGTTGCCGTGGAACCCCGTGATCGGCACGGAAGGGCTCGACACGCTGTAGTCGGCGGGGAGTGCTCGGTGTGCTTGCGGACCGTTCGTAATTGGCGGACGGTCTGGCGGTTCGCGCGAAGGGCGCGAAGGGCCGCGAAGGCACGCGAAGAACAGCGGTGTATCCAAGCGGGATCGTCGACGACGACGTTTCTCTCAATTTTTTGTTTTGCTGTTCTTCGCGAGCTTCGCGCGAACCGCTTGACGTTCCGCTGGCTACGCCCTCGCCGTCAGCACGACCGCACGACTAGCGCCCTGCGCAGACGCCCAGCACCGCGAGGGCGTTCCCGACCGGCCGCTCGCCGGTCGGATCAGACGGCTTGTTGCGCACCCGCAACGCACCGGTGGCGTGGTCGCGCACGATCATGGCCGACGAGCCGCCACCATCGAGATTGATCGCGCGCTGGGCGCCGAGCGACTGCAGCAGTTCCGCCGTTTGCCGCAGCGTCATCCCCATGCTGTAGCCCGGCTGTCGTCCGTCGATCACGGCCAGCAGCAGCCGCTGTGAAGTGCCGACTCGCGCGATGCCGGCCGCGGTGCGCGGATTGAGCCCTTGGAAGCCGGCATTGCCCTCGCGATCCACATCGGCGCCCACCACGCTGTCGATCAGCAGCACACCGCGCCCGCCCACCGTTTCGCGCGGCCAGTAGGGGGTGAGGCGCCGCTGCACGGTGACGGTGTCACCGGCCATCACCCGCGTGCGCTGAGCCGGTGGCACGATCAGCAGCAGCGTGTCGCCGAACACCAGCGTGTCAGCCGGCCGCGCCGCGCGTACGACGTACCGGCCGGCGCTCGTATCCTGCTGCACGGCCACGAGTGGCTCGAGCCGCACCGCACGGGTGCGCACCAGCGTATCGAGCGGCACGCCCCAGTGGGCGTCGACCAGTCCGGCGCGGTTCGGGGCCGGTCGATTCCAGTTCAGCAGTGCGACCGTTCCACGCGGTGACGAGACCGCGCCGCTCACGCGTACGGAATCGATGAACAGGCCGCGTTGCGCGTCATATCCGAGCAGTACGTTCGGGCCGGGGCCAGCGAGCACGGTGCCGCGTTCGATGTGCGCGTTGGTGGGTACGCCGGGCGGCGCGAACAGGAAGAAGTCGGCGTTGACCGCTGCGATGGGGCGCGATGCCGCCGGCAGCCGCGACAACAGCACGCTCGTCGTGTTGCGTCCCACGGCCGTGGCCTCCCCCTTCACCGCCTGCACACTGGCGCACGCCGACATGTTCACGTCGAGCACCCAGGCCCGCCACGGGGCCTTCACGTTCACCAACCGATGCAATCGCACCGCGCTGGAGAGCACCTCGGTGTCGATGGTGTCGGCCACCGTGGGCGCGACCGCAAACGGACAGCGAGGGGAACGGCCCGGCGCGAGGGTGCGGCAGGCCGACAATACCGGCAGCGCGGCCAGCAGCGGCCACACGAGAGATCGAAGTCGCATGGCCGAAATATGCGTGTCGACCCATCACTTGGCGCTGTTATCTTTCCGGTTATGTCACTCGAGCCGACCTGGCTGGCGCGCACCCATGCGCGCCTCGAGCACTGGGCTGACGCGGGATGGTCGAACAGCGTGGTGTTCGGATGGGGACTGCTGCAAGGTTGCGTCTTTCCGGGCTTCGTCGACGTGTTCTTCCTCCCGCTGGCGCTCGCGCGTCCGGCACGCGCCTACCGGTACGCGCTGGTGGCCACGGCCGGCACGCTGATCGGCAGCGTCGTCCTGTATGTCGCCGGGGCGCAGGCCTTGAGCTGGCTGGAGGGGCCGGTGTCACGGTACTTCGCCATCACGACGGCCACGATCGACGAGTATCGCGGGACACTGGCGCGGTATGGTGGCTGGGCAATCTTTGCCAGCACGATGTCCCCGTTGTCGACCAAGCTCACCAGCATCGCCTCGGGTGCCGCGGGGGTGCCGTTTCACCAGTTCTTCCTGGCACTGGCTGCCGGCCGCCTCACCCGCGCCCTGGGGCTCGCGTGGCTGGTCCGTCACGGCGGTGCCGATGCCGTGGCCCGGTTTACCAAGCACACGCAGGTTGCTCCCTCCGATCCGTCTTCTCCCACGCCGTCACCACGTCCGCATGAGTGAGTTTTCCGCGTCACCACTTGGCGCCGAGTTGCAGGGGACGCTCGCGTTTCTGCGGGCGGCCGAATCGCTGAAGTACATGACGCGCACATCGTGGACGTCGGACGGCGGTCAGGAAACCGTGGCCGCGCATACGTGGCGGCTGTGCCTCATGGCGCTGGTGCTGGCGCCGCAGTGTCCTGGCATCGACGTGGGCAAACTGCTGCGCATCTGCCTCGTACATGACCTCGGTGAGGCGATCCGCGGCGACATCTCGGCGGCGCTGCAAGCGTCGGTGCCCAACAAGGCGGAGCAGGAGCGGGCGGATCTCGTGCAGCTGGTCCAACCGTTGCCGGAGGCCGTGCGGGCCGACCTCGTGGCGCTGTGGGACGAGTACGAGGCGGCCGCCAGCCCCGAGGCCAAGCTGGCCAAGGGCCTCGACAAGCTCGAGACCATTCTGCAGCACAATCAGGGCGCGATGCCGGAGGGATTCGATTTCCTGTTCAACATCGAGTACGGCGCGGCCTACACGCGCGATCATCCGGTGCTGGTGGCGCTGCGTCACGTGATGGATGCGGAAACGCAGCAGCGCGCACTCGAGCAGGCGGCGCGCGGTACCGGTGTGGGCGAGGGTTCGTGAGCATTACGACGTCACCGGGCTTCGCCTTTCGCGCGTCGCATGACCGGGAAGGGGCACGACTGGGGTGGTTCACGACGCCGCATGGGGTGGTCCAGACACCGGAATTCATGCCGGTAGGCACACGGGCCGCGGTGCGCGGCATCGACATGCGCGAGATGCGCGCGATGGGCACGCAGATGCTCCTCGCCAACGCGTATCACCTGTATCTCAATCCGGGCGATCAGATGGTTCGGGCGTTGGGCGGGCTGCACGCCTTCTCGCGCTTCAGCGGCCCGATGCTGACCGACTCCGGCGGCTACCAGGTGTTCTCGCTGGCCAAGTTCCGGCAGGTGCGCGAAGAGGGGGTGACGTTCAAGAGCATCTCGGACGGGTCACGCCACAACTACACGCCCGAGCGGGTGATGCAGATCGAGCGCAATCTCGGTGCCGATGTCATCATGCAGCTCGACGAATTGATTGAAGGTGGTGCCGAGCATGCGGCGTCGCGTTCGGCGATGGAGCGGAGCCTGCGCTGGTTGGAGCGGTGCCGCGTTGAATTCGATCGACTCGAGCGCGACGGGCGGGAGCCGGCGAAGTCGTTCGCCGTCCCCGACGGCGCGCCGGCGATGTACGGGGGCGACGCTGATCTCGAGCGCATGGCGCCTCCACAGGCGCTGTTCCCGATCATCCAAGGGGGCACCAGCGACGACCTGCGTACGGCATCGATCCACGGCATTCTGCAGACGGGCGACTGGGCCGGCATCGCCATGGGCGGCCTGTCGGTGGGCGAGGCCAAGCCGCTCATGTACGCCACCTTCGATACCTGCGCGCCGCTGCTGCCGCGCGACAAGCCACGCTATCTCATGGGCGTCGGTTTCCCCGATGATCTCATCGAGGCGGTGCGTCGCGGCATGGACCTGTTCGACTGTGTTGCCCCCACGAAAATGGGGCGGCACGGCACCGTCTTCACCGAAGACGGCAAAGTCTCGATCCGAAAGAGCAGCCATCGCACCGACCGCCGGCCGCTCACCGACACGTGTCCCTGCCCCGCCTGCACCGACTACGACCGCGCCTACCTCCGGCACCTGCACGACAACGAGGAGCCGCTGGGGCAGCGCCTGCTGGCCCTGCACAACCTGACGTTCCTGTTACGGCTCATGGAACAGATCCGGGGGGCGATCCGGGAGGAGCGGTTCGACTCGTGGTCGACGGCCTGGCTGGAGCGGTATCGGGCCAAGGGCGCCTAGCAACGCGGCGCGGACGGTTACTGCGGGCGTGTGCAAGTTCCGGCCGCGCCGGCGTCCCACTCGTGAACCCCCAGCTCCCGAGGCGATGGACGACATCGACCGACTGTTCCGCGAATACCACCAGCCCGTCGTGCGCTATCTCGCGCGACGCCTTGGCGACCGTGATCTCGCGGACGAACTCGCGCAGGAGACCTTTCTCCGCGCCATGCGGCATCTGCCGCTCACGAACGAACGTTCGTGGCTCTTTGCCGTGGCCACGAATCTGATCCGCGACGAAGGCCGCCGTGCCACGCGCCACCGCCGCCATCTCGACGCCCTGCGGGCCGACGAATCGCAGGCGCACACGATCGAACACGAGTCCGTGTCGCAGGAGCAACAGCGAGAGCAGCTGCGCGAACAGGCGTTCGCACGCTCCGCCATCGACGCGCTCGGCGAGAAAGACCGCGCGGCGCTGCTGCTGCGCGAAGAAGGCCTCGACTATCACGAAATCGCCGCCACGCTTGGCCTGTCGGTGGGATCCGTGGGCACGACGCTCTCACGCGCCCGACGCCGCCTGGTGGACATCTACGAGTCGCTCGTTCGCGAGCGCGACGCACAGGGAGGAGCCGATGTCGCATAACGAAATGACGCCGGACGACGCACTGGCGATCGTCTGGACCGAGGCGGGACATCCCGACGAAGGCTCACTGCAGACGTGGCTGGACGATGCGTTCGACGGCGCGAGCACGACGCAGGTGCAGGCGCATGTGGCGGGCTGCGCGGTGTGCCAGCGCGAGGTCGCTACGTTGCGCGGCTACATGGCGGCCACGTCGCGCATTCTCGGGGCGCTCGATGACGCGCCGGCTGGGGTGGTGTCGCCGGCCGACACCGCGAAGGCTGCCGCCGCGATCGTGGCGCAGGCGGATCGGCGCACGCACGCCGAACAGAAGGCGGCGACGGCGTGGTTCGCGCGGCCGGCGTTCCGAGTGGCCGCGGCGCTGGCGCTCATGGCGGGTGGAACCACGTGGGTGATGTCGCGCACGCCGGCGGTGGAACGAACGATGGCTGATGTCGCCGTGCCGGCGGTGGCCGCGCCGATCGCTCAGGCGCCGAAGGCCGAGGCGCCGAAGGCCGAGGCGCCGAAGGCGGAGGCATCGAAGGCGGCGGCGCCGAAGACGGCGGCGTCGAAGGCGGCGGCGGAGCTCGCCGAGGCACCTGCGATGCAGACGACGGTGATGGCCCTGCGCGAGGTGCTTACAGCGCAGGATGCCAGTCGCCAGAACGCGGCCATCAACGTGCCGTCGGCACCGCCATTGGCACGGTCGGCACCGGCGCCGTCGGCGCGGGATTTCAGCGGCCGTGGCGTGGCCGGCGGCGTGGCCCTTGGCGTGGCGGGAAGTGTCTCTCCCGAGATGATCCGCCCACGCGCGGAACGGCGTCGCGACGCCGGCGGCAACCGCGAGCAGTACGACAAGATCGACGACAACCCGTTTCTCTCGGTGTCGGTGCATCCACGCTCCACGTTCTCGGTGGACGTCGACCGCGCCTCGTACAGCAACGTGCGGCGCTTCATTGCGCAGGGGCAGACGCCGCCGCCAGACGCGGTGCGCATCGAGGAGCTGATCAACTACTTCCCCTACGATCTGCCGTCGCCCACGGGGAACGCGCCGGTGTCGATCACGACGGAAACGATGGCGGCGCCGTGGCAGCCGAAGCACCGACTCGTACGGGTGGCGCTGCAAGCGCGTCGCATCGAGACGGCCGCACTGCCGCCCAGCAACCTGGTGTTCTTGATCGACGTGTCGGGGTCGATGAACGCGTGGAACAAGCTGCCGCTGGTGAAGGCGTCGCTGCGCCTGCTGGTGGACCAGCTGCGCCCACAGGATCACGTGGCGCTGGTGGTGTATGCCGGTGCGGCCGGGCTCGTGTTGCCCAGCACGAGCGGCGACGAGAAGGCGACGATCGTGGCCGCGCTGGATCGACTGGAAGCGGGTGGTTCAACGGCCGGCGGTGCCGGTATCGAACTGGCCTATCGCACGGCCCGCGAACATTTCAATCCCACCGGCAACAACCGCGTGATTCTGGCCACCGATGGCGACTTCAACGTGGGCGCCAGCAGCGACGGCGAGATGGAGCGTCTCATCGAGCGCAAGCGCGCCGAGGGGACGTACCTGACGGTGCTTGGCTTCGGGGAGGGCAACTATCAGGACGCGAAGATGGAGAAGCTCGCCAAGCGCGGCAACGGCAACTACGCCTACGTGGACGACATCGCGGAAGCGCGAAAAGTGCTGGTGCAGGAAATGGGCGCCACGCTGGTCACCGTTGCCAACGACGTGAAGCTGCAGGTGGAGTTCAACCCGGCGGCGGTGCGCGCGTATCGCCTGGTCGGCTACGAAGACCGCCTGCTCGCCACCGAAGACTTCACCGACGACACGAAGGACGCGGGCGACATGGGTGCCGGTCACTCGGTCACGGCGCTGTACGAAGTGGTGCCGAACGGCGTGACGGGCACCATCGCGCTGCGTGAGCAGGACTCGCTGCGATATCAGGTGCCGGCCACCGACGCGCCACGCACTAACGCGGCGAAGAACGAGCTGATGTTCGTACGGATGCGCTACAAGACGCCGGGGGAGAACACGAGCCGGCAGATCACGCAGGCGGTGATCGACGGGCGCGGGCGCAGCGCGTCCAATGACTTCCGCTTTGCCGCCTCCGTGGCCGAGTTCGGGATGGTGCTGCGCAACTCCGAACACAAAGGCACGGCGACGCTGCGATCGGCGCTGGCCATGGCGACGGCGGCGAAAGGAAGCGACGACGGCGGCTATCGCTCCGAGTTCGTCGACATGCTGGGGCGGCTTCTTAACTACGAACGGCGCTAAGAGTGAAGGGCGCTAAGAGTGAGGGGCGCTAAGGTAAACGGCGCGAAGAATGAGGGGCGCGTTGGGGCGCATCAACAGCGCGGGGGCGGCCAGCGTAGTCTGGGTGTCCCCGCGCTGTTCGCGGTTCCGCTGGTCCCGCTGCTAATTCTTAGCGCTCCCTACCTTAGCGCCGTTCATTCTTAGCGCGGTCGATTCTTAGCGCCGTTCGCCGTTCACCCAGCACTCAGCACTCAGCACCCAGAACTCGGAACCCAGATGCGCCCAGCCGCCCTTCTCCTTCTTCTTGCCGCCGCCGCGACTTCGCTGCAGGCTCAGTCTCCTGTCCGCACCGCCGATCCGGCCGTGCGCGGCGTCGCCCTCAGCGAGTTCCCGCGCTTCGTGAAGCTGAGCGACAAGGTGTACGGCTACGAAGAGATCCGTCAGCCCGGCTTCACGACGGTCAGTCTCATCGTGATCGGACGCAACGGGGTGCTCGTGGCCGACGGGCAAGGCAGTGTGCAAGCCACGCAGACCATGCTCGACAAGATCAAGACCATCTCGGCCCTGCCGGTGAAGTGGTACGTGGTGGGCTCCGATCACGGTGATCACACGGCGGGCAACAGCGCGCTGCCGAGGGACATTCAGTTCATCGTGCACGCCAACTCCCTGGCGCAACTCAAGAAGGATTCTGCCGCGGCGGTCGCCGCCAATCGCCCGGCCGTGATCGTGCCGCCTACCGCCATGACGAGCGACACCGAGACCATCGACCTCGGCGGCATCAGCGTACGCGTACGCTTCCTCGGGCGCGCGCATACCGGCGGCGACCTCATGGTCGAAGTGCCGTCGGAGAAGCTGCTGTTCATGAGTGAGGCGTACCTGAATCGCGTCTTCCCGGCCATGCGCTCAGCCTACGGCGCCGAATGGGTGCGCACGATCGACCGCGCGCTCGCCCTCAAGAACGTGGACCGGTTCATTCCGGGGCACGGCTTCATCGAAGACGCGACGGTGTCGCGCGAAGAGCTCGTGACGTTCCGCGAGGCGCTCGTGGCCGTGATCGCCGAGGTGAAGCGGCTCAAGGCCGCCGGACTCACCGTCGATCAGGCCATCGCGCAGGTGAACTGGGGCACGTACGGGAAGTGGTTTCTGGCGGAACAGCAAAGCCCCATCGCCATCCGTCGCCTGTGGACGGAGCTCGATGGGGCTTCGAAGTAACGTCGTTCGCCGTCAGCGGATCGCGGCGCGCTCCTTCCTCAGCACGCGACTCACCAGGCCGGCGAAGCCGCCGGCCTGCAGCGCCGGCAGCACCAGCGTGGCCACCAGCACCGCCCATCCCGGCAGCGAGAAGTTGCGACCGATCGTGGTCGCAAACTCCGTGAGTGCAACCCCGCGCTCGGCGGCGGCCAGCAGCAGCACGACGGCGGCCAGCGCTGCCGAGAAGGCGCCGGCGCGAATCGCCCCGCCCTGCCGGAAGAGCACGCCCGTGAGCGCCCCCGCCACGGCTGCGCCCCATACCCCCAGAAAGCGCTGCGCCACGAATTGCAGCAGGACGGCGCTGATCAGATGCATCCACATGGTCGACGGCCCGTTCAGCGTGTAAGAGTGAGCACGGCACGCGTATCCGACGCGGCCAAGTCCTTCGCGCTGCGCGGCGTGCGCACGCTATCGAGCTGTCCGTTGGCCCACATGGCGTATCGATCGAGATAGCGCGTGCTCGCGGGATTGCCGCTCTGCCCGCCCGGGTACACCGCATGCACGCGCGGCTCCTTGTCCATCTCGACCACCATGCGCCAGCTCGCCCCGAAATTCGCGCGCTTCGATCCCACGGAGGGATTGAGCGTGCCGCGTCCCCCGTCGATCGGCATCTCCGGCGCCGCGAACCCTGCCAGTCGCAGCAGGTGATTCGGTTTCGCCGGTGCCACGCGTCCCCACGTCCACGGCGTGGTCGCCGGATCGCCGTACTCCGTGACGAGCGTGTCGTAGGCCGTGCGCAGCGCCTTGGCGAGAATCATGTTGCGGTCTTCGCGTTCGGTGGTGGTACGTCGATCGTCCCACCATCCATTCGCCGAATCGGCGAGCAGCTGCAGCAAGCGCGATTCACTCGGCGTGACCGCGCGCGTGTTCGACTTGGCGGGGATGAACTCGTCGTACAACAGCGCGGTGGTCTGGCCCACGGCGGTTTCGAACAGGCGCGCCCCCGTGTTCACGCGCGTGTACTGCCGGTCCCACGACGACAGCAGCACTTCGGCCGCCTTGAGCGACCGTGACGTGTCGCCGGCGGCCATACGTGCGCGCGCTGCGGACACCAGCGCGGGGGCAAGCAGGTCGGCGCGCACACTGCCAGGATTCGTGTGAAAGCCGCGCATCTCATCCAGCGTGACCGTGCTGTCGGCGCGCAGCAACCGGTTGATCTGCAACGCGCGCCAGATCTCGAAGTTGGGATCGGGGCCGAGATAGAGCGCCTCCTGCTGCGGATCGATGGGCTGCTGGTTGGCCGATGCCAGATAGCCTTGCGCCGGATTCTGCCCCTGCGGATAGCGCGTCACCGGCCAGTCGCCGATCCAGTCGTTCTTGCGCAGTGATCCGTCGCGTACCTCGGTACCGCGACCGCTGTCGGCCCGCACGGGATAGCGTCCCGTGGAGCGGATCATGATCGTGCCCGACGTGTCGGCGGTGATGAAGTTCTGCGCGGGCGCCTGGTAATAGCGCGCCATCGAATCGAGGAAGGCCGGCGCGGTCGTGGCGTGAAAGGCTGCGAAGTATCCCTCGAGCTCCTTCCCCGCCTCGAGGACCGTCCAGCGCATCGACAGCCACTCGCGTCCCTGGCGCTGCATCGGGCCGCGGTGCGTGTAGTAGATCGTGTCCACGGCGATGGTGGCGCCGGCCTTGTCGCGATACGTCTCGATGCGGGTGTCGGCGAACTTCGTCATCACGCCGTCGAGTTCATACGCCGTGGGCGCCGCGTCGTTGTCGACGCGCTCGCGCCAGAAGTCCATCACGTCGGCACCGGTGTTCGTGGCACTCCACGCCACCGCGCGCGAATACCCGATCGGCACGCCCGGCAGTCCGGGAATCGACACACCACCGATCTCAATGCTGCCCGGCACCACGATGTGCACTTCGTACCAGATGCTCGGAAGCGTGAGCTCGAGGTGCGGATCGCCGGCCAGCATCGCATGACCGTTGGCCGACCGCGACGGGGCCACCGCCCAGTTGTTACTGGCGAAGGCACGCGCCTGCTCGACGGCCGGATCGACGTCCTTCAGCCACGAGAGCGGCGACATCCCCGTTCGCGATGTACCGGCGTTCGCGCGCAGCGACGCCACCATGCGCGCCGCGAGGCTGTCGGGGGCACCGGGCGCCGGCACCGACGAGAGGGCCTGTCGCGCCGCGTTGCGATTCATCGGCTGGATGGGCTCCTGCACCGGTGAGTTCTCTTCCATCAGCGCGTTCGCCGCCGCATCACCCACCAGCGCCCGTGCTTCGAGCAGCTCGAGCTCGCCGGGTCCGCGCGCCAGGGTGTAGCCCATTCGATTGAGCACGTGCACCGAATGCACGGGGAGCCATTCGCGCGGCGCCCGATTGAGCAGCTTGTATTCCACCGGCCACTGCCCCGGCGACAGCGACGTGCGATATGCGTTCACGCCGGCGGCGTAGGCCAGCAGCAGCTTTCCGGCAGTAGTGTTCTCGCCGATGTCCCGCCATTTCCGTTCCGCCGAGCGTGGCATACCGAGGCGGCGGGTTTCCTGATCGGCCGGGAGCGCGACCTCGCCCACCAACTCGGTAAGCGTGCCTTCGCCGGCGCGGGACTGGATCTCGAGCTGAAACAACCGGTCGCGCGCGGTGACGTAACCGAGGGCGCGCATGGCGTCGGCATCCGTGGTGGCAAAGATGTGCGGAACGCTGCGCGAGTCGTAGCGCACGTCGACCGTCCCATCGAGCGACGGGATCCGGGTGGTGGCTTCCGCCGGCAGGTCGTTGACGGCGTTGGCCCAGAGTCCGACTGCCGGCGAGAGCAATCCGCCAAGTGGCGGCAGCGGACCCGCGCCGGCCACGCCCACGTAGGTGGTACCAATGCCAACGGCGGCACAGAGCGCCGCCGTCACCAACCGTCCCGTTGTCATGCTCACGTCGGTACTCCGTTTGCGGCGGATAGCGCGGCCCAGAGCAGGGCCGCGAGGGCACCACCGGCCAGCGGTCCTACGACGGGAATCCAGGCGTATCCCCAGTCGTTGCCACCCTTACCGGCGATCGGCAGGATGGCATGGGCGATGCGCGGCCCGAGGTCGCGCGCCGGGTTGATGGCGTATCCCGTAGGGCCACCGAGCGAGAGACCGATCCCCCACACCAGGGCGCCGACGAGGGCGGGCCCGAGGTTGGTGGCGGGCGTGCTGCCGGCCACGCCGGTGCTGCCGATCGCACTGGCCACGAGCACCAGAACCATCGTGGCGATGATCTCGCTGATCACGTTCGGCACGGGGCGACGGATCGCCGGTGCGTTGCAGAAGCAGGCGAGAATAGCGCCCTGATCGCGCGTTTCGCGCCAGTGCGAGAAGTAGTGGACCCACACGAGCGTCGCGCCGAGGATCGCGCCCGCCATCTGCGCCGCGACGTGCCCGAGCGCATCGGGCACGGTGCGCGTCCCCGCGATCACATTGGCCAACGTGACCGCGGGATTGAGCTCACCGGGGGCCCCGAGCCCCACGGCCACCAGCACGCCGCCGAGCACCGCGAAGCCCCAACCGGCCGTGATGACGAGCCATCCCGCGCCGTTCGACTTCGTTTTCTCCAACAACACGCCGGCCACCACACCATTGCCGAGCAAAATCAGTACGAGCGTTCCGACGAACTCGCCGAGTGCGGTGGACGGCATGTCCGGTTAGTTCGGCTGGCGCGCAGCGGCGAACGGGAAGGCGCCGAGCCCTTCGGCTTCCATGGTGCCCATCATCTTGTCCTTCTCCGTCATCACGCCGGTGCCACGGATCCTGATCTGCTGTCCACCCATGTCGTACGCAAACCCGAAGAAGATCGAGTCGCCCTTCACCACGCCGTCGAAATTCGCGGTGCCGATCTGCGATTCGGTGGTGCCGGAGACGGAGTCTCCCTTCTGCGTGACGGTCATGAGCGACTGCATCGACTGGCCCTGCGCGTCGATCGCGACGTTCCACTTGCCGCTGAAGTCGGCGAACATGCGCTGTGCCGCCACGGCGGTCACGGACAGGGCGAGTGCGGCCGACACGACGGCCATACGGATCTTGGTCATGATGAAAGCTCTAAATGGTGGGGGAGGACGCTCAACGAGGGTCACCGGGGGTCCACGCAGGAAAGGTATCACCGATCCGGCGGTTTGCGAGCGGGAGTGTCGCGCGACAGGTTGCAGCCGAACCTCCCCGCCCCGAGTCTCTGACCCCATAGACCGTCCGTATGCCTACCCCTGCTTTCTGGCGTCGCTGGCACCGGTGGATTGGCGCGCCAGCCACGCTGTTCCTGGCCTTCGCCTCCGTGACCGGCGTGCTGGTCGCCGGCACCGAGTTCTTTGGTGAAGACGAAGCCGTTCGCGAGGCGAATCGCGGGTTGGTGAGTGCCGTGCACACCGACTCCCCGCCCGACGCGTGGATGGGGGCGATCAACGCCGCCATGGCCAGCGCCGCCAAGGAGGCCCCGGGGGCGCCGATCGACAAGATCGCGATCGAGCTCAAGGGGCAAGCACCGGTCATCAGCCTGTACCTCGGCACGAAAACGGGCGGTGAAGACCGTCGACTGCTGTTCGATGCACGGACGGGGAAGTTCCTGCGCATCGACGGGTACGCCGACAAGCCCTTCATCAACCGCGTGCATAGCGGTGAGGTGTTCGGCGACGGCGGACTGGTCGCGTCGATGCTCTGGGGCCTCGCCCTGCTCGCGCTCACCGTGAGCGGGTTCACCCTGTATTGGCGTCTGGCCGGCGCCAACAACCAGGGGCGCACGGGACTGCAGCGCTGGTTCTTCTAAGGCGCCGCGCCGACGCCAACGAGCGCAGTCGGCGCCGGCGTGATCAGCGTGACCCGCGTGGGGACCGCCAACGTTTTAGCGCCAGGCTGATCAGGGTCCCACCAAGCAGGGCCACGGCGTAGCCATACGGCAGGAACGCCGCCGCCAGCCCGCAGGCCACGGCGAAGGCCAGCCAACCGGGGGTGTCACGCAGGTCGCGCACGAGCAGCAGCACCGTGACGGCTTCGACGAGCAGCAGTGTGCCAAGCACCGGACCGGGAAATAGGCGCTGGAAGGCCGCCGGCTCGCCGACGAGCAGCAACCCGGAGAGCACCAGAAAGGTGCCGTAAATGATGCCACTGGCCCCGGTGCGGGCGCCGAAGGCGTAGTGACCGGCGATGCCGCCGGAGCCGTGACAGACCGGAATCCCTCCCAACGGCGCGGCCACGAGATTCATCAGCGCGTAGGTCGTACCGATGCGTCGCACGCTGAGCGGTTCACGGGTGGGAAAGAGATCGGCCACCACCTGCCTGGTGGCCAGCACGGAGTTCCCCAGAGAGAGCGCGAGCTGCGGGAGGGCGAGCAGGAGCGAGGCCTGGGCGAATTCGCCGGGCGTGGGCCAGCGCGCCGGAAGCACGGGGAGCCGAACACCGAGCGGCAGCGGCGCGCCGGTCGGCCAGGTGATGGCCGCGACGGCAACGCCGAGGGCGATCACGACCAGCGCCGCGGGCACGCGATGACTCTCGCGCAGCCAGGCGATAATGCCGAGCGACACCGCCGCGAGCAGCCAGCCACGCGTGCCATCCGCCGGGATGAACCGGGTCAGGGCGAGCAGGGCGAGCTGAATGCCGAGTCCGACCTGAATGCCGCGCACGACGGGCTTGGGGACGGTGCGGGCGATCCACTCGAGCGCGCCTGATCGGGCGAGGACGAGCATGACCACGCCGACGATGAGCCCACCGGCCGCCAGGAGCGGTGGGGCCAGCTTGCCGGCGATGGCGATGGCCGCCATGGCCTTGAGGGGCTGCACCGGCATCGGGAGCCGATACGCCAGCCCGGAGGCGATCTGCAAGGCGCCGAACACCACGAAGGCCGTGGTCGCGTCCATGCCGGTGGCCACGACGATGCCGACCAGCAACGGGAGGTCAGTGCCGAGGTCACCGAACGCCCCGGCGAATTCGGCGCGGGTGAAGCGGAGCGGGTGGGGCGGAGGGAACGTCGGCATAAGCGTACGGGGTAGACTAACGCCGGCGCCGCCCGGAAGCATCGACCGAGTCGGTGGCGTCACCCGACCGCAAGTCGTCCATGCAGGCGTGGTGTCTCTGCCACGACGTCCCCCGATCTTCCCCCGATGAACGAACCCGCCATCCTGATCGACCAGATCTCCAAGCGCTTCGCGAGCCACGTAGCCGTCCGGGAGCTGTCGCTGCGCGTCCCGACAGGGTCGGTGTACGGCCTGCTCGGCCCGAACGGCGCGGGAAAGACGACGACGATCCGGATGATCCTGAACATTCTGGTGCCCGATACGGGATCGGTGACCCTGCTGGGGCGCACTCACGGCGACGCCTCGCTGAACGACCGGATCGGCTACCTGCCGGAAGAGCGCGGCCTCTACCGCAAGATGCGGGTGCGTGATGTGCTGCGGTTCCTGGCGCGACTGAAGGCCGTGCCCAGCGCGGGACTCGATGCGCGCATCGACCGATGGCTGGAGCGCTTTCAGCTGCGCGGCAGCGGCGAAGACTGGAGTCGCGCCCGGGTGGATGAACTGTCGCGTGGGATGCAGCAGAAGGTGCAGTTCATCGGCGCGCTGCTGCACGATCCGGAGCTCGTGATTCTCGACGAGCCATTCAGCGGATTGGATCCGGTGAACGCGCAAGCGCTCAAGGACACGGTGCTCGAGCTGCGTACCAAGGGCCGCACCGTGATCTTCTCCACGCACGTGATGGAGAACGCGGAGCGCATGTGCGATGCCGTCTGCATCGTAGCCGGTGGCGAGAAGGTACTTGATGGGCCGGTGAGCGAGGTGCGCGCCGTCCATGGCTCGCGCGTAGTGATGATTCAGTTCGAGTCGGCACCGACGGCCGAGGCGAATGTGGTGCTGCGTGATCCAGCGTTGGTCAGGCACTACAACGACGCGCACCTCACGGTGGAGGTGGAGCTGGCGGCCGATGCGGATCCGCAGGCTTTGCTGGCCCGGCTCGTGACGACGGGCGCCCGGCTGGAACGGTTCGAGCTGGTGCGCCCGTCGCTGCACCGGATCTTCCTCGAGAAAGTCGGCGCGCAAGTCGAAGTCGGCCTGTCCGGACACGGGTGAGCAACCAACACATGCCACGTTTCATCTCAAAGCTCGACACCATTATCGCGCGCGAGTATTTCGAGCGCGTGCGCTCGCGCTGGTTTCTGATCGCGACGTTGATCGGACCGGTCTTCATGGCGTTCATGCTGTTCCTGCCGTCGCTCCTCGAGCTGCGCGCGCGGAAGGCGGAGGCCGGTACGGTGCGCGTGATCGATGCCACGCCGGACTCGGTCGGGCGGCTGGTGGTATCGGCGCTGCAGGGCGGCATCATGGGCGATACGGCGCGGGCACAATTCGCGCGCGCAGCGTCGCCGACCGCCATGACCGCAGAGCGCGACCGTGCGACGCGCGACGTGCTTTCCGGATCACTGGTCGGTTACTTGGAGATCGAGCCGGGTGCCTTGGGCCGTGGCGTGGTGCGCTACAGTGGCCGCAACACGACGGCGTTGCTGGCGATGCAACAGCTCGAGCGCACCCTCAACCGCGCCGTGCTCTCGCGCCAGCTCGAAGCCAGCGGCATCGACGCCGATCGCAGTGCGATGCTGGCGGGGCAGCAGGTGCGGGTCGAAACCGAACGGCTCACCGAGCGCGGACGCGGCGGTTCCGGTCAGATCGGCGTGGCCTTCGCCCTCGGCATCGCCATCACCTTGTACCTCACCATCTTCATGCACGGCGCCAACGTGATGCGTGGCGTCCTCGAAGAGAAGCAGACGCGCGTGGCGGAGGTGGTGCTGTCGAGCGTGCCCTCCGATGCGCTGCTGATGGGCAAAGTCATCGGGATCGGTGCGGTGGGGTTCACGCAGTTGCTGATCTGGCTGGCGGTGGCCACCACCCTGCTCTTTGCGCGCGCGCCGATTCTCGCGAAGTTCGGGATCGCGGCCGCCGGGTTCTCACTGCCGGAGCTGAGCGTCGGCATGGGGCTGGTGATCCTGTTCAGCTTCGTCCTCGGCTTCCTGTTCTACGCCGCGTTGTTCGCCATGGTGGGCGCCGTCGTGAGTTCAGAGCAGGACGCGCAGCAGGCGCAGTTGCCGGTCGTGCTGTTGCTCGCGATCAGTCTTGGCTCGGTGCAGGGGATTCTCACGAGCCCCGAGGGGACGATGGCGCGATTGCTCACCGTGGTGCCGTTTTCCTCGCCGATCATCCTGCCGCTGCGCCTGTCGTTGGCGCCGATCGCCATGCGTGAGATCGTGATCTCGCTGGTGGTGCTGGCGCTCTCGGCCCTTGGCATGACGTTCGTCGCCAGCCGCTTGTATCGCGTCGGCGTGCTGATGTACGGGAAGCGCCCGAGCCTGCGCGAGGTGTGGCGCTGGATGTGGATCCGCTAGCGGTCGATGACCACGCGGTGATGCACCGGGGATTGCGGCTGGCGACGGCGGGCGGCGCGATGCCGACGCGGTACGTCCACGTCGGCATCGCCGCGACCGATTACGCGGCGCAGTACTGGTCGAAGGCGCCGGCGAGATCCTGGGCGATTTCCTGCGCGCTGCGACCCTCGATCTGATAGCGCTCCAGCATGAACACGACGTCGCCGTCCTTGAACAGCGCAATCGACGGAGAGCTCGGCGCATAGCCGGTGAAGTACGACCGTGCGCGGTCGGTGGCTTCACGATCCTGACCAGCGAACACGGTGGTGGATACCTCGGGCTTGGCGGCGTTGGCGAGTGCCATGGCGATGGCCGGACGGGCGTTGCGCGCGGCGCAGCCACACACGGAATTCACCACGACCAGCGCCGTACCTTTGTGCTCCTGCAGCAGAGCGTCCACGGCATCGGCGGTGCGCAGTTCCTGCACGCCCAGACGGGTGAGTTCTTCACGCATGGGCTGGAGCATGTACTCGGGATACATCATCGATCGATCTCCTAGTATTCCGGAATGTCTTCTCGCGGCTCACGCACGAGGGCGAGGATCGCCGCCTGCGGTACCACCAAGTATTGTTCGTTTTCGAACGTGATCTCGACTGCGGCTTTTCGGAAGAAGAGCGCGTAGTCACCAACCTGCGCCTGCATGGGCACGAAGCGCGCCTCGCGCCCCGAGCCCCCGGAAATCCGCCACGGCTCTTCGCCCTGGTCGGTGAGCTCGGGCAGAGCGAGACCGGGGCCGGTGGACACGATCTCTCCCCCCTGCACGGCCTGATTGTCGATAGCCGTTGGGGGCAGATACAGCCCGACTTTCGATCGTTGGTCGCCGGCTTCGGTCTTCACGAGGACGCGGTCACCGACGACGATCAAACGCTTGTGCTTGCGATTCATGTACTCCTGACACGCGCTGGGGTTCTTGGTGGAATCTAATCTGCCGGCTTTGGGCTTTGGGCGTTGGGCTTTCGTGTGCTGGCGGAGCCGCCCGCCCGCGGCCCGGCGTCCCCCTTCGCGGCTTTGCTGCGGCGCGGATCGCCGGGCGCTGGCGCGCCGGCATTCGCTTGCAGAGAGCCGCTGTGGGGGAGCCGGGCCGCGGGTGGGCTGGAGGGGGGGGGGGCACCACGGCGCCGCCGGAGCGCGGTTGGCAAGTCGATTCCAACCGCCCCGTTGCTACAGCAAGCGCTCAGGGGCGCCGCGCCCGCGCGATCCGTCCGACGCGTACCACGAACTCACCCCGCCACGGCAGAATACGCTGATGCCGCGGCGTGCACGCCATGCCATTGGGCCTCCTCGAAGAGGCTGAGGCCACTCAGATCCGCGTGCGCCACGAACAGGTGTGGAGCGGGTTGCCACGATTGCAGCGCGGCGATTCGCCCCAGCACACCGGGCGTGGGGCGCGCCATCGCATGTCCCCAACGCATGATGTCGATGCGCGCCACACACTCGGCGATGTCGCCGTGCGCGCGGGAAAGGTCGGCCAGGATCTCATCGCGCCACGACGTCCACGCGCGCTGCTGCATCCAGATCCGTGCATCGCGCGCCGGGCGATCGACCACGGCGTGATACCACGTCCACACGGTACGATCGGGCGGCGTGCCGAGTCCCTGATGCGCCGCGTTCACGTAGCCGAGTGAGCGGCTGCCGTAGATCACGTTGTCCCACGCCAATTCGGCCCCGGCCGACGCTGGGGGGCGATCGACGACGATGTTGGCCACGACCCACGGCGCGTATTCGTGCGTCACGGGCAGCGTGACCCCCTCGCAGACCCCCGGCAGGACGAACAGGGGCGCACACCAGATCACCGCATCGGCCGTGATGCGCTCACGCGGCGTCTCGACGATCCAGCGCGCGCCCGCGCGCGTGAGCTGCCACACCGGGGCGCCGGTCGCGATGCGGGCGAGACCGTCGGGGTGACGGCGGGCCGACAGGCGCGCCGTCAGCTGCTGGACGATCCAGTCGTTCCCCTCCGGCCAAGTCAGCGGCCCCTGCTCGTCGGCCTCTCGGCCGGCGAAGTAGTGCACCGCCGCCCACGCGCTCGCTTGGCTGAGCGAGGCGCCGTAGTCGTCGCGTGTGCCGTACTCTACCCACCAGCGCAGTGCCGGGGCATCGAAGCCTTCGCGCGTCATCCACTCCAGCGCCGTCATGCCGTCGAGCGACGCGACGCGGGTCGCGAGCTTCGCCGCGGTACCGCCGGCCCGCTGCGCCACCATGCGCTGCGCGTGCCCCTGCGCGCTCGGCACGCGAAACATGCCCGATGCGCGCCACTCCCCGATGCGCTCCTCGAACCGACGGAACTGCTCGCGGTGCGCACGCGACATGGCGTCGGTGGGCTCGAGCCCTTCGTGCCAGCGTCCGTGCTGCCAGATCCGCTCCTGCGGCGTGTGGCAGAGCACGCGCTCATCCCACGTGCCGTCGGCGCTCAGCACGCCAAGCTCGCGGAACAGCTGCCGCACGTACACGGCATCGACCGACGGCACCGGCACATAGTGGGCCCCCCACGGCGCGCGCTGGCCGCGATAGTCGGCCGAACGTGCATTGCCGCCGGTACGGGCGTCCATTTCCAGCAATGTCCAGTCGTGCATCCCGAGCGCGTCGAGTCGCCACGCGGCGGAGAGGCCGCCTATACCGCCACCTACGATCGCGACCTTCACCCGACGTTCCACCCGACGCGTCGTGCCCGCCCGCAATCGATCGCGCGCGGTGCCGTCGCGCAGCAGGTGACCCTCGGCGCTGCCATCGGGCACGAAGCCGCCGCCGATCACGCGCCCCTTGGGCGTGAGCCCGATCAACGCCGGCGCCGCTGCGAGGGCGCCCAGGGCGCGAAAGAACTCGCGGCGCGACGCGGTCATGAATCGATTCTCACCGGAGCGCCTTCACTGGAGCGCCGTCACCGGTTGATCGCGTCGAACTCATGCTCGTAGTAGCGCACGAGCACCTGATCATTGAGCCGGTTCGCCAGCGCTGGCACGCGCTGCATGTCGGCCGGAAAGTCGAAGAGGGCCGGCACGGTGGACGCCGTGAGATAGCGCAGGCCGTTGGGCAGCGTGGCGGGAGGCGCGTAACTGCTGAGCCCCGCGATCACGAAGCCCCACTCGCCGAAGCTCGGCACGTACACGTGATACGGCCAGGTGCGCAGCCCGGCGCTCTCGAGCGTCGTGACGATGCTCCAGAACGATTGCCGCGCGAACATGGGCGACGTGCTCTGCACGACCAGAAAACCGCCGGGGGCGATGTGCTGCTTCACGAGCCGATAGAAGGCGCTGGTGTACAGCTTGCCCACGTGATAGTTGGACGGATCGGGGAAGTCGACGACGACGAAGTCGAACTGCACGGCCGAGCTGTCGAGCCACGTGAAGGCATCGGCGTTCACTACCTGCACGCGCCGGTCCGTGAGGGAACCGGCGTTGAGGCCGGTGAGCCGCGGATGCTGCTGAAAGAGCGCCGTCATTCCCTCGTCGAGATCGACGAGCGTGATCTGCTGCACGTCGGGATACCTGAGGATCTCGCGTACCGCGAGACCGTCGCCGCCGCCCAGCACCAGCACGCGGCCGCGTGCGGTCGCCGCCGACAGGCCGGGATGGACCAGCGCCTCGTGATAGCGGTACTCGTCGCGCGACGCGAACTGCAGGTGCCCGTTCAGATACAACCGCAGATCGTCCTTCCAACTGGTGAGCACGATGCGCTGGTAGCGGGTGTCCTTGGCCAGGATGATGGGGTCGGCGTACATCCCCTCTTCGGCGAGCGTCGTGATCCGCTGCCCTTTCCAGAGGCCGGCGCCAAGCACGAGCAACGCCAGCAGGCCGCCGGCCCGGAGCCAGTTCTTGCGCGGCAGCACATCACGGAACAGCCATGTGCTCCAGAGACCAACCATCACGTTGATCACGCCGAACAGCAGCGCCGACCGCACGAGCCCGAGCCGCGGCACCAGCAGCAGCGGAAAGAGCAGCGACGCGAAGAGAGCGCCGATGTAGTCGAACGTGAGCACGTTCGCGACCACGTCCTTGAAGCTGAAGCGATCCTGCAGGATGCGCATGAGCAGCGGTATCTCGAGCCCGACAAGAATACCGATGAGTAACACGATGCCGTACAACGTGGGGCGGAACGCTTCGGTATAGGCGAAGGCGAGGAAGAGGATCAGCGACGACAGGCCGCCGATCACCCCCACCAGCATCTCCACCACGACGAAGCGCGTGACGACCCCGCGCACGACGAAGCGCGAGAGCCAGCTGCCGATCCCCATGGCGAACAAATACGTGCCAATGATGGTCGAGAATTGCGTGACGCTATCGCCCAACAGGTACGACGCCAGCGCGCCGGCTACGAGCTCATAGATGAGCCCACAGGCGGCGATGAGACAAACTGAGATGAACAGCGCGAGCGACACTAGTGAATAGCGGCGGCGACGATGATGCCAAGGGCGATCGCGACGGAGCCCATGAGAATGGCCGCCGCGGTGTTCTTCTTCACGCCGATCTCGTCCCAGAGCTTGCCGGGGGTAAGCAGGTCGATGATGATGAACGCGAGGATGAACATCACCACGCCGATCAGCGCGAAGGCGCCGGAATTGAGCACGTTCTGAGCGAACTGGTCCATCACAGGATCCTCACTTGCCGCGGAGCGTACGCCCCGGGATGTAGTACGAGGAGCGATACGCGCCGGGATTGTCGCGCACCGACCGGGGATTATTGCGGGACTCATTGGCACGCGTGAGGCTCCAGCCGCGATACTGGGCCGTGCCCAACAGCATCAGCACAGCCACCGCCCACACGGTGTAGATGCGGGCACCCATCAGGCGGCTCCTCTACTCATCGTCATCATCGCTGCTCGACGTTTGGGCATGATCGCTCTCCGCCCAGCGCCGACCTTCGAAGCTGGCGGATGGGACCACGGCGAACACCACGGGTAGCAAGAGCGCCAGCACGGCGATCCCGTAGAACCCATAGTGTGGTGCATCGCGACGTACTCGCACGGTGTACGACGCCGATGCCCGCCCCGGCTCACCGCCCTCGGCTTGCACACGGAGGAAGTACCGACCGGCGGGCACCGACGCGATCCGCACCGTCTCGCGCTTGTCGCCCTCGCTCCATGAACCATCGCTGTCGACGCCGCGATAGTAGCTGAGCTGCCGCGTGACTTCGCGGGTTTCCCCGGTGGTCTCGTTGATCAGCGACAACACGAAGAATATCCAGTCGTTGTCGAGGTCGGACTCGAGGTCGATCGCCACACTCGACGTGCGCCCATCGAGTGCGAACGGCTCGGTGACCGTGGCCTGCGCGTCCTCGGCGCGGCTGAACGAAAACGCCCGCTCAAAGACCGTCCGATTGGCTGCCGTCGTGATGTTCAGGACGAGCATCAGCACCAGCGCCAGCAACGCCATGGCGAATCGTCCGAACACACGCGTGGGCGTTCCGGCGTGCGGATTCGGCTGATTCGCGAAGACGCCGATCGGCTGCATGGGCGGCTTGGTCAATCCGAACGCCTTCTGGATCACCTCGGGCGGCGTGTACGTGCCCAGCGACCACGTGACCTCGCTTCCCGATGCTTCCGAACTCAAAAGGTACGGCGGCGCCACGAAATCCCGGCTCACCACGCTGTCACCGAGGCGCAGCTCCCACGGAAACTCGCCCAAGGCCGCAGTGGTGACCGCGGTGGCGGTTTGAAAGTGCTTGTACGTGGTGCCGTTCAGCTCCACCGTGGGCTGGAGCCCGCCCCGTTCACGCTCCGGACGCCGGCGCAGCTTCTCGATGACGTTCCAGTGTCCCTGATACTCCGAGAGATACAGGAAGCCGCGGTACGGATTGAAGCAGACGTACTCGGTCCACGAGTAGTCGGTGCCCTCGACCGTGATGGTGACGACCTGAAAGCCGATGACGTCCCAGGGCGCACCCTTCCACGTACCGCGCGTGCCCAGCGGGATGCGGGGCTTGGCGGTGACGCGTTCGCCGTACTGCAGCACCTTGAGGTTGTCGTCGGTGGCGTCGAGCTGCGCCCCGCAGGCGCCGCACACCACGGACACGGCCCATCCCTGCGCCTGCAGCGCGATCGCCGCGCCACACGAAGGGCAGTTGAATCCGGCGGCCTTGGGCACGCGCGCCGTCGGTGTTGCGAACGGTGCTACCATCCCTCGAACTCCCGCAGCTGCCGGAAGCGAAGGTCGTCGAAGTTCACATATTCGCCGAGGAAGAGCATCGGCGGTGCTTCGGAGCCGTCGATCGTGGCGAGTCCGTGCTGCGCGTTGAGCAGGTCGACGAACAGACAGGCCGACTTCTCCCACGTGGTGAACGGCAACTCGCCCTCGGTGCCCAGATAGCGGGCCTCGGTGATGCTGGCCACTTCGTACGGTGTGTCGTTCCAGAAATACGTCTCGCCCACCTGCACCGTGCTGACGGCCGGCACGTCGAAATCAGCCGGCGCGGCGATCGTCATGGCGTATTCGAGCTGCGCGTCGGACAGCCAGGCACTGGTGCCGTCATTGAGCACACAGTGCCACTCGTTCCACTTGCCACGCGCCCAGCCGTAGGCGATGCGTCCGACCACGACGAACCGCTGGTCGTGCCACTGTCCCTCGGTGCCGATCTGGATCGGTGAGCCAGTGGCGGGGAAATCGGCTTGCTTCCCGAGGGTGGCGAGGTCGAGATCTCGGCGCACCAACACCGACCGACAGTACGGGCAGGTGGTCTGCACCGCCTGCGCCCACAGAAAACGCACCGGCGCGCCACAGTTCGGGCAGGCCACGCCATGCGGCTGCGGAACGGTCACCGGACGGCCTCCTTGAGCGTGGCGGCGCGAACGGGTCCGCGGGCGTACTCGCGTGCGAGTTCGCGAACGGCCACCCTGTGGGCGCCAAGCAACGCCGCGAGACGCGCCTCCCACGCCCAGGGGGCGCGCGGCGTGCAGCAGAACAGGTTGAGACAGGCCGACGCGTGCTCGGGGAAGGTGTGTACCGTGAGATGCGACTCGGCGAGCATCAGCAGTCCGGTGAGCCCGCCGGGTGCCGGGAACTGATGCCACACCGGCTCGCCCACCGGATGCAACGACAGCTCGATCACGATGGCGTCGAAGAGCGCGCGCAACGCGGCTGGATCGGCAAGGCGCACGGGATCGCACCCATATGCCTCGACGATCCATTCACAGCCAGTATGGTGCTCCGACGGGGGCACGCGAGGCGCGAGCGGCGGCGTGATGATGGGCGTGCGCCGCGTCAGCCCTGCGGCGCGCCGCAGGACGAACAGAACTTGGCGGGCGCGGGGAGCTTGGCCCCACAATTCGTGCAGAACTTGGTGTCGCCGGACGACGCGTCTCCCGCCGCTGCACCCGCCGCCGCACCGGCGCCGACGGCCGCACTGTTCGGGGCGGCCGGCGTTGGGGTGCCCATGGCTCCGCGCATGGCGTCGCTCACGATGCCTCCGAGTCCGACACCGGCACCGATACCGGCAGCAAGCCCCGCCATGCCCCCCTGATTCGCCGCTGCGATCGGAATCGACTGCGCCGCCTGGAACTGCGTGTACTGACGCAGGTCGCCGATCATGTTCATCGAGATCCGCTCGTCGAGACGTTTCTGCAGCTCGTCGGGGAGTGACAGGTTCTCCACGGTGAACGACTCGAGGGCGAGTCCGAGCTCGGCGAACGCCGGCTGCACCGCCGTCGCAATCTGCTTGGCGAGCTCGGCCTGATTGGCCGCCATGTCGAGGAACGGCACCTGCGCGCTGGCGAAGGCCGACGTGAAGCCGCTCATGATCGCGTTGCGCAGCGCGGGATCGATCTGCGCGACGGTATACTCGGCGTCGGTGGCGCCGACCTTGGCCTGGAACACCGCCGCGTCGGCCACGCGGAAGGCGTACATGCCGAACGCCCGCAGACGCACCGCGCCGAACTCCTTGTCGCGGATCGTGATCGGCTGCTGCGTACCCCACCGCTGGCCGGTCTGGACACGCGTGGAGAAGAAGTACACGTCGCTCTTGAACGGAGACTGGAAGGCCTTGTCCCAGTTCTGGAGGTTCGTGAGCAGCGGCAGGTTCGCCGTGACCAGCGTGTGCAGCCCCGGCGCGAACAGGTCGGCCGCGCGGCCTTCGTTCACGAAGAGCGCGAGCTGCGATTCCCGAACGGTCAGCTTGCCGCCGCTCTGGATCTCCATGTCCTGCATGGGGAAGCGATACATGAGGACGCCGGGACCGGACTCGGTCCACTGAATGACGTCAACGAACTGCTTACGGAGAAAATCGCCCAAAGACATGGAAGCCGCTCCCGAGACGTTAGAGATATCGTGATCCTACGGAGCGCGAGGACGCGAGTTTCGTCGCCTCCCGTCGCGCCGCCATCACTTCACCAGGTGGAACGTGCTCTGACGTCCGAACGCCCACCGCACGGTGCCCTTGGCGTCGATGATCACGTCTTCCTCCTGCGCCGAGCGCACCAGCTGGTTGTTCCACTCGGGGACGGCCGTGGTGGCCTGCAGTTCGATCGAATACCACATGCCGGGAATGATCTTGTGGTCGCCGCGCCCCGGCACGCCGTCCTGATAATCCCACAGGCCGATCAGCGCGCCGGCGCCATGGCCGTGCAACCCGATGGGGTGCGAATACTCGGTGCCGTCGATTTTTTCGTCGCGCATGCGCTTGAGCGTGGCCGCCAGCACCTCATTGCCAGTGCGGCCCGGCCGGAGCTCCTCGAGCGTGATGTCCTGCAGTCGGTTCGACGCGCGCAGCGCGTTCTTGAGCCCCGCAGGCACGTCGGTCTCACCCTCGCGGAGCACGTAGCCGTTGTGCTGCGTGTCGGTGTTGAGCCCCAGCGCCGTGATGCCGAAGTCGCAGTGCAGCATGTCACCACGAAGAATGGTGGGATTCACGCCCACCAACTCCGGGCTGCCGAACTGCCGCTGAATTTCGACGCTGGGCTGGAACCAGGTGGAGAGCCCGAGATCACTGATGCGCTGGCGCATCCACCAGACCACGTCGTCGGCCTTCGTCACGCCGGGCGTGATGACCTTGTTGGAGAACGCTTCCTGAATGATTTCCCACGCCACGCGATTCAACTCGCGAAACATGGCCTCCTCTTCGGGCTGACGAGACGCGATCATGTCGACCGCGAGGGCCTCGGCGGGCACCACCTTGGCCGCCCACGACGGTCCGAGCGCCTGCAGCATGCCGTCACGTTCACCGCTGGTGAGTCCATCGGCGAAGGCGAAGGTGCGCGAGGTATTCACCGCGATCTTCTTCGGTTGGCGCTCCTCAATGACCTGCTTGAGCACATTCCACTGCTCGTCGCCCCACAGCTCGGCCGAACGCTCGTTGCCGCGGCTGCCGGCCGCCGGCGCCGGCACCGGCTTCATGCTGCGCACCGCCTTGAACACGTTGCCTTGCGACGTGCCGCCAAGCGCGATGCGCTCGATGCCGGCCGCCCCGCGATCGAAGAACACATAGATCGTGCGCCGGCGCGCGGCGAACGTAGTGGGCGACGTGATGGCGGTGAACACGGGGTCTTCGTTGTACTCGCGCATGGGGATCACCCACATGTCCACCCCTTCGCGGCGCATCAGGGCGGGCAGCGTGCGCTCCATGCGCAGTTCGAGCCACTGCTGCTGTTTGAAGGCCTGATCCCGGAGCGTCCCGAACGGGCGCAGCGTGTCAGCGGCCGTGGATCCCGAGGTTCGCGTGCCGGGGGTGGCCTTGGTGACGACGGGCTGAGCCCAAACGGAAGCCGTCGGCAGTGCGAGCAGGAGGGCGTATCGAAGCATGCAGGTGGCCATCGGAGGGAGAGAGCGAGGGGGCGAGGCTCAGGGTGAGCCGGTGATTACGGAACGGCCGGGCCGCGCGCCGGTGCCGGGCGCCGCTCCATAGCACGTCGGACGAGTTGCACGGTGCCGCCCAACACCAGCGCGAACAGCGCGAGCACGATGGTCCGCTCGACCATCGTCTGGCCAGCCATCGGCCACCAATCGGGCCAGGTGGCCATGCGCGACCCGATGCGCTCGCGC
>NZ_JBILKJ010000078.1:0-13000 GCF_044376735.1 Gemmatimonas sp.
GCGCCAATTCTGAGGAACGGGTTCCGATGCGGACGACAAGATCAGTCATGCCACAACTTATTGTGGCGACCGCAGATTCAGTTAGCCCCTGCCCTGCTGGATTCCTTCCCGCAGGCCTTCACGATGCTGATCACCCACCCCTCCATCGTGGCCGCGCCCGATTCCACCTTCACCGGGAAGCCGGCCACCTTGGCCGCTCGCGCCGTCACGGGGCCGATGCACGCCACTGGCAACCGCCCGGCGTGCTCCGGCGGCAGTGCATCCAACAGCGCATCCACCGCGCTCGGCGCCGCCACCGTGACCAGATCGATCTCCCCCGACTTCACCAGCGCCCGGATCCGGGCCTGCCCGTCAGGATCGGGGGCGCTGCGATAGGCCGGCACGCTCTCCACCGTCGCGCCCAGCGCCCGCAGTCCGTCGGGCAACACGTCGCGGGCGGCCGCAGCACACGGGTACAGCATGCGCGCCCCCTCGATGTCCGACCGCGACGCCATGGCGTCGAGCATCCCGACCGCCTGTGCATTCTCGGGCTGCACCGTCGGCGTGCGCCAGCCATACCGCTCGGCGGCCGCCGCCGTCGCCACGCCCACCACGGCCAATCGACGCGTGGCCATGGCCGCCTCGGCGCCGCGTTCGGCGACCACACGCGCCAAGTGCTCCACCGCGTTCACGCTGGTGAGCAGCACCCAGTCGAATTCAACGAGTTGACGCACGGCGTCGTGCAGCGGCGCGAGATCCAGCGTTTCAATGCGCGTGAGCGGCACCTCATGCACCGTGGCGCCTTTGGCCCGCAGGGCATCGGCCAGCGGCGAGCCACGCTCGCCGGCGCGGGTGACGGCGATGCGTACGCCGAGCAACGGCGGCGGCTCGGGGGCGCGGGCCGGCGTCCGGGCCATGATCATGGAACGCTCAGCGCGCCTTCCGGGCCAGCGCCATGCGACGGAGCAAGAGCACGAGGTATCCGCCGTACGCGACCGCCGTGATGGCGTAGCCGGCCCACATGTACCCGCTGCTGTCGGGGGGGCCACCGGCCTTGGGCACGTAGGCCACCGTGCCGGCCGTGTCCTGCACCGTGGCGACGGTCAGCAGCGGCAACGCGGTGACGAGTGCGCTCGCATGCACGATCACGCGGCCTCCAGAGCCGCGCGCGCATCACGCAACGTGGCCCAGCGGAATCGCAGCCGCAGCAGCGCGAAGAACAGCAGCAGGAAGGCCGCCATCGAGAGCCCGAACGACATCAGCATTTCGGGGGGCATCTTGGGCTTCTCCGGCGCGAGCACGACTGGTTCCGGATGCATACCGCGAAACAGCTTCACGGTGAGGTGAATGAACGGCACCAGCAATGCGGCCAGCGTGCCCATCACCGCCGACAAGCGCGCGCGCACTTCGATCGACTCCACGCCGCTGCGCAGCACCAGATATCCCATCACCAGCAACCACAGGAAAAGCGTGCTCGTGATGCGCGCTTCCCACACCCACCAGGTTCCCCAGCTCGTGCGCGCCCAGATCGGGCCGGTGACCAGCACGATCCCCATGAACACCAGTCCGACTTCAGCCGACGACTCGGCCAGCCGGTCGAGTCGTTCATCCTTGATCCACAGGTACATGATGCTGCTGATGAACAGCAGGCCGCAGGCGAAGTACAAGCCGATGATGGCCGCCGGCACGTGCACGTAGAAGATCTTCTGCGCCGCGCCAAGCATCGCATCGATGGGCGTGAAGAACAGCGCGCGCGTACACGCTGCGATCACCGCCACGATGGCGATGGCGAGGAACGCATCGAATCCCTTGGGCTCCGGCAGGGTGGCCGGACGCGGGGCAGCAGACGACACCGACGACATACCTACTCCTCGATGGTGAACGGAAACACCACGATACAGGCCGAGACAAAGACGAGATCGAACGCCAGCAACACCTTGAGCCACGCCATTCCATCGGCAATGGGCTGACCACGCAACACCACCGCCGTGGCCTGTGCCGCCGGAATCACCAGCGGCACAAAGAATGGCAGCGTCATCATGGGCAACAGCAGCTCGGCCAGCCGCGTGTTCGAGGCGATCGCGGCGAACAGCGTACCCACGGCCGACAGCCCGAGCGACGCCAGCATCACGATGCCCACGATCATCCACCACGACGTGCCGAACGAAACATCGAAGAAGAGCGCCACGGCGGGAAGCGCTAACGCCTGAACGCACATCACGAACACGAGGTTCGCGATGACCTTCCCCGTAAAGATGGCCTCTCGCGACAGCTGCGAGGCCAGCAGGCCGTCATAGGCCCGTTCGGCCAGCTCCAGCCCGAAGGAGCGGTTGAGCCCCAGCAGGCCGGAAAAGGTGAAGATCACCCAGAGCACACCGGGCGCGAGGTCCATGGCGGGAATGGCCGTAGGATCCCACGTGAAACGGAAAATCACCACCGCCAGCACCGCAAAGACCGTGGCCGCCAGAAACGCGCTCCGGGTCCGGAACTCGATCAGCAGGTCTTTCCGGGCAATGCGCCACGCGTCGGCCAGATACGACGGCGCCCGATGCGCGGTGCGCTCTCGGGAATCGGTCACGCCAGCCCCTCATGCACGAGGGCGCGGTACTTCGCCTGATATCCCGGCACATCGAAGCCGGACGCGGACACGAGCTGCTCGTCCACGAACCGCCCGCTCTGCATGATCGCCGAGTGTGTGGCCAGCGCGAGTCCTTCACTGAGATTGTGCGTGACCAGCACCAGCGTGGCGCCGTTGGCCTTGAGCACACCCAAGGCGTCGGTGAGCGCCTGCGCGCCCGTTTCGTCGAGCCCGGTGTACGGCTCGTCGAGCAGCACCAGCTGCGGCCCATGCACCAGCGCCCGCGCAATCGACACGCGCTGTTGCAAGCCGCGACTGAGTTGGCGCACGGCGGTGTCGGCGCGATCGAGCACCCGCAGCTGGGTGAGCACGCGCGTGGTGGCCCCGTCGGCATCGATCACGCCCTGACATTCGGCGGCGAAGCGCACGTTCTCGCGCACCGAGAGCGCCGGATACAGCATGGCGTGATGCGAGATCAGCCCCACCAGACGCCGCGTTTCGGCCTCGCCCGGGAGTGGATGGCCATGCAGTCGGGTGGTTCCGCTCGTAGGCTTGAGCAGCCCCCCCAGCAGCCGCAGCAGGGTGGTCTTCCCCGCGCCATTCGGCCCGAAGAGGGCCAGACAGGCGCCTTCGTGCAGCGCGAGCGACACCCCGTTCACGGCGCGGCGGCCACCAAAGGCGCGCACCAGCGCCTCGGCCGTGAGCGCCGGGCCAGACGCGCTGCCGTGGGCCGCAGCGAACGCGACACCAGGCGCACCTGTTTCGTAGGGTGACTGCATCGCTCTACATTAGCAGGATACGCGGTTGCTCGCGACACGCGCGCGACGGCGCTCCACCCACGCCCCTGTCGGACACCCCACCGCGCCGGTTCGTACCGGACACCAGGTCTCCATGAGCGATATCGACGTCCTCCTGCAGGAAACGCGCTCCTTTCCCGCGCCCAGCGCCTTCCGCGCCTCGGCCCGCGTGCACGACTCGCGCCTCGCCGACGACGCGGCCATCGACCCGGTGCATTTCTGGGCGCGCGAAGCCGGCGAACTGACGTGGAGCAAGCCGTGGGACACGGTGCTCGAGTGGACGCCGCCGCACGCCAAGTGGTTCCAGGGTGGGCAGCTCAACGCGTCGGTGAATTGCGTGGATCGCCACATTCAGGGACCGCGTCGCAACAAAGCCGCGATCATCTGGGAAGGAGAACCCGGCGACCGCCGCACGTACACGTATTGGGATCTGTACCGCGAAGTGAATCTCGCGGCCAACATGCTCAAGAAGCTCGGCGTGGTGAAGGGCGATCGCGTGGCGATCTATCTGCCGATGATTCCCGAAGCCGTGATCGCGATGTTGGCGTGCGCCCGCATCGGCGCGGTGCACACGGTGGTGTTCGGCGGATTCTCACCGGAATCGCTGCGCGACCGCATCAATGATTGCGGCTGCAAGGTGCTGATCACCGCCGATGGTGGCTATCGTCGCGGACAGATCGTGCCACTCAAGCGCAACGCCGACGAAGCGGTTAAGGAGTGCCCCACCATCGAGCACATGCTGGTGGTCATGCGCCGTCGCAGTGGCGTGGGCGACGAAACGTTCGCCGAGATGGAAGACGGGCGCGACCACTGGTGGCATCGCCTGAAGCGGCAGGTGCCGAAGCATTGCGAACCCGAAGTGATGGACGCCGAAGATCTGCTGTTCATCCTGTACACATCGGGGACGACGGGCAAACCGAAGGGCATTGTGCACACCACCGGCGGCTACCTCACCGGCGTGGCGAGCACCACCAAGTACGTGTTCGACCTGAAAGAAGAAGACGTGTACTGGTGCACCGCCGACATCGGCTGGATCACCGGGCATTCGTATCTGGTGTACGGCCCATTGGCGAATGGCGCCACGCAGGTGGTGTACGAAGGCGCCCCCGACTGGCCCGACAAGGATCGCTTCTGGCAGATCTGCGAGCGCTACGGCGTGTCGATTTTCTACACGGCCCCCACGGCCATTCGCGCCTTCATGAAGTGGGGGACGCCATACGTCGAGCAGCACGATCTGTCGCAGCTTCGCCTGCTCGGGTCCGTGGGTGAACCGATCAATCCCGAAGCGTGGATGTGGTACCACAAACACATCGGCCAGGAGCGGTGTCCGATCGTGGACACGTGGTGGCAAACGGAAACGGGCGCGATCATGATCACGCCGCTGCCAGGGGTCACGGCGACCAAACCCGGTTCGGCCACCACGCCGTACCCGGGCATCAAGACCGCGCTGCTCGACACCGCCGGCAACGAGATCGGCGTGGGCGGTGGGCTGCTGGCCATCACGCATCCGTGGCCCAGCATGTTGCGCACGATCTGGGGCGACGACGCGCGCTATGTGGACACGTATTTCTCCAAGTGGCCCGGTCGGCCAGACCTGTACTTCCCCGGAGACGGCGCCAAGCGCGACGCAGACGGCTACCTGTGGATTCTGGGCCGCGTGGACGACGTCTTGAACGTGGCAGGGCATCGCATCGGCACGATGGAAGTGGAGAGCGCGCTGGTGGATCACCCGGCGGTGGCCGAGGCCGCGGTGGTGGGCAAGGTGCACGAGATCAAGGGACAGGCGATCGCGGCGTTCGTGTCGCTGCGCGCCGGGTTCACGCCGAGTGGCAGCCTGCGTGACGAGCTGCGCGAGCACGTGGCGATGAAGATCGGTGCGTTGGCGCGCCCCGATGACATTCTGTTCAGCGCGGATCTGCCGAAAACGCGCTCGGGCAAGATCATGCGTCGCCTGCTGCGGGACATCGCCGAGGGCCGCGCGCTTGGTGACACCACGACGCTGGCCGATCCTTCCGTGGTGGCTGCTTTGAAGGACCAGTATGAGGCGCAGGAGTCGTAGGTAACAGCGCTGGTGTGCGGGAACGCCCGGGCCGCTCCGGGTCGATCCCGTTCGCCGCTTGCTGCGCGGGGGAGGGGCCGGCGCCTGAGCGGAGCGAAAGGCGCGCGGCCAGCCCCCCGCAGAAAAGCCGCGAAGGGGAGACCTCGCGCCCGACCGGCATGCCGCCCGTACCACGATCGTAGCTACAAGGCATCAGGCACGAGATTCGCCCGGGGAGTGATCGTGGTCACAGCGTTCGAAACATGCGGCACCGCATATTCGTCTGTATTCATATGTCCATCTTGAACAAGCTGTTTCCCGAAACACTGTTCCCCCGCAAGCTGTCGGCCGACGCCGAGCAGCGGCTGCGGCTTGTGCAGGCGCGCGCTGAAGAAGCCCTGATTCGGACGCACGTGGAGAACGCCCTGCTGTTCGTGGACACGCTGTCCACCGATGTGGGCTATGAGCGCGCGCTCGACATTTACGTGCGCGAAATGGGCGTGCCCGAGCCTCTCGCCGCCGTGGTCGCCACCCGCGCCCTCGTCGCGCTCGGCGAAGCGCTGGTACCGGCGGCGACATTGCATGCCGTCAACGACGAAGGCACCGCCGAAGCGGTGCCCATGCCGAGACTGCGTCTCGATGAAGCGCGGGAGCGCCGGCGGGCGTAATCCGCCGCCGGCGTTTCCCCACTTACTTCTTTGCGGTATCCATCGCGGCAGGAGCGCTGACCGCAGCGGCCGCGGCAGGTGCGGCCGGCATGGCCGCCCGCAAACTGTCGACCATCTTCTTGATCTGGTCGAAGGTCAATCCCCCCGCGAAGACGCGATTCCCGATCACCAGCGTCGGCGTGCTGCTGACCCCCCGCTCCGTTCCGGCAGCGGCGTTCGCCTGAATCTTCGGCAGATTCTTCTGCGTGTCGAAGCAGCTGTTGTACGTGGTCATATCCAGACCGAGCTGGGTCGCGTACGAGTCGAACACCTTGCGGGGATTCGTCGTGGCCTGGCTGTTCCAGTCCATCTGTCCGGCGAAGAGCGCGTCGTGCATTTCCCAGAACTTCCCCTGATCGCCCGCACACGAGGCCGCGAGGTGCGCCGCCATTGTGTTCTGGTGGATCGACGTGAGCGGGAAGTCGTAGAAGCGGAAGTTCGCCAGACCAGCATCGACGATACGCGTCTTGACGTCGGGGCCCTGCAGCGCGGCGAACTGCCCGCAGCCCGGGCACTCGAAATCCGCGAACTCGATGATCGTGATCGGCGCGTTCGGATCGCCCCGCAGGTACCCTTCGGCCGTCGGCAGCGCGGTACCCGGCGCGAGCTCGATCGGCTTCGGCTTGTTCTGCATGGCGTAGTAGATGCCGGCGCCACCCACGGCGAGTACGACCAGCACGATGGGCAGGAACGCGTTGTTGGACGTCTTCTTCGTTGCCTTTACCACTCGATCTCCTCGTCGTCTTCCGGCGTCCAGCCGGTCGGTTCCCATGCGCTCTCGTCGGGACGACGGGCTTCGTCGACCAGACGGCGATGTTCAGCTACTTCCGGGGTGTCGTACGTACAGCGCACTTCATAATGGAACAGTTCACTGCGTACGTCACCGATCAGCTTCATCAGTTCGCCGGCATGCGGCAACATGGCGTCCTCGGCATCGAGCGCCTGAATGCGATCGGCGAGGGCCCGAAGCATGGCTTTCAGGATCTCGGTGCGTCCGTCATCGTAGGTCTGCTCTTCCGCCATCGCGCCTCCTCGTCCTTCGGCCACGGACCACATCTGCCGCGGCGTTAAGCTATCTGTCGCACCATCATCGGCGCTATCCTGCACGAGCGCGCCGACTCCCGTTGCCCCGAGGCCATGTACACCGAACATCTCCGCATTCCTGTCGGCGCCGGCTCGCTGCACGTGGAACGGGTGGGACGGGCGGGGCCGGCGGTCGTGCTGCTGCACGGCTTCGGCAGCTGCAGCTTCCTGTGGCGGGCGGTGGCCCCACGGCTGGCCGACGCCGGCTACACGGCCCTGGCTATCGACCTGCTCGGCCACGGCGAGTCCGATCGACCCGTCGACGTGTCGTACGGGCTCGGCGCCCAGGCGGAGTACGTGGAACGGGCGCTCACGGCGCTGCGCCTCTCTCAGGTCACGATCGTCGGTCAGGACATGGGCGCGCTGGTCGGGCTGCTGGTGGCCGCCCAGCGCCCCGAGCGCTCGGCCAGGCTGGCGTTACTCGAGCCGCTCGATCCGGACGACCTGCCCGGACCGGCCATTCGCTCCCTGCAGCGCACGTCGGCGCTGTCGGCGCTGACCGCCAATGCGCTGTTCGGCGCGCGGCCGCTGTTGGAGCCGTTCCTCCGGGGGGCTGTGGCCGACCCGTCCAGCATGCCCGACCTGCTGGTCGCGCGCTATCTGGCCCCGTTCGTGGGCAGCGGGGGCGCGGCGCAGCTCCTGCAGCTGGCCAGTGCCATCACCCTCAGCGACGACGAGCGCCAGCGACTCGCCGATGTGCGTGGGGATGTGCTGCTGTGGTCGGGTTCCCGGGAGGCCGACGACGCGCTCGACGTGCGCACCGCACGGTGGCGGGCCGTACTCCCCTTGGCCGCGGTGCAGCCGATCGCCAGCCGCCCCGGCGGGACGCTCGTGGCGGAGGAGGCACCCGATGACCTCGTCTCAGCGTTACTGGCGTGGGGTACGTAATCCTGACGAGGCGCCACTAGGAAGCGGGCGCTTCGTCGGTTACGTTTATCTAGCTGCGCCGGAGTTCGCCGGCAGCGATGTTCGACGCACTACCCAGAGGAAATGGCCAAGCCCAAGCTTCGTCCGCGTCGTGACGCCATGGTGCCCTCTCCGTATCAGGAGGCCCGTGACGAGCTCTTCCAGCAGATCATGCAGTGTGGTGTGATCGGGTGTCACCCCGATGACCAGAAGGAGTGGTTCGACGGCACAATGGAGTATCTCACGGGTCGCTACCCGGAGATCAAGGCTCCTGAAATGACCGAGCTGCGCACGTTGGGCGAGCGGTTTGCCCAGCCGACCAGAAAGCAGTCCCAGGAAGCGGCTGCCGTCTGATCGCTTCATCCGGCGCCGGACCCAACGGGTCGCCGGTGTCCAGATCACGCTGACATGGCTGACCAGCCTCGCCGCTGGCGCGAAATACGAAATACATCGAACGCCTCCCCCGGGAGGCGTTCGTCGTTTGCGCCGGTGAGGCTTCGCTCACATACCGTCGAGTCCGCTGAACAGATCACGCGGAGGCGCAGAGAGCGCAGGGGGCACAGCCCATGAGCCTACCGCACCCGCTCGCGCCAGAGCATCAGCGTGTAGTCCACCGTCGCCACCAACCCGAGCCCGCCCACGAGCATCACCAGGCCGTCAACGGTAGCCGGTGCCAGCAGCACGGCGATGAAGGTGAGGAGCTGCAGCGCCGTCACCACCTTGCCCAGCGGACGCGCGCGGAACCGGATGGGGCGCAGCCAGCTCACGTTGCGCGCCACGAACCAGCCGATCAGCGACATGATGTCGCGGAAGAAGATCGCCACGGCCTGCCAGATCGTGAGCTGCTCGCCCAGCACGTAGGCGATCACCACGCACAGCACGAAGAAGCGGTCGGCCACCGGGTCGATCAGGGCGCCGAAGCGCGAGGCCACCTTCGTGCGGCGGGCGATCCAGCCATCGAGAAAGTCGGTGAGCGAGGCCGCACCAATCAAGGCCAGCCGCACCGGCACCCCGTCCAGCGCCAGAAACCCCAGCGCCAGCAGCACTCGTGACGTGGACACGAGGTTGGGCACCGTGATGACGGTCGGAGTCTCGGGGTGGGCCATGACGGAAACTACCGAACGCGGGGGGCGGGGTGCCAGCGACGACGCGCGCCGTTTATCGTGCCCGCATGACAGATCCGCGTGCCCTGTTGGTGCTGGGCGTAGCGCTGGCGGTGCTGGCGTGGGACATCGCGCTCGCCGGCTGGATCGCGGCGCGGCGTGAAGCACCGCGGATCTTCACGCAACTCACCGCCGTGTGCGGTCTGTTGGTGGCGCCGGCGCTGCTCGTCACGGCCGCCACCGGTACCGAGACCGGCGCCCGAGCGATCTCAGGCATCTCGTGGCTGATGCCGGCGATCGCCTGCGCCTTCGTGCTGCAGGTGCTCTACTCGCTGCTGACACGCCTGGTGTCGGTGGTCGTTGCGCTGCCGATCCTGCTGTATGACGTCGTGCTCGCTGTGATCGCGATCGGCGATTATCTCGCGTCGCAACAGGGCGTCGCGCCGCTCCCGCTGCAGGCGGCGGTGTCGGCCCGCGACATCATTCTCGGTATGACGGCAGGACGCGCCGCCCTCGTGTCGCCGCTCGCGATGCTGGTACCGATGATCGCGCCCGCCTACCCGGCCCGTTGGCGCCTCTCGGGTGCCGTGCGCGCGGTACTCGTGCTTGCCGCCACCGCGCTCACCACCTTGCTGCTCCTCGAATGGCCTCGCGGTATCGCCGCGGTCCGCAGCTACGAGGCGGCCTACGCCGAACCCATGCAGGCGCGGCCGGCCGGCGATTTCGCCATCGGGCTCCGTATCTTCCCCGTGCTCGACGGGGCGCCGCCGGCGCGCGCGGTGCAGGCCGACCGGCGCCTCATCGAGCAACTCGAACCGGACGTCGTGTTGGTCGTGATCGACGAAGACGGCTGGCGTGGTGCCGCACTCGACTCGTTGTCACGCGTGTTGCAGCCCGTGCGCGACGACAGCGTGCGAATTGCCGTCGCGTTGCGCATCGGACGCGGCAGCGCGGCGCCCGACGACGCGGAGCGGATGGCGGCGGTGGAACGCGTACTGCGGCGCATCCGCCCCGACGTGATTTTCCCCGGGCTCCACGATCCGCTGCCCTCCGTCCTCGGCACCACGCCGCATTCGTCCGACTGGTGGCGGGCGCTCATGCTTCGAAGCGCAGCCACCGTGAAACGGGTGCGCCCGCGCACACTCATCGGTTGGAGCGCATCCCGTCTCGATGCCACCGACAGCGCGGTATATGCGTGGGCCTCCACGCCATCGTCGCCCGTGTCGCTGCTCGGTGCGGTGTCGTTCCCGTCGTTCGCCGGATTGCCGGCGGTCGATGCGCGCCTGCGAGCCTTCGACCGTTGGCACCAACAGGCCGTAGCGGGCGGCGGTGGCGCGCAACCGCATTGGCTGGTCACGATCGGTGGCCTACCGCACGCGCACGGCGATGCCGCGCAGCTGGCGGCCATCCGTCGCGCGCTGGCGTGGGGATCGCGCCGCGCGTGGATCCGCGCCGCCATCATCGGCGAGCCGGCCGACTACGACGGACGGGTGGGACTGCGCGCCGCCAACGGCCGCATCCGCAGCAGTGTACCGGCGCTGTCGCTCGCGGCGCGACAGATGCGCGACGTGCGCCCCCTCCCGTCGCCCTGACCGACGGCGTCGTCAGCCGATCGCGCCGCGCACCACGCCTTCGGCTACGCGCGATGCATCGAACGACGCGCGTGCCATCCGGAGCACGTCGGCACCCTGCACGGCCGCCAGGCGATCGACCACTTCGTGCCGTTCGTGCAGCCCCTCGCCGAACAGCCAGGCATCGACCAGCTCCCCCAGCACATTCCCCCCCGATTGTTGCGCGATGGCGTGCGTGCCGATGAGGTAACGCCGCGCCCGTTCGATCTCCTCGTCGCTGGGCGCCGCCTCGCACAGCGTGGCGAACTCGCCCAGCAGTCCGTCACGCGCTTCGTCCTCGCGCGACGGTGACGTGGCGATATACGCCGCAAACGCACCACCCGCGCGACGTTCAACGGGAAACGCGCTCACGGTGTAGGCCAGCGACTGCTTGTCCCGCAGCTGCTCGAAGAACCGTCCCCCGAGCCCGCTCGCCACCGCCGACAGCACCCGCGCCGCAAAGCGATCGTCGTGGACGCGCGAGGGCCCCGGGAAGAGCATGGCCAACGCCGTCTGCTGCTTCGCGCGCTCCTCGCGCAGCACGTGGGCCTTCTGCGGCCAGTGCACCAGCGCCGGGGCCACCTCGTCCTGCCACCGCAGCAGCGGAAACGCACGATCGATCACGCCAGCGACATCATCGGGCGTGACATCGCCCACCACCGCAATCACCGACGCGCCGCGCGCGATATGCTCGGCGTGAAAGACCCGTACGCTGCCCGGATCGACCTGCGACAGCGACGCCTCGGTTCCGATCACCGATCGCGCATACGGATGCGCCCCGTACGCGGCCATCGATGCCAACCGCATGGGCCAGCGATACATGTCGTCGCGTGCCCGCGTGGCCTCGGCCAATGCCAGGGCGCGCTCGGTAGCGACGCCTTCATCGGGGAAAACGGGATGCTGCAGTACATCCCCCAACAGTTCCGTGGCCGCCGAGAAATGCCGGACCGGCACCGACATCGTCCAGCCAAGGCTTTCGAGCGCCGCGCTCACGCCGATGCTGCTGCCCAATTCCTCGGACAACTCGGCGATGCGTGCGCCACTCCGCTGCTCGGTGCCCTTCAGCATCGCCTGTGCCGTGATGCGCGACAATCCTTCGAGCGAGGTGGGCTCCAGGCACGACCCGCCGCGCTGGAACACCCCCACATTCACCATCGGGGATCCGGGGCGCGGCACCACCAGCACCGGCACGCCCTGCGACGTGCGATAGACATGCACATCGCGCTCCACCCGCTCGGCGCGCACCCCCACCTGCACCGCCGGCGCCCCCGCGACGCCCACCGCGATCGCCTCACTGGACAGCGGCGTGAGCACGCCGGGATCGACCAGCACGCTGCTGCCCTGCCCCTCCTCGGCGCGCAGCAGCTCGCGCAGCGCCGTGTGGTGCTCGGCCAACGGCTCGGCACCGTTCGGGCGATACGAAATCACCGTCACCTGTTCGGGGTCGAGGTGCGTGGCCAGCGCTTCCTGCAGATCGCGCGGGGTGAGTGACAGCAGCGCGTCGTAGTACCGGCTGGCCAGCGCGAGTCCGCCCTCCGCTTCCCACGACGCGAGGTAGGTCGCCTGTCCGTCCATGCTTTCGAGACGGCGCAACCAGCGCGCCTCGATGATGCTCTGCGCGCGAGCGACTTCGCTGCGACGGAAGCCCACGGTGCGCGCGGCCTGGAGTTCGCGCCACAGGTAGCGCGTGGCGTCACGCGCATGCTCGGCGGGCGACTCGGCGTGCGCCACGAACACGCCGATGTCGCCAGCGGTATAGTCCCACGCCGACACGGACGACGCCAACTGGCGTTCGCGAATGGCGCGATACAAGCGCGACGCGCGCCCCGAGCCGAGGGCAAGACCGGCGAGATCGAGCGCCGGCGTATCGACGTGCGCCAGCGACGGCGTGCGCCAACCGAAGGCGACGTGCTGCTGCGCGATGTCGCCGCTCCACTCGCGCAGGCGAACACCGGGCGGCGCCACTTCGACAGGGCCACGCTCGCGAGGAGGCGTGCCGCTCCCGAGCTGCCCATGACGCGATGCCACGTCGCGACGTACCGCGTCGAGATCGATATCGCCGACGATCGACAGCACGGTATTGTCGGGACGATACCAGCGCTGGTAGAACGCCGTGAGCTGTTCGCGCGTGAGGGCGCGCAACTCGGGCTCGTCGCCCATGCGCCAGCGGCGGATACGATGCCGGTCGAACAGCGTGGC
>NZ_JBILKJ010000202.1:0-4095 GCF_044376735.1 Gemmatimonas sp.
GCACGCGATCCACGGTGTCGAGCTTGCCCTTGCCGTCGATCGGATGTCCAAGGCCGTTCAGCACGCGGCCCAGCAGAGCGGGGCCGACATCGACGCCGAAGGTGCGGCCGAGCGGCTGCACGATGGCACCGGCATGGAGGCCATCGAGCTCGCCGAGCGGCATCAGGAGCACGCTGCGCTCGTTGAACCCGACGACTTCGGCCAGCACCGACCGTTCACGCGAGTGGCTCGTGATCCGGCACAGGGAACCGAGTCCGACATCCAGGCCGGTGGCTTCCACCACGAGACCGACTACGCGGGTCACGCGACCGTACGACCCGAAGCGCTCGCTGTGCGCGAGACGGTCCGCCATCGTGTCGAGGATCGGACCGTCGCCGTAGGTGAACGGGGTGTCGGTACGGGGCGACGTGATCACGCCTGCACCCCACCCATGCTGCGATACGCGCGCTCGAGCGCCGTATCGACTCGACCGTCGATGATGCGCTCACGTCCTTCCATGAGACATCCGCCGCGCAGAACGGCGGCGTCGCTGATCCAGCGGATTTCGCGACGGCCGGCGTCGTCGATCGACGCGCGGCAGGTCTGAAAATCCTCCGGGTTGATGCGGATCGTGATCTCTTGATCGAGCGGATACTGGGCCATGGCGCTCGCCACCAGATCCCGCACGAACGACGGGTCGGCGCTCACTTCGCGCTGCAGGATGTGGCGCGCCACCATCACCGCGAGGGCGGCGATGTTCTCTTCGGCATTGCCGACCCAGCGCGCCTCGTGCCGCCGGACGTTGTCGAGCGCGTCGGACAGCAATGCCATCGCCGATCCGATTTCTTCGTCCCCCTCGGCGCGGGCCGCGGCTTCGCCATCGGCCCGGCCGCGGCTGTAGGCCGCCGCCTCGGCGCGTGCCAGCTCGATCGCGAGGCGCGCCTCGACGTCCGCGTCCCTCCCGCCCGACGAGCGGGACCGCGAGTCGCCGGGGCTGAATGCGTCGAACCCGTCGGCCGGCGCGAACTCGTCGAGAGACCAGGCAGTAGCTCGCATTGGTCGGTCCTCAGACGATGACATCGTCGGATCCCGCGCTCAACACGATCTCGCCGCTCTCCTCGAGGGCACGGACCTTGGACACGATGTCCGTCTGCGCCGCTTCCACGTCGCGCATCTTGACCGGGCCGAGGAACTCCATCGCTTCCTTGAGGCCGGCAACGGCGCGCTGCGACATCGTCTGCATGATCTTGTTCTTGAGTTCCGGGCTCGTGGTCTTGAGCGCCAGCGTGAGCTGCTTGATGTCCACTTCGCGCAGCAGGCGCTGCAGCGACTTGTCGTCGAGCGTGATGAGATCTTCGAACACGAACATGAGGTTCCGGATCTGATCGCTGAGGTTCGCGTCCCGTTCCGTCACGAGGTCCAGCACTTCCTTCTCGAGCGACGTGCTGACCAGGTTGAGGACCGCGGCCACGGCCGCCGGACCGCCAACAGTGGACATGCCCGAGAAGGCGAGGTCCGCCTCGCTCACGATCGCGCGTTCGACCAGGGAAATCATCTCCGGCGACACCTTCTCCATCTTGGCGATGCGGAACATCACTTCGCCGCCCAACGCGGGATCCAACTCGCGCAGAATGGACGCCACGTGCCCCGCCTCGAGGTGCGCGAGAATCAGGGCGATCGTCTGCGGGTGTTCACCGCGCAACGTGTTGCCGATCTGTTGCGGGTCGGCGCGACGCAAGCGACCAAACCGATCGCCGTGCGCAATCTGTCCCTGAATCTTCTTGAGAATCTGCGCCGCTTTCTCAGGACCGAACGCGGCTTCGAGCACGTCCTTCGCGAATTCCACGCCGCCGTCGCTGAGCGAACCCATGCCGACGGTGAGCTCCAGCCATTCATTGAGCACGCTCTGAATCGTTTCCGGGGGCACACGATCGAGCTGTGCCATCTCCAGGGCCACGGTTTCCGCCTCTTCGGAGTACAGACCGGCCGTGATCTTGGCGGCGTGCTCCCAGCCAATCGCCATGCAGACGATCGCCGCCTTCTGGCGACCGTTGAGGCGCTCGGGGGCGTACTTGTCAGACGTCGCGAGTGCAGTCATCGGGGCGCCTACGAGCGAAGCCAGGTGCGCACGACACGGACGGCAGCGTCAGGACGCTGCTCCACGGTCGCAATGGCCTGCTCACGTTCCGGGGTGGTCGCCTGAGGTGGGAGGCGAATCGGGCGCTTGGGGAGCTCGACCATGTCCTCTTCGTACGGCGTCGTCTCCTGCATGGCCGACTGCATCGCCGAGCTGGCGGGCAGTTGCGGATACTCATTCGGCGGCAGCAGGTTCGGCTGGTCACCGGCCGTTCGCTGCGATTTCTTGGGCTTGAGAGCGCTCACACTCACCACCGCAATGACCAGCAGCACCACCAGCGCGGCGATCGCGACGATGGGCTTGGGGTTGGCCTGGAGCTTGGAGAGCATGTCCGCCGGCGGCAGCACGCTGTCGCGCGCGATGACCGGCGGTGCCGGCATATCGAACGGCGCACTCACCACGGAGATCATGTCGCCGCGCGTGGAATCCACGCCGAGTGCGTTGCGCACCAGCGTTTCGATGCGGGCGATCTCTTCGGTGGTGCGGGCCGTGATGATCGGCGCCGGTGCCGCTTGCTGTGTGGTGTCGGGCGCCGGCATCGTGACTTTGTCGGCCACCAGCACCGCCACCGTCAGCTTCTTCACATTGCCGATCGCGCCGCTGAAGCTCTCCACGCTCTTGGTGTTCTCGTACGACGTGGCCGTCGTGCTGGAGCCGGCACCCTGCGTCGGAGTGCTTGGCGTGACTTCCGCCTTCTGCTCGGTGGCCAGCGCCTGGCGCTCCGGATCGACTGCCTGAACCGTGCGCTCGACCTTGTCGAAGTTGATCGACGCAGCGACCTGCACGCGGGCGTTGCCCGAGCCAACCAGACTGTTCAGGAGCTTGTCGGCCTTCTGCTCCATATACGTTTCGACTTCGCGCTGCACCGCCAGCTGCCGGCTCGACAAGCCAGCGACCGAGCTTTCGTCCTCGAACGTGAGCGCCTGGCCGCGTTCATCGACGATGGTGACATGCTCGGGGTCGAGACCGCCGACGCTGTTGGCCACCATGCTCGCGATGCCGTGCACCGTTTCGGCGCGCGGCGTCTCGCCACCCGCCATCTTGAGCGTCACCGACGCCTTCGATGGCCGCTCACTCTCTTTGAACATCTGCGCGTCTTCGAGCGCGAGGTGCACCTGCACCATCTCGACGTTCTTCAGTTTGCCGATCGTGCGCTCGAGTTCTCCCTCCAGCGCCCGGCGATAGTTCACCTTCTGCGTGAAGTCCGTCATGCCCCACGACGGCTTGTCGAACAGTTCGAGGCCAGGGCGCCCGCCGGTCGGCATCGCCTCGGCAGCCAGATTCACGCGGGCGCGCGCCAAGTCGGCGCTGGGCACCATGATCGTGGAGCCGGTGCGATCGAGTTCGTAGGTGATGCCCGTTTCGGTGAGCTTGTCGGTCATCGCCTTCACGTTCTCGACCGGGATGTCGGCGTAGAGCGGCACCATCGTGGGCTGCGTAGCCCAACGTGACACACCGAACACGAGCGCCGTGGCGATGACGCCGACCGCGATGATCGCGATCTGCCGTCCGGCGCCCGCGCGTCCGAAGAGAGATTCCATCAGGGAGTTCATGACTGTCGCTTACTCAGGACTGCATGGCGATGACGGACCGATAGGCCTCGACCATCTTGTTGCGCAGCTCGATCATCATGTCGAGCGCGAGACCCGCTTCTTCGCTGGCGGCCATCACCTGGTGCAGTTCGACGTTCTCGCCGGCCGCGAAGCGCTTCGTGAGGTCGCCCGAGCGATCGCGCGCGGCGGAGACTTCGTTGATGGCCTTGGTGAGCGTATTGCCGAACGAGTGCTCGCCTTCACCGATGACCGGCACTTGCTTGGCGAGGCCGGTGTCGCGTCCGCCGAACTCGGGCAGAGCCCGTGTGATGAGATCGATTCGATTCTGCATGATGCTCAGTCGGTGGGAGTCGAGAATCAGGCGCGGACGTCGAGCCGGATCCCGCGCGCCGTGGGCGGCGCAGGATGCGTGACGGCCTTGATGCG
>NZ_JBILKJ010000022.1:0-44979 GCF_044376735.1 Gemmatimonas sp.
ACGCCGTAGTCAACCTGTTCACGTCTTTCGGGTTTTTCGACGATCCGTACGACGATCGCAAAGTGCTGTCCCAGTTCGCGCGCGTCCTCAAGCCCGGCGGGCTGCTCATCTGGCACGGGGGCAGTCGTGATGGGGTCATGGCGCGCTTTCTTTCCCGTGACTGGTGGACCACGGCGGACGGCACCGTTTTCGGACAGGAGCGCCGCTTCGATCCGCTCTCAGGGTTCCTCGAAATCACCTCCTCATGGCGTGGACCAACCGGCGACGGCGAGCGAACGCACCGCATCCGGTTGTACACAGCGTCCGACCTGGCCGCGCGAATGCAGGAGGTCGGTCTGATCGTCGAGCAGGCCTTCGATGCCTGGACGGAGCGTCCGCTCACGCGCAAATCCAGCGAAATGCTGCTGGTGGCGCGTAAGGACGGGTGAGTAGCTTGAAAGGCCGTCGTGCGGAATCCTCGCGCTGGCGGTGCCCGCCCCCGGGACCTTTCCTGTTTGCCCTCCGATGACTCGACCGATTCGTGTGCTTGTGGCCAAGCCTGGCCTCGACGGCCATGATCGCGGCGCCAAGGTAGTGGCCGCCGCGCTTCGTGACGCCGGCATGGAAGTGATTTATACCGGTCTGCACCAGACCCCTGAGATGATCGCCTCGGCAGCCGTTCAAGAAGACGTGGACGTCGTCGGCCTCTCGATTCTGAGTGGCGCCCACATGACGCTCTTTCCGCGGGTCCGTGACCTTCTCGTCGAGGCCGGACGCGACGACATCCTGCTGACCGGTGGTGGGATCATTCCGAAGGAGGACATGGATGCCCTGCAACAGCGCGGCGTGGCCCGTCTCTTCGGTCCGGGTACAAGTACGCAGGACCTCGTGGAGTACATCCGCGAGTGGTTCGTGGCCCGTCCGCAGCAGGACGCATGAGTGGGCGGCTTCGCCAGCTCGCTGACGAGGTTCGCGCGCTGGAAGCCCGCCTTCGACTCGGGGGCGGACCGGACAAGATCGAGAAGCAGCACAAGCAAGGAAAACTGACCGCCCGCGAACGCGTCGCGCACCTCGCCGATCCCGGGACGCCATTCCTCGAGATCGGGCTGCTTGTCGCGTACGACCGCTACGACGGGCAGGCGCCCGGTGCCGGCGTCATCACCGGCATCGCGATCATCGACGGCCGGGAAGTCGTCGTCGTCGCGAACGACGCGACGGTGAAGGCCGGATCCTGGTGGCCCGAGACGATCACGAAAATCCTGCGGGCGCAAGAAGTCGCGATGCGCTGCCGTCTCCCAATCATCTACCTCGTTGACTCGGCCGGCGTGAATCTGCCGTATCAGGGGGGCGTGTTCCCCGGCCAGTTCGGCGCCGCGCGCATCTTCTACTACAACTCGATCATGCGCCGCTACCTGCGGATCCCGCAGTTTTCGGCCGTAATGGGACAGTGTGTGGCGGGCGGGGCCTACCTGCCCGCGCTGAGCGACGTGATCCTGATGGTGAAGGGCACCTCGTTCATGGGTTTGGGCGGCCCAAATCTCGTGAAGGGCGCGACGGGGCAGACGGTCGACGGCGAGACGTTGGGGGGGGCGATCACGCACACCGAGATCTCGGGCGTGGCGCACTACGCGCTCGACGACGACGCGCAGTGTCTGGAGAAGTTGCGCGAACTCGTCGCGCGGTTGCCACGGCCGCTGAGCAGCGTACCCGCGACGTATCGGCCGCCCGCGGTGCCGCCCTCGGCCCTGTACGACGTGTTGCCGGCGGATCATCGCATGTCCTATGACATGCATGCGGTGCTCAAGGCCGTACTCGACGACGGCGAGATTGACGAGTTCCAGCCGCATCTCGCAAAGGAGATGATCTGCGGTGACGCGCGCATCGAAGGCATTCCCGTGGGCATCGTGGCGAACCAGCGAGGCCTCATCAAGGGGCGTGCCGGCGAGCGTCCACGGTTCGGCGGCATTATCTACGCCGAGAGTGCGGAGAAGGTCGCGTACTTCATCGAACGGTGCGACCGCCAAGGGCTGCCGATCCTCTTCGTGCAGGACGTCTCTGGCTTCATGGTGGGTCCTGACGCTGAACACGAGGGTATCATTCGCGCGGGGGCCCGCTTCGTCGAAGCGATGGCGTGTGCGCGCGTTCCCAAGATCGTGCTCACCGTCAATCACGCCAGTGGCGCCGGCTACTACGCGATGGCCGGCCAGGGATTCGACCCCGACTTCATCTTCAGCTGGCCAACCGGCCGTATGGCGGTGATGGAGGGCGAGGCCGCCGTCGGCGCGGTGCATGGTCCGGCGCTCGATGCGGCGAAGAAGGCGGGCGTCGATCCGTCCGCCGATGTGCAAGAGTCGGCCGCGCAAATGCGCGCCGACTACGACACCCAACTCGATGCCCGCTATGCGGCCGCACGCGGATTCGTCGACACCATCTGCTATCCCGAAGACACCCGCACACTGCTGGCGCTGGCACTCCGTGCGGCGGCCCGAAATCCGGGCCCGCATCTCGGTGCCTTTGTGCTGCCACCCATGCCGACCTACGGCGCGCCGGTTTCCGGCACGGAGTACTGATGTCCGATTCATCGCGCGTCGTGCGCGTCGCCAGCGGTCAGGGCTTCTGGGGTGACTGGCTCGAAGCCCCACGTCGTCAAGTTGAGGGTGGTCACGTCGATTACCTGATGCTGGACTATCTTGCCGAAGTCACGATGTCGATTCTGCAGAAGCAGAAAGAGCGTGATCCTCGCATGGGATATGCGCGTGATTTCATCGGCGCCATGGAAAGTGTGTTTCCGGCCGTCGCGGAACGCGGCGTCAAGGTGATCGCCAACGCCGGCGGTGTGAACCCCGTGGCCTGCGCCGAGGCCCTGCTCGAGGCGGCCTCGAAGCACGGCGTGCGTGGCAAGATCCGCATCGGCGTAGTCACGGGCGATGACATACTCGCGCGCCTCGATGACCTCATGGCGACCGGCCACGAACTCAAGAACATGGACACCGGGGCGCCGCTGTCGACGATCCGCGATCGCGTGATGTCGGCGAATGCCTACATCGGTTCCGAGCCGATCGTCGAAGCGTTGGCACTCGGGGCCAACGTCGTCGTGATCGGCCGCAGCACGGATACCGCACTCACCATGGCGCCCCTCCGTCACGAGTTCGGCTGGGCCGCGGATGACTGGAACAAGATGGCCTCGGGCATCATCGCCGGTCACATTCTCGAATGCGGTGCGCAGTCGTCGGGCGGCAACTGCATGCACGACTGGCGCACGATCCCCGACATGGCGAACGTCGGTTATCCCATTGCCGAGGCATCCGAAGACGGAACGTTCGTCATCACCAAGCACGCCGGAACGGGCGGCCGCGTGAGCGTGCCGAGCGTCTCGGAGCAACTGGTGTACGAGATGGGCGATCCGCATGCCTACATCACGCCTGATGTGGTCGCCGACTTCACGAGCATCCAGCTCGCGCCCGATGGCGAGAACCGCGTCCGCGTGCACGGCATTACCGGTGGGCCGCCGACGCCGTTCCTCAAGGTGTCGATCGCGTATCGCGCGGGCTACAAGGCCGTTGGTTCACTCGTGTACTCGTGGCCAGATGCCATGGAGAAGGCGCAGATGGCGGACCGCATTCTGCGAGAGCGCCTCGATAATCTCGGCCTCAAGTTCGACCAGGTCCTCACCGAGTTCGTCGGCGCCACGTCAACGCACGGCGCCTTGGCGGGCGATGGTCGCGACGCACCCGAAGTGATGTTCCGCATTGGCGTGCGAGGAGAGAACCGCGCCGACATCGAGCGCTTCACGCGCGAGATCGTACCGCTGGTATTGAACGGTCCGCCAAGCGTGACCGGCTTCGCTGGTGGGCGCCCCAAGGTTGAAGAGATTGTGGCCTATTGGCCTGCGCTGCTCGACAAGCGAGCCGTGTCCACCGCCGTCACCATCATGGAGTAACGGCCATGCACATTCGCTTGCTCGACATAGCCCACGCCCGGAGCGGCGACAAAGGCGACACGGCCAACGTCGGCGTCATCGCGCTCAAGCCCGAGTGGTATCCGACGCTGGTCCGGTACGTCACCCGTGACCGGGTGGCGCAGCACTTTGCGGGGCAGATCAACGGCGGCGTAGACCGCTTTGAGCTACCGAACCTCCAGGCCCTGAACTTTCTGCTCCACGGGGCCTTGGATGGTGGCGGCACGCTGTCACTCAAGACCGACGCCCAGGGTAAGGTGTACTCGACGGCCCTCCTTCGGATGGTGATCGACGTACCGGACGCCGAAGCTGCGGCGGCGGGGCTTCCGGCGCACGCATGATTGCCTTGCGACTGGCTCTGATCGGAGCCGGGGTGATGGCGTTCGTCTTCGCCTTGCGCACCGGCACCGAGTGGGTCCGCTGGGTGGGCATCGCCTGTCTAGCCGGCGCTCTGCTGATCCGGCTGGTGGAGCGGCTCCGCAAGGCTCGCTAGTGAATGCGTGATCTTCGACACCTCGGAGATCACGCGTTCATCCCCCCGATGCGGTTAGGTTTCAGGAATGTCTCGCCCCCCCGTTCCTGAACTCCTCGCCCCGGCCGGCACGCTCGACGCGGTTCGGGCTGCGGTCGCCAATGGCGCCAACGCCGTGTATCTGGGCGCGTCGATGTACAACGCCCGTGACGAGGGCGCCCAGTTGTCCTTGGACGAGCTCGCACAGGCCTGTGCGATTGCACACGCGCGCGGAGCCCGCGTGTACCTCACGTTCAACGTGCTCATCAAGCCCGAAGAACTGCCGGAGGCGCTCGCCTATCTTGGTGAGTGCGTCGATCGCGGTATCGATGCGGCCATCGTGCAGGACCTGGGCGTGGTCCGGCTGATTCAGCAAGTGTATCCGCAGCTCGAGGTGCACGGCTCAACGCAGATGACGGTGCATGATGCGGCCGGCGCGCGCGTCATGCAGCGCCTCGGGGTCGAGCGCGTGGTGCTGGCGCGCGAGAATACCCTCGAGGACATCCGGGCAATCCGCGAGGCCGTACCGGAGCTCGGCCTCGAGACCTTCGTGCACGGCGCGCTGTGCATTTCGTATTCCGGCCAGTGCTTCATGTCGGGTATGATCAGCGAACGCTCGGCCAATCGAGGATCCTGTGCACAATCGTGTCGGAAGGATTACACGCTCAACGACGAGGCCACCGGTGCCACGCTCGACAGTGGGTATCTGATCTCGGCGAAGGATCTTGCGGCGCACGATCACCTCGAGCAGCTCGCAGAACTCGGGATCGGCTGCCTCAAGGTCGAGGGGCGCAAGAAGAAGCCGGAGTACGTCGCCACCGTCACGAAGGCTTATCGGGGTTGGCTCGACGCGTTGGCGCGCGGTGAGCGCGGGCTGGCGCCCTCCATCGAGGAGGTCGAACCGCTCGTCCAGATCTTCAGTCGTGGCAATACAGGCGGCATGTACGGTGGTCGTGAGGGGCGCGAGTACATCACGCGCACACAGCCGGACAATCGCGGGTTGCCGATCGGCAAAGTGGTCGGACACGAGGGCACGGAGCTCATCGTGGAAACCACGCACGCCGTGGCCGTCGGTGATGGACTCGGCTTCGAGTCACCGGAGCCCACCGCCGCCGCCACGATGGGTGGCACGGTGCAGACCGTTCGTCCGGTCTGGACGCGCAACGGCACTCATCGGATGGCGCTGAGCGTGCGCTTGAGCAACGTTCGAGTGCGCGTACCGGACGGATGGCGCGTCGTCCGCACGAGTGACGCGACATTGCTGCGTCAGGCTCAGGAATCGTTCACGAACGTGGCCGTACCGGAGCGCGTCGGCGCACGCCGCCTCGACGTGCGCGTGTTCGGGCACGCTGGCGGTCCGCTCAAGACAATCTGGAGCGCTGGTGACTTGGAGGTTACGGTGCGCGGTGAAGTGCCGCTCGGTGTGGCCAGTAAGCGGTCGCTCGATGTTCCGCAACTGCGTGAGCAACTCGGTCGCCTCGGTGGCACGGCCTTCAAGTTGGGATCGGTCGACGTAGCCGGACTCGCCGATGGTCTGTTCCTACCCGTGAGTGAACTGAATCGCGTTCGGCAGGACGCCGTCGCGCAGCTCGAAGAGCAGCTTGGTTGGGCGCGTCTGAGTGATGTGGCGTTGCGCGACGCGAGAATCAGTGCGGTGGTGGAGCAAATCGCCTCGTCGGTCCCAGCGGCGGTCACGGAAAGGAAGTTCGCGCTGCGCGCAATCGTCTGCGATGTCGATACTGCGCGCGAAGCCGCTGCCGGCGGTGCCACAGACATCGTGCTCGATCCCTTCCTGCGTCATCCGACGCCACCGCTGGCCCGTGTGAACGCCCTGCGCGAAGAGCTGGCCGCTGCGGGCGTCACGCTCCGACTGCGGACGCCGACCATCGTGCGCCCCGAGGAGCGTAGGCGCCTCGACAAGTGGCTCGCGCTCGAGCTGCCGCTCCTGACCGGCCATCTGGGCTTGCTGGCCGAGTTTGGCGGGGCGGGGCACGACGTCATCGCGGACTACGCGACGAACGTCTTCAACCAGCACACGGCCGAGCTGCTCTTCGAGCTCGGGGCTTCACGGCTCGTGGCCTCGATCGAGTTGACGACCGAAGAACTCGGGCAACTGACCGATCCCTGGCGTGGTCGCCGGTTCGACGTACTCGTGTACGGTCGGACCGAGGGCATGACGATCGAACACTGCGTGCTGTCGGCGGCGTTCGATCGCGAACCAACGACGTGCCGCGACCTGTGTGTACAGAAGCATACGAACGTGTCGCTGACCGATCCCGCCGGATACACGTTCGCCGTAGCCACGGACTCGGCCTGCCGGAACCGGCTGTTGCACTCCCGACCGATTGACGGCTCGGAGTATCTCCCCGACCTCTGGGCGCAAGGCATCCGCGGCTATCAGATGGTCTTCAACGTCCCGGGTGACCCGGTACAACAGCTCGTTCGAGCGTATCGCGATATGCTCGACGGACTCTCGGGCAATGTGTTGCCGGATCTCACGGCGACGCGCCATCTGCTCGATGGGGCATTTACACGCGGCCACTTCGCGAGGGCTGTATGAGGATTTCGCGTTGGATTCGCAAGTGCGTGCCAATCCTTCCGCTGGCGATGTCGGTACTCGCCCTGATCGACGCGGTCGCCGCATTCGACAACGGTCGCCTCGGACGTGGCGCCTTCAAGGCGTTCAGCTGCGTGGCGTGGCTGTTCATCGCGTATATGGCCTACGAGTCCTACAGGCGTGTCCTGACCGATAGCGGCAAGTAGTCGGCATGCGCACGGCGCGCTGTGATGGCCGTGCGCGCGTCATTCTGGTGACGCGACCTCTGCCGCGGTTCGCTACGGTGTGGCATGCCGAAGGTCAGCCCGCCATCCGCCGGTTACGGCACCCTCGATCTCGCCCGGGCGAGACTACTTGCCACGTTCGGCTATCCCGACTTTCGACCACCGCAGATTCGGGCGGTGCAGGCAGTGCTGTCCGGTCGCGACTCACTGGTCGTACTCCCGACCGGCGGCGGCAAGTCGCTCTGCTATCAGGTGCCGGCGCTGATCCGCGACGGCCTCACGGTCGTGATTTCGCCGTTGATCTCGTTGATGAAGGATCAAGTCGACGCGCTAGAGCGAAAGGGCGTGTCGGCCGCGTTCATCAACAGCACGTTGAGCGCGAGCGACGTGGCGGATCGCATGGCGCGGGCCCGTGATGGCTCGCTCAGGATGCTGTACCTCGCACCGGAGCGACTGGAGGCGGGTCGCACGCTGCAGCAACTCGTGGACATTGGGGTCTCGCTGCTGGCCGTGGACGAAGCGCACTGCATCAGCGAGTGGGGACACGACTTTCGGCCGAGCTACCGACGGATCGGCAGCATCCGCGAACGGCTCGGTAGTCCACAGACCGTCGCACTCACCGCGACCGCGACGCCGGATGTTCGCCTCGATATTGTGCGGCAACTCGCGTTACGGAATGCCGAAGTCGTCGTGGCCGGCTTCGATCGCATCAACCTGACGTACCACGTGAGGCCGGCGCGGAGCCAGGCCGACAAGGATTCATCGGCAATCGCCCTGCTTCGCGCCACCGAGGCGCCGGCGATCGTGTACGCGCCCACACGCAGCGCGGTCGAACGCGTCACCGCCGTCCTCGTCCACGCCCGCATCCACGCCGCTGCGTATCACGCGGGTCTCGACGACGCACGGCGTCAACGTGCCCAGGACGCCTTTATGGCGCAGCGTGCGCGAGTGATCGTCGCGACCAGCGCCTTCGGTATGGGCATCGACAAGCCCGATGTACGCCTCGTGGTTCACCACTCCATGCCGGGCACGCTGGAGGCCTATTACCAGGAGGCGGGGCGCGCGGGTCGTGACGGCAAGCCGAGTACGTGCGTTCTCCTCCACGCGTATCCCGATCGTTTTACGCACGAGTTCTTCATCGATTGCGCGCACCCGGATCGCGCCACCGTGCAGCAGACGTGGACGTTTCTGCGCACGCACGCCGACCGTGATGGGGTGATCGCGCGGAGCACCGACGAGGTTGCCCAGTCGTTGGCGTCGAAGCTCGGTGACCGGAAGGTGAGCGCAGCACTGCGAGTGCTGGTCGCGACGGGCGCCTGCAGGGTGGAGGCAGCCGCCCTGGGTCGAGTCTCGGTGCGGCTGCTGGCGACCCCGGAGCGTATCGCGGGTGAACTCACGGGCAGGCGGGCCTTCGATCGCGAGGTGTTGCGGGCCTTCTGGAAGGTCGCTGGCAGGTCGCTTGAGGACGGTGCCTCGATCGACCTTGAGAGACTACCGCGCCGTTTGGGCGGGGCGATGGGGCTCATCCCGGTTTTGAAGCGGCTGGAAGCGCAACAGTTCGTCACATGGACGCCCCAGGGCGCGGGCGTGCGGCTCGATCCGCGCGCCCGCGACCTGAGATCGCCGGCGGTCGACTGGTACGGGATCGACCGTCGGCGCGCAACCGACCTGCGCCGACTCGACGCAATACAGCGATATGCGCAGACGCGCTATTGCCGAAGAGCGTACATCCTGCGCTATTTCGGAGACCCCGAAGTGCGCTCCCAGTGCGCTGCCTGCGATCGCTGCTTGGGCACCACTGAAGTCCTTCCACCGGCCCGTACGAAGCAGTCCGTTCGTGGCCGGCCCCGCCCGCTCTGACCTCGACGTCTTCCATGGACGATAGTCTTTATTTCAACGAGCAGCATCTCGCCGTGCGTGACATGGTCCGCAGTTTTGCGCGAGAGCAGGTTGCCCCGGTCGCCTCTCATCACGATGAGGACTCCACGTTCCCCTGGGCGAACGTCAAGGCCATGGGAGAGCTCGGACTTCTCGGGATCCCGTGGTCCGAAGATGTCGGCGGCGCCGGCTTCGATACGATCAGCTTCATGATCGCGATCGAAGAGCTCGCGAAAGTCTGCGCCTCGCACTCCATCACGATCAGCGCACACACGACACTTGGCACGTCCCCGATCCTGAGCTTTGGCACCAAGGCGCAGATCGAGCAGTACGTGCCGTTGCTGGCCAGCGGCAAGGTGCTCGGCGGCTTTGGCCTCACGGAAGAAAGCGCCGGCAGCGATGCCGGTGGCACGCGGACCACGGCCGAGAAGAAGGACGGCTACTACCTGCTGAACGGCTCCAAGCGGTTCATCACGCATGCCGGTGTCGGCGAGGTCTTCGTCGTCACGGCGGTCACGGATCCGTCGAAGGGCACGAAGGGCATCTCGTCGTTCATCTTGAACAAGGAGAGCTGCGATCTCGAGCAGTGCCGCGTGCTTGGCGTCGGCCACGACGACTCGCTGACGCCTATGCAGGGATTCACGTCTGGCAAGAAGGAGAACAAGCTGGGCTGGCGTGCGTCGGACACGCGCGAGCTGCTCTTCAATAACGTCGAAGTGCCGGCGGAAAACCTGTTGGGCACGGAAGGTTTGGGCTTCATCAACTTCATGAAAACGCTCGACGCCGGCCGCATCGGCATTGCGGCGCTGTCCCTCGGCATCGCACAGGGGGCGCTCGACGAGTCGCTCAAGTACTCCACGGTGCGGAAGCAGTTCGGGGCGGCGATCGCCAGCTTCCAGGGTATCCAGTTCCAGCTGTCCGACATGGCCACCGAGATCGAGGCTGGGCGGCATTTGATGTATCATGCCGCGTGGCTGTCCCAGCACGGGAAGCCGTTCGGCAAGGAAGCCGCCATGGCCAAGCTGTTCTGCTCGGAGCTCGCGATGCGCGCCACGATCAAGGCCATTCAGATTCATGGCGGGTACGGCTATACGAAGGACTATCCGGTGGAGCGCTTCATGCGCGACGCGAAGATCTGCGAGATCGGCGAGGGCACTAGCGAGATCCAGCGCATGGTGATCGCGCGGCATCTGCTGAAGGGACTGATGGAGTGAGTTCGCGGGACGGCCCCCTTTTGCGTATTGCGGGGAACGTTCGGTCCCGTGTACACTTCGGCTGTAGACCGTTGTAGCAGGACCCCGCAGTTTTCATAGCCGTCGCTTCCGGCGCCGGCGGCCCGTGCGACTCACGGGCCGTTTGCGTTTGTGGTGGGGGCGGATCGGCGCCAGCGTGCAGCCGTCCGACGCCCTCCACACGTCCCACCGCACGACACGCCATCTGTGTCGATCGCGGGTCATCGCGTTTTTCCTGAGGCCTGCGCCTCCCGCCGCTCCTGAAGCGCGGGACGGTCCGCGGTTTTCGGGCGCGACTCGCCCGTCCGATCAGTCGTGCTGGTTGGGGGAGCCCCGTGACGTCGTCCGTGTCGCCGCCATGTGGCGCGCTCGGGCAGCCTCTGTTCGATCACCGTGTTCGTCGCCGCATCGGTCCAGTGGAGTCGCCACCGCCGAGGCGCGCGGTCCGTCAGAATGAAGCGAGAGATCCTGGTGAACGCGACGCCGCGCGAGACGCGCGTCGCCATTCTCGAGGACGGCCAGTTGGTGGAGTTGCTGGTGGATCGGCCCGATGCGCGTCGCATGGTTGGCGACGTGTATCTCGGGAAGGTCGAAGCCGTGCTCCCCGGCATTCAAGCCGCCTTCGTGAACATCGGTACCGAGAAGTCCGCATTCCTGCATGCCGCCGATGTGGTGGTCGAGGATGCGCCGGTCGCCGACGATGAAGACGACGAGGAGGATGAAGCCGGCGACGATGCCGGCGGCGGCAGTGCCGGCGGCGGCCGCCGCGGACGCCGAGAGGTGCGCCCAATCCAGGACCTCCTCAAGCGGGGGCAGGACATCCTCGTCCAGATCACCAAGGAGCCCATCTCCACGAAGGGACCGCGCGTCACCGCGCAGGTCTCTCTCGCCGGCCGCTTCCTGGTGTACATGCCGTTCGCGTCCAAAGTCGGTGTCAGCCGCAAGATCGACGAGCGCTCCGAACGCCAGCGCCTCCGCGCGATGGTGTCCGAAATGCTACCCGAGGATGTCGGCGGCGTGATCATCCGAACGGTCTCGGAGGACGCCACGAGGGAAACGTTCGAGCGCGAGCTCAATACGCTTATCAACAACTGGAAGCGGATCAAGCGCAAAACGCAGTTCACGCGCGCGCCGGCGCTGGTGCACCGCGAGACGAACGTGACCCGCGGCCTCGTACGTGACCTCTTCAGCGCGAAGGTCGAGGGCGTCACGGTCGATTCCCGTCAGGTGTTCAACGAGATCACCGAATACCTCACCGGGATTGCGCCCGAGCTGGTCGAGCGCGTGAAGTTGTACGAGGATACCGTCCCGCTCTTCGACAAGGCGGACATCGAAACGGAGATCCGCGACCTCTTCAAGCGCCGGTGTGATCTCCCCAGTGGCGGGTATCTGATCATCGAGCCCACCGAAGCGCTCGTCTCGATCGACGTGAATTCGGGCCGCTACACCGGCAAGCGGGACCCCGAGAAGACCATTCTCAAGACAAATACCGAGGCGGCGCGCGAGATCGCCCGACAGCTCCGGTTGCGTGATGTCGGCGGCATTATCGTCTGCGATTTCATCGACATGGAATCGCAGGGGAATCGCGACAAGGTCATCCACGAGTTGCGGACCCATCTCGGCCGAGATCGCGCCCGCACCAAGGCGCATGCGGTCTCGGATCTGGGGCTGGTGGAGATGACGCGGCAGCGCGTGCGTCAGAGCCATTGGCAAAGCATGACCGAATCGTGCCCGACATGCAGCGGCACCGGCCGCGTGTTCACGCCCGAAACGATCGTCCGTCGGACCGAACGGGCGGTGCGCCGCATGGCGGCGGAGGGACGCCGGGAGCCGGTGATCCTTCGGCTCCACCCCGAGGTCGCGCTGCACGTGCTGGAGCAGGAGCACGACTTCGTGAAGCGCCTCGAGAAGTTGGCAGGATTTCCGCTGGAGCTGCGAGACGATCCACTGCTCCGCCCGGACGAGATCAAGCTGGTCATGCGCGGTGCCCAGCGGGATGTCACGCAACAGTACGCTCTGGCCTGAAACCGGCCGGAAACTCACGTCCCCACATGCGCCTGAGGCTGGTCTCGGGCGCTTGACAGCTAAAGCGAAGCCGGATAAGCTTTAAGGCTACGTTTGAAGCCTGCAGAATACGATTCAACAGATAGAGCCATGAGCTACGCGATCATTCGCACCGGCGGCAAGCAGTTCCGTGCCGAGCCGGGCAAGTCCCTCAGGATTCCCTCGCTGCTGGGCGAAGCCGGCACGGCCGTCGAGTTCAACGACGTCCTCATCGGCAACGTCGGCACCGGTGTCCGCATGGGCGTGCCCACGCTGAGCGGTGCCAAGGTCACCGGCGAAATCGTGAAGCACGGCCTTGAAGACAAGATCATCGTCTTCAAGTTCAAGCGCCGGAAGAACTATGCCCGCAAGCAGGGTCATCGGCAGAAGTTCACGGAAGTCCGCATCCACGAAATCACCCTCGGCTGATCGCCGGCGGTGCGCCTGACCGGCGCGCCGCCTTTTCCGGAGTTAGAGCAATGGCACATAAGAAAGGCGTCGGCTCATCACGCAACGGGCGCGATTCGAATCCGAAGTTTCGCGGCATCAAGAAGTACGGCGGTGAGTTCGTGACCGCCGGCAACATCATCGCGCGCCAGTGTGGTACGAAGTGGCATCCCGGCAGTAATGTCGGCATGGGCACCGACTATACCATCTACTCGCTCGTCGACGGTGTCGTGCAGTTCCAGCACCACAACAAGAAGAAGTACAAGATCAGCGTGCTCCCGGTCGAGTTCGTCGAAGTCATGTCCGAGGAAACGGTCGAGGCCTGAGCCCGTCCGCGCGATCGTCGTCAGGAAGCCTCCGCCTCGCGCGGAGGCTTTTTGCGTTCCCGGACGTAACTTCTCGCCACGGCGTGTCGTAGGTCTCCGCATCACTCACCCTTTGTGGAGGCTGCTGTCATGGCGATCTGGGACAAGGTCAAGCAGGGAATCGACAAGGCGGGTAAGGCCGCCCAGGACGTCTTCGACGAGGGCAAGCTTCGCCTCGATGCGTACCGGGCTCGTGAGCAGTCCGACAAAGCCGCGGAGGCGCTGGGCTACGCCGTCTTCCGCGCGGTCGACGCCGGTGGAGAACTGGCGATGGACGCGCGTGATCGACTCATCGCGGCCCTCCGTGCGCTGGACGCCGAGGCGCGGCGGATGGAAGCGGAGCTGGCAGCGGCGCGCGCCGCGAACGGCACGACCGATCCAGACTTGGCATCCGGCTCCGTCCGTACCACGCCGGTACAGCAGTCCGCGCCGCCCTCGGATCCTCAAGCGGGATAAAACGCCGCCCGGATAGTCGCCGGAACGTCGGTGCAGAGCCCATCGACGCCCCAGGACGCCAGCACGTGCGCGCGAACCGGGTCGTTTTCGGTCCATGCGATGACTTTCGCGCCCTGTGCGTGGGCCGCGCGCACGAGGTCCGCATCGATCAGCTCGGTAGACTGCCATAGCGCGTCCGCCGCGACTGGGCGCAGCACGCCAGCTGGCTCGATCAGGTACGAGGCAGAGAGGAAACCGGTCGCGGTCCCCGGACGTATCGTCCGCACCGCAACCGGAATGCGGTGGTCGAACGCATGCACCGCCGTGCGGACGGTGGGGTGGCGGTCAAGCAGGGCGGCCACGGCCGCTTCGATACCTGGCGCCTTGACCTCGACGTACACGGTGGCTCGAGTCCCGACCAGAGCGAGCACATCATCGAGGAGCGGGACAGGATGCCCGCCGTGAAGCCGCGCGGAGCGGAGTTCCGGCACCGTCAGCTCACGGATCGCGGCCATCCCCCCGGCGCCTCCGCCCCGTTCCAGCGGCAGCATGGCGTCGTGGTGCACCACCACGGCACCGTCGGCCGACCCGTGGACATCGAGTTCAATGCCATCGGCCTGCTGCTCGAGGGCGCGCGCAAAGGCGGCCAAGGTATTCTCAAGGCACTCGCGCGACGAGCCGCGATGAGCGATGATCTCCGGTACATGCATGTCTGTTCTCCCATTTGCGTCGTGGTCGCCCGCCCCCGGGACACGCCCGCCTCATCGGCGAAAGTGGGGTACCGGCAATCGTCCGGTCAATGGGGCAACGCGGCCTTAACGATCGCTCGCCGTGATCGTCGAATGGACAGGTGCATATGATTCATGCCGAGCAGACCGATGACGCGTCCGTGGATGGCGCCCTCATCGCCCAGTGGATGGCGGGTGACCAGCGGGCTGCCACGGCGATCGTCGATCGGCACGCTGGGGCGCTAGCGCGCTTCGCTGTCCGGTTGGGCATTGCCGACGACGTCGATGAGCTGGTGCAAGACACATTCATAAGGGCGTTCTCGGCGCTCGACTCATTTCGGTCGGACAGTTCGCTGCGGACGTGGTTGTTCACGATCGAGCGTCGGCTGGTTATCGACCGGCGGCGATCGGTGGCCAGACGGGGACGCGAGGTCGACGTTGAGGATGGGCATGCGGCGACCGAGTATGATGCCCTCGATATTCTGGTGGCTGACGAGGCCGCGCAGCGCGTGGCCTCGGCGATCAGTCGGCTGACCCGCATGCAGCGCGAGGTATTCACGCTGCGTGTGCAGGAGGGGCTGAGTTACAAGGAGATCGCGGAGATTCTCGACAGTTCCGAGGGCGCCGCCCGGGTGCATTACCATAACGCGATGCGTGCTGTGAAGGAGCTTCTCGATGACTGAGTGCAAGACACCCGAGATGCAGGACCTGTTGCCCGATTACGTGTCGGCATCGCTTGATGCGATGGCGGCAGCTTCGGTCGAACGGCACCTGTCGATCTGCGACCCGTGTCGCGACGACCTGGTCGTGTTGCGTCTGGCGCGAGCCGTGCGCCCGAAGACACCGCCGGTCGACGTTGAGCGGATCGTGGCCACCTTACCGAGCCCAACGCCGACGGTGCGGCTCGTGCGCACCGCGACCGACGCGGCGCCGACCGGCGCGTTCACCGATCACACCGGCGGCCGATCGCATTCGCCGCGACGCTGGTCGGCGTCGAACTGGCAGGTCGCCGCGACGGTCGGGGTGATGATCATCGGTGGCACGTCGCTGATCGTGTCGCGAACCAGCCCGGGCAGCCTCACGGGAGCCCGGTCGAACGATGCGCAGCTGGCGGATGCCGCGGAGAGTGCGTTGGCGCGGATGCCCACGTTGGCGGGGACTACGCCGTCGTCGTCGGTGGCCGCGTTGGATTCGCCAGCGGGCTTCAGAGGCGGTGATCGCGCGTCGCGAGTGTCCGTGTCCTACGGCGACCTCGGTGATTACTCCGACGCCGAACTGCAACGCATGCTCGAACGGCTTGAGAAGTGGGACGGCACCAGCTCGACCGAGCCGTTGCCGACGTTGCCGGTGGTGGCGACCGTTGGAGGATCCGCACGATGAGGACTCGTGGATTGCACTGGCTGACTGCCGCAGCGCTGGTCGTGACGACCAGCTCACCGACCGTGATGCGTGCGCAGGGCACACCGCCGCGCGCAAGCGAGCAACGGGCGGCGCATCGCATGAACGCGATGCAACGGGATGCGCTCGAGAAGCGGTTTCGTGAGCGGATCGAGGCGATTGTGAACGAGCGGCTGCAACTCACCGACGAGCAGCAGGTCAAGCTTCGTGACGTAGCCTCTCGTACCGAGTCGGCGCGGCTGGTATTGCATCGCGAAGAGGTTGTGCTTCGGAGCGCGCTGCGTGAGGAGATGCGGGCGGGTGACAAGGCCAACGAGGCGAAGGTCGGGGACCTGCTCGATCAGCTGCCCGGCCTCGAACGTCGGAAGCTTGATCTGCTGGAATCCGAGCAGCGCGAGCTGGCCAAATTCCTGTCGTCGACCCAGCGTGCGCGCTACTTCGGGTTGCAGGATGAGCTACGACGGGGCATGCAGGACGTGCAGCGGCGTCGCTTGGGTAAGGACGCCCCCGCGGACGCCCGAGAGTTCCGTCGACGCGGCCCGCCGCCGCCGACCTGAGTACGCCCCGGTGGCGTCGCTTTCGCCAACCGTGTACACTTGTCTGGGTACGGATGGTGTACGCCCAGATGGCGGAACTGGCAGACGCACGGGACTCAAAATCCCGCGCCCGCAAGGGCTTCCGAGTTCGACCCTCGGTCTGGGCATCGTGTGATCGTACGCCGTGTTGTCACACGGTTTCGCCAACGTTACGCGCAGCGCTGTTGAGTTGTCGTGCGTATGTGGCGATGTTGGGTGCAGGGCAGCGGCTGTTCGCGGGCCACTGATGGGGTGTAGCTCAATGGCAGAGCACTCGACTGTTAATCGAGCGGTTGTAGGTTCGACTCCTACCGCCCCAGCTAGTGTCACATGGATCGCCCGGTTTTCCTCTCGGAAAGCCGGGCGTTTCGTTTGTCCGCAGACTTTTGCCGCCGCCGGTCGGTCGCCTCGCTTGCCGCGCCCGCCGGTGAATGCCTAGCTTCCCACACTGAGTTGTTGCAGGCCCCGCGTCTTGTGGATGATCCGCGACGGTGCGGCATCGCCATCCCCCTCTGCGCCGATTGCGTCCATGCCTTTTTCGCTCCAGCTCAGTCATGCCACTCCGGCTTCGGTCGAGTCGCCGCTGCTGGCGATCATCCTCCCTCAAGATCCGACCCTCGACGAGGCATTGCGTGCGGTCGACGCGCCGTTGGCCGGCGCGATCGCGCGGTCGATCAGCCGCCGGGATTTTCGGGGCAACCGTGATGAAACGATGCTCTTCATCGGGGGAGACACGGGTGCGCAGCGGGTGCTGCTGGTCGGTCGTGGATCGGCGCCGCTGACCCGCACCGTCGCGCGCCGCGCCGCCGCGATCGCCGCCCGACAAGCCGGCAAGCTGGGCACCGGTGCGATGCACCTTGCGCTTCCTGGTGCGGATGCCGAGGCCATTGAGGGCCTCGTGCTTGGCGCCGCGGCCGGCAGCTGGGCCTATCCTGATCTCCAAACGCCGCCCCCCGAGAAGGATCGCCGGGCGCGGCTGGCGTCGGCCACCGTGCTTGGTGCCGACACCGATGCCGTCCGCGCGGGCTTCGCGGCCGGCGCCGCCGTCTCGGAAGGACAGGCCATCGCCAAACGCCTCGGCATGATGCCCGGCAATGTCTGCACACCGGAGACGTTCGTCGAGGTGGGACGCGACATCGCGGCGAGACATGGCATGGCCATCACGGTGCTGGGACGTGCCGAGATGGAGCAGGAGAAGATGGGATCGTTCCTCTGCGTGGCACAGGGTACGCCGGAGGAACCTCGACTCGTGGCGCTCGAGTACCGTGGTGGAGCACCCGATCAGCAACCGATCGTCCTGATTGGCAAAGGACTCTGCTTCGACACCGGTGGCATCTCCATCAAGCCCGCACCGGAGATGGAGTGGATGAAGTTTGACATGTCGGGTGCGGGCGGCGTGATGGGCGCGATGGAGGCGATCGGCCGCCTCAAGTTGGCGGTCAATGTCGTCGGCATCATCGGATCGACCACCAACATGCCATCCGGCACCGCCGTGAAACCCGGCGATGTGGTGCGCGCCTCGAACGGCAAGACGATCGAAATCATCAACACCGACGCGGAAGGCCGTCTCGTGCTGGCGGACCTGCTGGTCTTCGCGAAGCGGTTCAACCCGGCGCTCGCTATCGATGCCGCGACGCTCACGGGAGCGATCGTCATCGGTCTCGGCGCGCATGCCGTGGGCGTCTTCGGCTCGGACAAGTCGGCGGTGGACGAAGTGCTGGCTGCCGGTTCGGCGGCGGGTGAACCGGGATGGCCCCTTCCACTCTGGGACGAGTACAAGGAGCAGATCAAGTCTGATGTGGCCGACCTGAAGAACACCGGCGGCCGCGCGGCGGGCTCCATCACCGCCGCACTCTTCCTGCAGGAGTTCGTGGACGGATATCCCTGGGTGCATCTCGACGTTGCCGGTACGGCCTACTCGCAGGCCGATCTCGGCTGGATTCCGAAGGGACCGACGGGCACGCCCGTGGGCACCTTTGTCGAAATCGTACGGGCGCGCGCGCGTCGGTGATCCGCTTCGCTCGGCTTTGGGTCGCTTGGCTCCTCGCGACCTTCGCGGCGCCGACGCTCGCATCGGCACAGGTTCGTCCCGACTCGGTGAAGACGGATACGGCTCGGGTGGTGGCGCCCGTGCCACCGTCGACGCGGGTGGACACCGTGCCGAAGCTCCAGATTGCCACGGATTCGGCGGTCCTCGCCCGCGAGGTCGCACGCACGGACAGCATCAAGCGCGCAATCGCGGGCGACACGATCAAGCCGCCCGTAGCGCATTTTGAACGACCGGATGATTTCGAGACGGTGTCTCGACTGCGGTTCTCGCGCAACGAGATCCTGTCGTCGGGCGCCATGAACCTCGCGGATCTGCTCGATCGGGTCCCGGGCGTCACGACGTATCGCAGCGGATGGCTCGCCGGTCTCCACGCCGCCTCCTTCGCCGGTGACACGCGACGCATCCGCCTCTTTGTCGATGGCATCGAGATGGATGCGATCGAGCCGCGCAATGGCGGCGCACTCGATCTCACTGATGTGCAGCTGTGGACGCTGGATGAGCTGGTGGTGGAGCGAGCGGCTGGCGAGGTGCGCGTGTGGATGCGCACATGGACCGTCCAGCGCACCACGCCGTACACGCGAGTGGACGTCTTCACCGGCGACCTGAATACCAACGCCTTCCGCGGACTGTTTGCGCGCCGTTGGCGCAACGGCATGCTCCTGCAGCTCGGTGGCCAGCAGGTCGCCACGCAGAGCGGCCGAGTAAATGCGTTCACCGGTGCCGAGAGCTCGGGTGGACGAGGTGATGGCACTGTGCAGGGGCTGATGGCCCGTGTCGGCTGGTCGTCGCGGCGTCTGAGCGTCGACCTGTACGTGAACGCCACCGGCCGCGAACGCGATCCACATACCGCTCGCAAAGGCTTCACCGATCTGCCGGCGTATAAAGGAGCGCGACGGGATACGTATTTTCGGATCGGATACGGCGACACCCTGCGCGGATTCTGGTCGCAAGCCATCGTCGGCGCGGTGCGTACGCGCTTGGAGGGTGTGGGTGACAAGGTGGCCGCGACGGATACGTCGATCGCGATCGAGACCGACACCATTCGTGGGCGCACGCAGCAACTCCTGGCGGTGGGCTATCGCGCGTCACGGTGGTCGGTGTCGATGACGGATCGTGTTCGTCCGATCAACGGCACGGCGTTTCATGCCCCGGCCGTACGCGGTCGCCTCGGGGGATCGCGCTATGCGCTCGGAGCATTCGTCGAAGCGAACGGCGTGGATTCCACGCGACGGTTCGACCTATACGCCCGCGCGCAGCCGTTTTCGTGGCTCGTCCTTACGGGGGCGCAGAGCGCGCGCACGCCGGATTCCGCGACGGGTCGATTGAATGGCAATACGCTCCGAACCGAGGCGGCGCTCAAGGTCGGTCGACTGTGGCTCGGCGGCGGTGTCATTCGGGACAACGCGAGCCAGTTCGAGTCGCCGGTCATCCTTGGCACCGGCGCGGCCACGCTATCGTCGACCGCTGCGCAGGGGGTGCTCGTATCCGCGGCCGGACGGCTGTACAAGGATGTGCGCCTCGATGTGCAGGCGATCCGATGGGACGCCTCGCAGTACAATCGCCCGCAGTTGCACGTGCGCACGGAGATTGCGCTCGTCAGCGATTGGCGCCGACGGTTCCCACGAGGGGAGTTTTCGATCAACGCGCGCCTCTGGCACGAGTTGCGCGGCGGCGCGCCGTTCTTTTACGGCACGGCCACCGGCAGCGGCACCCCGGATGTACGGATCACCGAGCGTGCCAACGTCGTGACCGGACTGCTCGAACTCCGCCTTCAAAGCGCCACGCTGTTCTACCAGTACCGCAACCTTACCGGCGGGGCGTACGAGCAGATTCGTGGCATCACGATGCCGCCGGCTGTGCAGATGTACGGGGTGCGATGGGAGTTCTGGAACTGATGCGGTTGACGCACCCCGGCAGCTGCGTTTCATTGCCGATCGCATGATTCGCTCAATGACGGGCTTCGGCCAAGCGGAAGGCATCGTCGGCACCTCTCGGGTGCTGGTCGAAGTGCGCACGGTCAACCATCGGTTTTTCTCGCCGAGCATCAAGTTGCCGGGCGCCTATGCGCGCTGGGAAGCCGACGTGCGTGAAGCGATGCGGCTCAAAGTCAGTCGCGGCCACGTGACACTCGGCGTCCGGACCGAGCGGCTTACCACGCAGGCCATCGCGATTGATGACGAGCGCTTCGCCGCCGTCGTTGCTCAGCTGCGAGATTTGCATGATCGGCACAGCCTGACGGGGGGGATCGATCTGGCGACCGTTCTGCGGATGCCTGACGTCCTATCGGCGCCGCGGGAGGAGGAGGAGACCGGCACGCTGGCCGATCTGCTCGTCATCGTGGATCGTGCCCTCGATCACCTCGGACGTGCGCGCGGCGACGAGGGCGCCCGACTGGCGACGGTCCTTCGGGAGCGCTTGGAGATCGTGGATGCCGCGCTGCAGCGGGTCGCGCTTCGCGCACCCGAGCGGCTGCTGGCCCAGCGAGATCGCCTCCGGGCGGCTGTTCGGGAGCTCACGGACGGTCTGGTCGTGGACGACCTCCGTGTAGCGCAGGAGATTGCCATCCTAGCCGACCGCATGGATGTGAGCGAGGAGCTCGATCGGTTCCGGTCGCACATCACCGCGTTTCAGGGTGTTCTTGCGGACAGTGGCGGGGAGCCGGTCGGGAAGCGCCTGGGATTTCTGCTCCAGGAAATGCTCCGGGAGGCCAACACCACCGGGAGCAAGGCGGCCGACGCCGCAATCCTTCACGACGTCGTCGGCGTGAAGGAGGAGCTGGAGCGAATCCGGGAACAGGTCGAGAATCTCGAATGAGTCCCTTTCCGGTCATTCTGTCCGCCCCATCGGGCGGCGGGAAAACCACGATTGCGCGCCGCCTGCTGGAGCGGCGGGCCGATGTGGGTTATTCTGTTAGTTGTACCACGCGGTCGCCTCGAGACGGTGAAGTGGACGGGCGTGACTACCGATTTCTCAGCCTGGAGGCGTTCACTGCGGCGCGAATTGCGGGCGAGTTCGCCGAGTGGGCTGAGGTGCACGGCAACTTCTATGGAACGATGCGGGCCGAGATTCAGCGGGTGCTGAATGGCGGCCAGCACGTGCTGATGGACATCGACGTGCAGGGTGCACGGCAATTCCATGTCGCATTTCCGGATACCGTCCTGATCTTTGTGTTGCCGCCGTCGGGAGAGGTGCTGAAGTCTCGGCTCTCGGCGCGAAAGAGCGAGAGTCGCGAGCGGTTGCTGGTACGGCTCCGGAATGCTCGTGCGGAGTTGGGGGAAGTGGGACGCTACCACTACGTAGTAGTGAACGACGATCTCGACCGCGCGGTGGATCAGGTCAGTGCGATCATCGATGCGGAAGGACTCCGACACGACCGGGTCCATGAGGTCGAAGCGCAGGTCGAGGCGCTCATTGCGCAGCTCGAAAAGGAAATCCACGTTTTCAGCAAGGACGACTGACGCATGCAGGTTTTTACTCCGTCCGACGTGTCGAAGCACGCGGCCAACAAGTATCTGAGCGTGCTCATCGCCGCCAAGTTTGCGCGCGTGCTCAATGAGTTTCCCCGCGATCGTTCCGCACACGAGAAGAAGCTCACTACTCGTGCCCTCGAAGAACTCGCCCACGGCGAGATCGAGTACCGGGTCGTAGCGCGCCGCCGTCCGGCCTGAGTTCCCGCCACGTGCTGGACCCTGCGCCGCGCCGTGACGATCGTCCCGGCGCGGCGCCTTTTCTCCCCCCCTCTGCGCCATCACCTGCTCCTGTGCGTCCCTTCGACCATCAGCGCTGCTTGCTCGAGGTCATCGGTGGCATCGCGTGCCATCAGGCCGCGCGGCTGGCGCGCCCGCGCGCGCGCTGCGGGAGGAGAGCGCATGGACGCTAAAGATCGTCTCCGCAGGTACCTTGAGCAGCGCCGGGAGCTGGGGGAGTCCGAGCTGGTGCTTGACGGTCTCTCCGTCGAAGACGTCTTGCAGATGGTCGGCGTGAAGTCAGCCGCGCCCAACCGAACATCGGCCACCGCAGCGTCGGCTGCAACGCCGAGAGGACAGGCCGCGGCTGATCGGGCGGCAGACCTGCCGTTGCCCGTCGAGCCACACAGCGTGCCAGTCACCCCGGTTGCACCACCGCCGGAGCCGGGCGTGCGGTTCGCTCCCGGTGCCACCACCGACTGGCGTGAGGCGCTTCGCAACGCGGGCGCGACGCGCCCCAACGATGCTCCCTCGCCGCCGGTCGCTACGACGTCGTCGCCGACCGTCGGAGTCGGGGCATTGGGCAAAACGCCGCTTGCCGCCCCTGTTGCTCCAGCCACGGTCGATACGCCCGTCCAGGACCTGCCGGCGTGGCTGTCGGCGCTCGGACTCCCGCTCGGGATCGAGGCGGGGCGTTTGCGCGTCATCGATGCCGCACCGGAACTCGCCGCAGTACCTACGCTCAACGAGCTTGCCGACCACGTGGCCGGTTGTAGGCGCTGTGCGCTGCACAAGTCGGCGACAAATCACGTGTCGGGGGAGGGGCATCCGACGGCCGAACTGCTGTGTGTCGGTGAAGCCCCCGGCGTCAACGAGGATGAACAGGGACGTCCCTTCGTCGGTGAAGCTGGAGAGTTGCTCACCAAGATCCTCGGGGCGATCCAGCTCTCGCGCGAAGACGTGTACATCTGCAACGTGCTCAAGCATCGGCCGCCGGGGAATCGCGACCCATTGCCGGACGAAATCGTCGCGTGTCAGCCGTATCTGCTGCGCCAGATCGAACTCGTGCGCCCGAGGGTCATCCTCGCGCTGGGCCGAATTGCCGCACAGACCCTGCTCCACACCACCACCGGCATCGGTGCACTGCGTGGTCGCGTGCACCGGTTTCACGGCGTGCCGCTGATTGTCACGTATCATCCGGCGGCGTTGCTGCGTAACGAAGCGTGGAAGCGTCCGACGTGGGAAGACGTGAAACTCGCCCGTCGCCTTCTCGATGCATCGCGTGCCGCCAGCGCGGACACCACGGCACCATGACCAGTCTCGTCGTTCCCACCACTGCGCTTCCGGCTGCACGCGATCCGTTCAAGGAGCGCCGGCCACCCTGGTCCGAGGAGGCCGAGCAGGCGGTCCTGGGCGCCATGTTGCTCGACGCTGACGCCGTCATGCGCGCGGCCGAGCACGTCGACGATACGATGTTCTATCGCGAGGGACACCGTCGTCTCTTCCGCGCCATGATTTCGATCACGGAGCGTGGCGGCGTCATTGATCCGCTCACGCTGGCTGACGAGCTCGAACGTCGCGGAGAGCTCGAGCACGCGGGCGGTCGCGAGTACCTCGGCTTCCTGCTGGATGCGGTGCCGACGGTGGCGAACGTGGAGTACCACGCCCGGATCGTGAAGGAACGGGCGTTACTGAGACGCCTCATCGAAGTGTCCACCGAAATAGTCTCGGAGGCATTCGAGGGGCGTACGGCTGCGTCGGATCTGCTCGACTCCGCCGAGTCACGCATCTTTTCGCTGGGGCAATCGAAGGAGCGCACCGGTTTTTCGCGCATCAAGGAGCTGCTCTGGCCCGCCATGGAGAAGCTCGAGCTGCTCGCGCAGCGCGAGGCCGCCATCACCGGAGTCCCAAGCGGATTCAACGAACTCGATTTCATGACATCGGGGTTCCAGCCCGCCGATCTCGTGATCGTGGCCGCGCGTCCTTCCATGGGTAAGACCGCGTTCACGCTGAACATCGCGCAGCACGCGGCGATCACGGCCAAGGTGCCGGTCGCCTTCTTCTCACTCGAAATGAGTAAGGAGTCGCTGGTACAGCGTATGCTGGCATCCGAGGCGCTCATCGATGCGCAGGCGCTGCGTAAGGGCGGTAGGGCGCTCGACGAATCGATGCCACGTCTGGCGCAGGCGGCTGGTATCCTGAGCCATGCACCCATCTTCATCGACGACACCCCCGGGATCACGTTGCTCGACATGCGCGCCAAGGCGCGACGGCTCAAGTCCGAACATGATCTCGGGCTCATCATCGTCGACTACCTGCAACTCATGACGGGACCGGCCGGCGTCGAGAACCGCCAGCAGGAGGTCTCACAGATTTCGCGCGGCCTCAAGGCACTCGCGAAGGAACTTGGCGTGCCCGTCGTGGCACTCTCTCAGCTGTCCCGTGCCCCGGAACAGCGCACGGGTGACGACAAGGGACGTCCGCAACTCTCCGACCTTCGCGAGTCGGGGGCCATCGAGCAGGACGCCGACGTCATCATGTTCATTTTTCGCCAGGAAGTGTACGCCGAACGCGACGAGAACGGCCGGCTGAAGGATCCGGATCTCGAAGGCCGTGCCGAGATCATCATCGGTAAGCAGAGGAACGGCCCCATCGGCAGCGCGCGGTTGTACTTCCACAAGCAATACACACGCTTCGACAATTTCTCGTCCCGACAGGCGCCGACTGATTTCGGCGGTTCGTCGTCGGACTTCGGTGGACCAAAGCTGGTCAGGGGTGCCGACGATTTCGGCGGGACGCCGTTCTGAGTCCATCGTCATGACCAAGTCGCGAACGGTCTATCGATGCACCGAGTGCGGTGCCGAGTATCCCAAGTGGGCGGGGCGCTGCGAAGGTTGCGACGCGTGGAACACGCTCGGCGAAGAGTTGGTCGCGAGCGCGCCCACCAGCAAGCGTACCGCGGCTCGCAGTATGCCCGGCATCGCTGCCGCCACGGTCACCCTGGGGCGCGTCACAGCGGCCGATACGCCGCGGTGGACGACGCAGTTGAACGAATTCGACTTTGTCCTCGGCGGTGGGCTGGTGCCCGGCAGCATGGTGCTCGTGGGCGGCGAGCCGGGTATCGGCAAGAGTACCCTGCTACTCCAGGTGGCGGCTCGGCTCGAAACGGCCGGACTCGCCACCCTGTACGTGTCCGGCGAGGAGAGCGCGCTGCAAGTGCGACTTCGTGCCGACCGGTTGGCCGAGGATGCGTCGTCGGTGGCGCTGCTGACCGAGACCTCGCTCGAAACCATACTGGCCACGGCGTCGCAGCCCACCGCTGACGGACGGCGCGTCAGCGTGCTGATCGTGGACTCGATTCAGACCGTGCACACCGAGTTGCTGGAGGGCGCACCGGGTAACGTCGGACAGGTGCGCGAGTGCGCCGCGCGCCTCATGCGGTTTGCGAAGGACACGGGGACGGCCGTGTTCGTGATCGGTCACGTCACGAAGGGGGGCGGCATTGCTGGCCCCAAGACGCTCGAGCACATCGTTGATACCGTGCTCTACTTCGAGGGCGACGGCACGCTCGATCATCGTGTGCTGCGCGCCACGAAGAACCGTTTCGGATCAGTCGACGAAATCGGCGTGTTTCGTATGGTCGGCACGGGGCTCGTTCCCGTCGAGAATCCGTCAGCGCTATTCCTCGGCGATCGTCGTGATGTGGCCAGCGGCAGTGCCGTCTGTGCGCTGATGGAGGGCACCCGTCCGGTACTCGTGGAAGTGCAGGCGCTCGCTGCCCGTGCGGGATTTGGTACACCACAGCGCGTGGCCAATGGCATCGATGCGCGACGGCTCGCGCTGCTATTGGCCGTCCTCGACAAGCGTGGCGGCTTCTCGTGCGCGCAATTGGATGTGTTCTGCAACATCGTCGGGGGAATGCGCGTGCAGGAACCGAGCGTCGATCTGGCGATCGTGGCGGCGATCGCCTCGAGTGTCGTCGATAAGCCGCTCCCGGCACAAGCGATCTTTCTCGGTGAGGTCGGGCTGGGCGGCGAAGTGCGACCAGTGTCGCAGGTCGAGCGGCGGCTCGCCGAAGCCGCCAAGCTCGGAATGACCCGCGCCTATTTGTCCGATCGTGCGATCCCGCGCCGGGTATCTGGCGATATCACCCTGATCGGCGTGCGTACACTGGGTGACGTGCTCCAGAAAACCGTTGGAAAGGATGCCACATGAGTGAAGTCCCCGCCGCACCTCGCCGCATCATTCCGCCGCCCGTCGTCTCCGCGCGCGGCGACGACGCGCACACGACCGAGGGCGTGGTGCGTGATGTTGGCGTCGTGATCGTCGCCGGCGGATCCGGCTCGCGAACGGGCAGCGCCGAGCTCAAGCAGTTTCGCTGGGTCGCCGGAAAACCGGCACTGCTCCACAGCGTGCAGGCCTTCATGGCGCGCCCCGATGTCGCGATCGTCGTGGTCGTCCTGCCGAAGGCGTACGCGGCCGATCCGCCACCTTGGCTGTTCCAGTGTGATGTCGATCGGCTACTGGTGTCCGTGGGTGGGCGTGAACGGCATGAGAGCGTGGTCAACGGGCTCGAGGACTTGCCGGAAGCGGTAGCGATTGCCGTCGTGCACGATGCGGCGCGTCCGCTCGTCACCGACGCCACCATCGACCGCGTGATTGCAGAGGCGCGACAGGGACATGGCGCCGTCGCGGCGTTGCCGGTCGTCGACACCTTGAAGGAAGTCGATGGCGACGGCCGCATCGTGCGCACCGTCGATCGGACGAATCTCTGGCGTGCGCAGACACCGCAGGCCTTTCCGCGCACGATGCTCGAGCAGGCGCACATCGCAGCACGGCGTGATGGCATTGGGGCAACGGATGACGCCGGGTTGTGCGAACGATTGGGGTTGCCGGTGGTGGTCGTGCGGGGCAGTGAACGGGGCATGAAGATCACCGAGGATGTCGATTTCGCTCGCGCCGACGCCCTCAGCCTGCTGCCGGAGTAAGAGCCGGTGTCAGTGCATCGCGACGCGCGCACCGTGCCGTTCTGGTCTCCCGTTGAGGTCGAGGCGGCATTGCGTGATGCGATTGCCCATCTCGTCGCACGGCGCGTCCTCGCGTATCCCACGGAAACGGTCTACGGGTTCGGCACCGCCGTCGATCATGAATCGGTCGAAGCCCTGGTGCAGATGAAAGGGCGTCCGCCCGGCAAGCCGTTTCTCCTGCTGATCAACGACCCAGCACAGATCGGGCGACTCGATCTGCACTTGCCCACCTATGCCGCGACGCTGGCCGCGCGCTTCTGGCCAGGTCCGCTCACCTTGGTACTCCGCGGCGGTGATCAGCGCGTGTCGCCGCGGCTTCGCGGACCGGAAGGCGGCGTGGCGGTTCGCTGGACCCCGCACCCCGGGCTGCAGCGGCTTCTCGCCGCGTATGGCGAACCAATCACGAGCACGAGTGCTAACCGACCCGGGGTTCCGCCGGCGATGACGGCCGCCGAGATTGTCCGACAGTGGCCTGATGCCATTCATCGCGGGCTGCTGTACGTGCTGGACGGCGGGCGACTCCCGTCCTCGCGCTCGTCGACGGTGGTGGACTGTACCGGACGCCGCGCCCGCGTGATCCGTCCGGGTGTGTTGACGGCGATCCAGTTGCGCGAGTGCGTGCCGGATCTCGTCGGCGATACCTAAGAATACGCCGGGGGACGCACTCCGTATGCATTTGCTCTTCGTCTGTACCGGAAATACCTGTCGCAGTCCGCTCGCGGAGGCGATCGCGCGTCGCATGATTGCCGACCGCGCCATCCACGACATTACGGTCGGAAGTGCTGGCACGAGTGCCTGGGCCGATGCGCCGGCGTCCGACGGCGCGCTGCTGGTCGCGCTGGAGCACGGCATCGATCTCGGCGATCACAGGGCGCGCCCGCTGGCGCAGGAGCTGGTGAGCCAAGCGCAGGTGCTCCTCACCATGGGACCGCACCATCTCGATCGCGCCGAGGCGCTGGGAGGGACGGGTCGGTCGTGGCTGCTGACCGATTACGCGAGTGGGACGCCGCGTCCGGTCAGTGATCCGTTCGGCGGCGACCTCGACGTGTATCGCGCCACGTTCGTGGAACTCGAGGAGGCGGTCGGCGCGGTCCTCGACCGAATCGTCGCCGATCGTTCGCGTCGCGCCCGCTGAGTAGTCGCTCGTCATGACGCATCCGATGGAGCCGCCGGCCGAGCCTCGGGTGGCGCACGCGCTGCCACGACCGGTGCGGGCGGCACAGCGTCCATCGCGTCTGGTCATCCTTGGGCATCCGGTGACACACTCCTTGTCGCCGGTGTTTCAGCGTGCCGCCCTGCGCTCCGCGGGGCTGTCCACGTCGTATGACCCAACAGATGTCGCTCCTGACCAGTTGGTCGGCACGTTGGCACGGCTCGCGGCCGAGGGCGGCGGCGGCAATATCACCATCCCGCACAAGGAAGCCGCCGCCGCTCTGATCGGACGGTGTACCGAAGTTGCGAGTCGGGTCGGCGCCGTGAACACGTTTTGGACCGAGCAGGGGGTACTCGTAGGGCACAATACCGACGTGGATGGCGCATCGGCCACGATTCAGGCGTTGGGCGTCCGCGAGCGTACCAACGCGAGCGACTCCCGTGTCGTGCTCCTCGGGGCGGGAGGATCGGCGGCCGCGACGCTGGTCGCCCTGCAGTCGCTGGGATACGCCCACATCACGATCGTCGCGCGGAGTCAGGAGCGAGCGAAGGCACTCTCGGCTCGACTGTCGATTCCGGCACGCATCGTCCCGATCGACGCGGTGAATCACGCGGTCGGCGACGCGGCACTCGTGATCAATGCCTCGCCGGTCGGTCTGCGTGATGACGCGGTTCCCGTGGCGGTGGCCGCGTTGCCCGAGCGATGCGCGGTGTTCGATCTGGTCTATCGCCCAGGCCTCACCCCTTGGGTGGCCGCCTGCCGTCAGGCCGGACTGCGCGCCGAGGACGGCCTTCGGATGCTGGTGGAGCAGGGGGCGTCCGCGTTCGAGACGTGGTTCGATATTCCGGCTCCGCGGGCGGCGATGTGGCAGGCGCTCAACGCAGTGCCCACCACGTACGACGACGAGTGACGGCGTCCCAGGCGTCTCCGCGAGCGGGATCCGGACAGATCGCGGCTCAACTGGCGGCCGTTGACGTGAGTCGATCGAGCACCGCGAGGCGGCTGGCGTGGGCGACCGTACGCGGGATGGTCGACCTGCTCTTGCCCTCAGCGTGCGCCATCTGTCGTGGGCTGCACCGGGCCGATGCCGACGGCATCGTGTGCCAACTGTGCCTCGCGCGGATCGTCCCTCTGGGATGTCCGCAGTGTGCGCGATGTGGCCACCCGAGACTGTCGCCGTCGACGCTGCTCTCGATGGGGACCGTGCCGTTGGAGGAGATCCCTCCGTGCCGGTGGTGTAGTCGGCTCGCGCCGACGATCCGTGCCGTGCGGTCCGTGTGTCGCACGGATGTCGGGACCGGCACCGCACTGGTGCACGCGCTGAAGTACAACGGCTGGTACGCTGTTGCGCGGCCGATGGCCCGCCGCATGGCTCGCCTTGATTGGCCAGCCGACGTCGTCCGCGAGCGGACCGCTCTCGTCCCCGTTCCACTCTCGAGCACCCGACGGCGCGAGCGCGGCTACAATCAGGCGGAGCGACTCGCCAGCGCCCTCGCCGGCGAATGGCGCTTGCCGGTCTGGCCCAACGTGCTCATGCGAGAGCGCGATACCAAGTCGCAGGTACGGTTGACACCATCGGAGAGGGCGAGCAACGTTTCCCGTGCGTTTGCGATGGCAGATTCTGCCCGCGCGCAGATCCGGGGTGCGCACGTCGTGCTGGTGGACGATGTGATCACCACGGCGGCGACCATCAACGCGTGCGCGCAAGCCCTTGCGGACGGCGGCGCGCGCATCATCTCCTGTGTGACATTCGGACGGGCGCCTGAACCGGGCGACCGCGCCGTGGCTAACTACGACTTCATCCGGAACTGACACGAATGGCTATTCGCGTAGGCATCAACGGCTTCGGCCGCATCGGCCGCCAGGTGCTTCGCGCCGCCAAGCAGCAGGGCGTCGCGGACCTCGACTTCGTTGCCATCAACGACCTCACCGACACCGCCACGCTGGCGCACCTATTCACCTACGATTCGGTGCACGGGCGGTACGACGGTGAGGTCAGTCATGATGCCGAGAGCATCACGATCGACGGCGATCGTATCCGTATTCTCGCCGAACGCGACCCGGCCAAGCTTGGCTGGGGCGACATGGGCGTGGACATCGTGCTCGAATCGACCGGCCGCTTCACCGTCGCCGCCGACGCGAAGAAGCACATGGACGCCGGCGCCAAGAAGGTCATCATCTCGGCCCCGGCCACGAATGAAGACATCACGATTGTCATGGGCGTGAATAGCGACAAGTACGATCCGGCGTCGCATCACATCATCTCGAACGCCTCGTGCACGACCAATTGTCTCGTGCCGATGGTCAAGATCATCCGTGACAACTTCGGCTTCGTGCACGGCTCGATGGTCACGATCCACAGCTATACGAACGACCAGTCCATCCTTGACCTGCCCCACAAGGACCTGCGTCGCGCCCGCGCGGCTGCGGTGTCGATGATCCCGACCACGACCGGCGCGGCCAAGGCCACGTCGCTCGTGATTCCCGAAGTGAAGGGCAAGATCGACGGGATTGCCGTGCGCGTGCCGACGCCGGATGTCTCCCTCACCGACCTCACCTGCGTGGTCGAGCGCAAGGTCACGAAGGACGAAGTCAACGCCGCGTTCAAGGCGGCGTCCGAGACCTCGCTCGCGGGCGTGCTCGGCTACAGCGAGGTGCCGCTGGTTTCCATCGACTACGTCGGCGATCCGCATTCGTGCACGCTCGATGCGCTCAGCACGATCGTGATCGATGGCACGCTCGTGAAGATTTCGGGCTGGTACGACAACGAGTGGGGCTATTCGTCCCGCTGCGTCGACCTGCTGCGTTTTGTCGGCGCCCGACTGTAGGCGTACCGCACACCCGTTTTCGTTCGGTCGGCCTATTCACGTGTCTGCTCACGAGCCCCGGTACCTGCGTGCCGGGGCTCGTGCGTCGCGGGACCGTGCTCGGACGACTTCCTTTCCGTCGAATCTCCCGTCGTAACTCACGCCATGACGACTCGCACCATTCGCGATCTCTCCGACGCTGACCTCATCGGTCAACGCGCGCTCGTTCGCGTTGATTTCAATGTCCCGCTCGACGCAACCGGGGCGGTGAGCGATGACACGCGCATCACCGCCGCGCTACCGACGATCACGATGCTGCTCGAGCGAGGCGCGAAGGTCATCCTGCTGGCGCACTTCGGCCGTCCCAAAGGCGCGCCTGAAGCCAAGTACTCGTTGGCGCCCGTCGCCGAGCGACTGAAGCAGTTGCTCCCGCGCCCCGTGCACTTCCTGGGCGAGACCGTCGGCGCGGCTGCCGTGGCGGCCACGCAGGCGCTGCCCAACGGAGAGGTGCTCTTGCTCGAGAATACGCGCTTCCTCGCTGGCGAAGAGAAGAATGAGGACGCGCTCGCGCGGCAGCTCGCGCTGTTGGGCGATGTGTATGTCAACGATGCGTTCGGCGCGGCGCATCGCGCGCATGCCAGCACCGCCGGCGTGGCGAAGTACTGCCGACCGGCGGTCGCCGGATTGCTCATGGAAAAAGAACTCTCGTATCTGGGCGGCGCACTCGCCGCACCGGAGCGACCGTTCGTGGCCATTCTCGGTGGGTCCAAGATTTCCGGAAAGATCGACGTGGTGGAGGCCCTCCTGCCCAAGGTCGATCACCTGCTCATCGGCGGGGCGATGGCGTGCACGTTCTTCCGCGCGATGGGATTCGAAACCGGGACCTCGCTCGTGGAGCCCGATCGGCTCGACATGGCGAAAGCGCTGCTGGCGCGAGCCGGGGACAAACTCGTCCTGCCGCTTGACGCCGTGATCGCGTCGTCGATGGACGCTGGGAGCTCGGCGCGCGTCGTCGGTCGCGAGTCGATTCCCACCGGCGAGGCGATGTTTGATGTGGGACCTGCCAGTGTGGAGCAGTATCGGGCCCTGATCGAATCCGCCCGCACGGTGCTGTGGAACGGACCGATGGGCGTTTTCGAAAAGCCGCCCTTCGACGTGGGCACGCTGGCCGTGGCACGGGCGATGGCGGTGGCCACCGGTCGCGGAGCCACGACGATCATCGGCGGCGGCGACTCGGCGGCAGCGGTGGCCGTGGCCGGACTGGAATCGGAAATGTCGCACGTCTCCACGGGCGGCGGCGCCTCCCTTGAGTTCCTCGAGGGGAAGAACCTGCCGGGCGTCTCCGCGCTTGACCTCCGCTGATCAGCGATCCGCGTCCCGTACTCTCCACTTCACAGGTCATCGACCGCTCATGCATCACAAGCCCGTTATCGCCGCCAACTGGAAGCTCAATCACAGCCCCACCGACGCGAAAGCGTTTCTCAGCCGCTTCCTCGCGCAGGCGCCGAAGATGAACGACCGCACGCTGGTCTTCTTTCCGTCAGCGATTACGGTAACGACGGTGGTGGAAGGCCTGCGCGAGCGTCCCGATATCTGGGTGGGCGTGCAGAACGTGCACGCGGAGGCGCAGGGGGCGTTCACGGGAGAGAATTCCGTCCTCATGGCGCGTGACGTTGGGGCACGCGTCGTGCTGGTCGGGCACTCCGAACGTCGCCATGTGTTTGGCGAGACGGACGCCATGACCACCAAGAAGATGGCGCTGATCTGCCAGGCTCGGCTGGTCCCGATGCTGTGCGTGGGCGAAACCCTGGACGAGCGCGAGGCGGGGACCACGGCGACGGTCGTCGAGCGACAGCTGTCCGCTGGCCTGGCCGAACTCGACGACGCGCAGGCGGCGGGGATCATGTTGGCGTACGAGCCGGTCTGGGCGATCGGGACGGGGCGGACGGCGACCCCAGAAGATGCGAGCGCGATTCATAGCGTGCTCCGCACGGCCCTCGCCAGCCGATTGGGCGAGCGGGCGGCGGCGGGTGTGCCCATCCTGTACGGTGGCTCGGTCAATCGCGGGAACGCCGCCACGCTCCTTGCCGCGCCAGACGTCGATGGGCTCCTCGTGGGCGGGGCGTCGCTCGACGCCGATAGCTGGGCGAGCATCGTCCGCAGCTGAGTCTCGCCCAGCCCCCGCCCAATCCGTCGCAACTGTTGGGTGGGGAAGGACTTGCCTCCGCACATCCCCTCAGCCATGTTAGAAGGCTGGCGCGGCGTTCGCGCCCTCTGCACGCACTCGATTCCGGCTTCGTGACATGTACACGTTTCTGCTCACTCTGCTCATCCTCGACGCGATCGTTCTGGCGATCGCCGTGCTCCTTCAGTCCGGTAAGGGCGGTGGATTGGCGGCAAGCTTTGGGGGAGCCAGCTCGTCGTCTGACTCCGTGATCGGTACGCGTCAGGCGGGCAACCTGCTCACGAAGGCGAGCTGGTGGTGTGGCGGCGTGTTCCTCGGCCTTGCGTTCGTCCTGCAGATGATGTCGTCGCGGGGATCGGCACCGAAGTCGGTGCTCGACAAGCTGGCCACGCCCACAACGCCATCGTCCGCGCCCGCTGGTGGAGCCGCCCCCGCCGCGCCGCTAACGCAGCAGCCCGCCGCGCCGGCCCCGCCGACGGCACCCGCCAAGCAGCCATAATCGACGCGTGAGCACGTTGCCTCCCAAAGGGTTCCTCCTCCTCGAGGACGGAACCCTTTTTCTCGGCCGACTCGTCGGCCCGACCGCGCCGACCGTAGCGGAAATCGTCTTTACGACCAACATGACCGGATACCAGGAGGTCTTCACCGACCCCTCGTATCGGGGCCAAACCGTCGTCCTCACGGCGCCGCAAATCGGCAATTACGGGGTGAACACCGAAGATCCCGAGTCATCAAAGCCGCAGGTTGCCGGTGTCGTGGTTCGTGAGCTCTCGCCCACCTACTCGAACTGGCGCGCCACCGGCGGCCTGCGGGAGTGGCTGGAAGCATATCAGGTCCCGGTTCTCACCGAAGTCGACACGCGACGCCTCACCAAGCATCTCCGAGCCGTTGGGGTCATGCGTGGCGTCATCGGGCTAGGGGAGACGCCCACCCGGGAGGCCCTCGCGGTGCTCGAAGGCTGCCCGAGCATGGAAGGCCTCGACCTGGCAAGCGTCGTGTCCACCCGTGAGTCCTATGCCTGGGGCAAGCCGGACGCCACGTATCATGTGGTGGCCTACGATTACGGGATCAAGCGGAACATTCTGCGACTCTTCGAGGCGCACGATTGCCGGGTCACCGTGGTGCCGTCGGACACGCCAGCCAAGCACGTGCTCGCGATGGAGCCGGACGGGGTGTTTCTGTCCAACGGTCCCGGAGATCCGGATGCCGTGACCTATGCACCGGCAGCTATCCGTGAGATCGCGGCGACGAACATGCCGATGTTCGGGATTTGTCTCGGGCACCAGTTGATCGGGTTGTCGTTTGGCGCGCGCACCGAGAAGATGCCGTTCGGACACCGCGGGGGAAACCAGCCAGTCAAGGATCTCGCCACCGGCAAAGTCCTCATCACATCGCAAAACCACGGCTTTGCTGTCGTGGGATCGGTCGAGGGAGTTGAGGGGGCGCCGGAACTGGCGATTACCCACGTCAACCTCAACGACGGTACGGTGGAAGGGCTCCGCCATCGCACATTGCCGATCTTTGCGGTGCAGTACCACCCCGAGGCGGCGCCGGGGCCGCATGATGCGGTTCCCCTGTTCGATCAGTTTCTCGCTGCCCTCAGAAACCATCGTCGGTGAAGTGGTACAAACGCTTGACTGACAAGCACTAAGGTCATACGTTCGCTTCCTTCACTTGATCATCGATACGTGCCGGACACCCCCGAAACCGGGACGGCACGTCGACCCTTTGGTAGAGTCCATGACGAAAGCCGATCTGGTTGAGAACGTCACGGCGCGCATTGCGCTGACGGCCGGGCCGACCATCTCGAAGAAGGATTGTGCGCGCGTGGTTGACGCCTTTCTTGACGCGATCAAAGAAGCGCTGCAAGAACAGAAGAACATTGAAGTGCGTGGCTTCGGCACGTTCAAGATTCGGCAGCGCAAGACGCGTATGGCGCGGAATCCGCGCACCGGATCGCCGGTCGAGGTATCCGCGCGTCCGGTCCCGGTCTTCAAGCCGAGCAAGGAGTTGCGCGCCATGGTTGCCGGTGTGGACGAGAGCATGATCGAGGATGAAGAGGGCGATGAGATGAACGAGGCGTGATTCGCGCGTCCCTCGAGCGTCGCCTGATGCAACGCCCCGCCACGCCTCACGTGAGCGGGGCGTTCGGCTTTGGGTGCTTGGGGAACCGAACGCTGTGACTTAGGCTATGTTGTTGACGATATGAGCATTCCTGTCCTGCTGTTCGCGTCGTACGCCGACGCCTTTGGCACCCGCCGCCTCGAGGTGCCGCTCGATGTTCCCTGTCAGGTGGCTGAGCTCGTGCGGGTCATCCGGACGATGCCCGGCGGCGACCGTTTGCCGGTGGTGCCGCTCGTGGCCGTGAATCGGACGTGGGTCCGCGAGGACGCGTCGCTTCAGCTCGGCGATGAAGTCGCGCTCATTCCTCCGGTGGCGGGAGGATGACCGTGCCCGAGAGCGGCGTGTTGCATGTGGCCATCGTGACGGCGCCGATCGATGTCTCGGCGCTGCTGGCACGCGCGCAGGGGCCCGGTATCGGCGCCGTCTCGTTGTTTCTGGGTACCGTGCGCGATCTCAACGACGGGCGACCGGTCAGTGGCATGGAATACGAGGCCTACGCGCCCATGGCTGAGTCCGAACTACGGACGATTGCGGAGGAGACCTGCGGGCGCGTGAACGGACTCCGCCTCGTCGTGGAACACCGTGTCGGCACCCTCGACATCGGCGAGGCGAGCGTGGCGATTGTCGCAGCCCACGCTCACCGCGCGCAGGCGATGGACGCAGCGCGCGACGTCATCGAATCGCTCAAGCAGCGGGTGCCCATTTGGAAGCGTGAGCATTACCTGAGCGGAGATCGTGAATGGATCGATCCGACCAGGGGGCGGTCGTGACCGCGCCCATCCTCGGCGAATCGCTCGATCAGTTCGGGCGGAAGATTGAGTACCTCCGCATCTCGGTCACCGATCGGTGCAACTTCCGCTGCCAGTATTGCATGCCGCTCGAGGGGCTCCCGTGGCTGCCGAAAGCGGAGATTCTGCGCTACGAGGAGATTGCCGACGTCGTCCGTCAGTTGGCCCCGATGGGGCTGCGGCGCCTTCGCATTACCGGAGGCGAACCCACGATCCGTCCACAACTTGGCAGCCTTGTGCGCATGTTGCGCGAGATCCCCGGCATCGAGGATATCGCGCTCTCCACCAACGGCGTGAAGCTACCGGCCATGGCGGCTGAGCTGGCTGAGGCTGGTCTCGATCGCGTCAATATCAGTGCCGACTCACTGCGCCCGGATCGGGTGGTGCAGATCGCGCGACGGGATCTGCACTTCGATCTGCTGGCCTCGGCACGGGCGGCGCAGGCCGCCGGCCTTGGCCCTATCAAGATCAATGTCGTCGTCATGCGCGGGATCAACGACGACGAGATCGCCGACTTTGCCGCGCTCACCCGGGACAATCCCTGGCATGTTCGGTTCATCGAGCTCATGCCCGTGGGTGAACTGCGCGAGCTGACCTTTGACCATGTCGTCCCCACGGATGAGGTACTGGGGCGCATTCGCGCGCTCGACGCGCTGGAGCCCGACGCCGGCCCAGCGCGCGGGAACGGTCCGGCGGTCTACTACCGGTATCCGGGTGCCGCCGGAACGGTCGGGGTCATCACCCCGATGACCCATACGTACTGTGAGCGGTGCAACCGGGTACGGCTCACGGCTGATGGGCGATTGCGCACCTGTCTGTTCGGCGACCACGAGGTGATGCTGCGTGACGCAATTCGGAACGGCACACCGCTCGCCCCCTTGTTTCTTCAGGCACTTGCCGAGAAACCCAAGGCGCACGAGCTGCTGCAGATGCGCGTCGGCGGTCTGCGGGCGCTGAGTCAGGTCGGCGGCTGACCCGGCCACGGCCGCCAGTTGCCCCGACGTGCCGCCTCGTGTTGCTCGCGTCGGTGCAGCGTTCTATGTTGCGGACGCGGCGCTCATCGTCGCGGCGATGGTCGAACTAACCGTCTACGTGCCGTTTAGCTCGCACATCGCTGAGCTGCATCAGTATCAACGTCATCAACGTCGCTCGGACACCCGATCGGAGAACCGGCAAAACATGGTCAATAAGATCACGGTCGTTGGCGCGGGCAATGTCGGCGCCACGACGGCGCAGCGCATCGCCGAGAAGTCGCTTGGACGCACGGTGGTGATGGTCGACGTCGTCGACGGCATCCCGCAGGGCAAGGGGCTCGACCAATGGGAGTCGGCGCCCGTGGAGGGTTTCGACACGCGCGTCATCGGTACCAACGGCTATGATGAAACGGCCGGCTCGGACATCGTCGTTATCACCGCCGGGATCGCCCGCAAGCCGGGCATGTCGCGCGACGATCTCCTGAACACCAACGCCGGCATCGTGAAATCGGTGTCGGAGCAGATCAAGGCCACGTCGCCGAATGCGATCGTGATCGTGGTCTCGAACCCGCTCGACGTGATGTGCTACGTCGCGAAGCAGGTGACGGGCTTCCCGCGTGAGCGCGTGATCGGCATGGCCGGCGTGCTCGACACGGCGCGGTACCGGTCGTTCATCGCTGAAGCGCTCGACGTCTCGGTGCGCGACATTCAGGCAATGGTCCTTGGTGGACACGGCGACACGATGGTGCCGCTCATCTCCTACACCACGATCAGTGGTATCCCGGTCACGCAGTTGATGCCGCGGGAGCAGCTCGACGCCATCGTGCAGCGCGCGCGTGACGGCGGCGCCGAGATCGTGAAGTACCTCAAGACGGGCTCGGCGTACTACGCGCCGTCGGCGGGTGCGGTGGAGATGGTCGAAGCGATCGTGCATGATCGCAAGCGCATCCTGCCGTGTGCCGCGTGGCTCGACGGCGAGTACGGCATGTCGGGGCTGTTCCTCGGCGTGCCCTGCAAGCTCGGTCGCAACGGTCTCGAGAAGATCCTCGAAATCGACCTCACCGACGACGAGCGCGCCGCGCTCGAACGCTCCGCACAGGCCGTGCGCGAGCCGATGTCCGTGATCGCCCTCTGATTCTGACGGGACCGGCGTGTTCACTACGGTGAGCGCGCCGGTTTCTTCTTCTCACCCCGCCTATGTACGTACTCTCGCGTTTCTGGCAAAGCACGATCGGCAAGAAGATCGTGATGGCGGTGACCGGGATCATCGGGATCCTGTTCGTCATCGGCCACATGTCCGGCAATCTGCTCATGTTCAAGGGGCAGGAGGCCATGTCGCACTATGCGCAACTCTTGCGGACCAGCATGCCGTTACTCTGGTCGGTCCGCATCGGCCTTATCGCAGCCGTGGTGCTGCACGCGGTCGCGGCGTATCAGCTGACGATGCGTTCGCGCGCGGCGCGCCCGGACGGGTACGCCGAGCGTCGCCCGCAGGTTACCACGTTCGCCGCGCGGACCATCCGGTGGGGCGGCGTGTTGATTTTGGTCTTCATCGTGACGCACCTGCTGCAGCTCACGATCGGCGCGATCCACCCGGACTTCACGCATCTCGATCCGTACAACAACGTACGCATCCTGCTCTCGAATCCGCTGATCGCGGCGTTCTATGTGCTGGCGATGGGGGCGCTCGGTCTGCATTTGTACCATGGCACCTGGGCCGTCGTGCGCACGCTCGGCGTCGCCCGACCGTCGGCGCAGCCGCTCAAGCGTCGCGTGGCGCTGGCCGTTGCGATCATCGTTGCCGCCGGTTTCATGATCATCCCGATCGCCGCTGTGCTCGGCAAGTTTGCGCCGGCACCACCGCTTGCCGAATCGTCGGCGGCCACTGCGCTGGCCATGCCCGCTGCGGAGACTCACTGACATGCTCGACCTGAATCCGAAGATCCCGAGCGGCCCGCTCGAGCAGAAGTGGGACCAGCACCGTTTCTCGATGAAGCTGGTGAACCCGGCCAACAAGCGCCGGCACAATGTGATCGTCGTCGGCGCCGGCCTCGCCGGGGCGTCGGCTGCGGCCAGCATGTCGGAGATGGGGTACCAGGTGTCGTGCTTCGTGTACCACGACACGCCGCGTCGCGCGCACTCGATTGCCGCGCAGGGTGGTATCAACGCCGCCAAGAACTATCAGAACGACGGCGATTCCATTCGCCGTCTGTTCTACGACACGATCAAGGGTGGCGACTTCCGCGCTCGTGAAGCGAATGTGTATCGACTGGCGCAGCTGTCGGTCAACATCATCGATCAGTGCGTGGCGCAGGGTGTGCCGTTCGCCCGTGAGTACGGTGGTCTGCTGGCCAACCGGTCGTTCGGCGGCGCGCAGGTCTCGCGCACCTTCTACGCTCGAGGACAAACCGGTCAGCAGCTGCTGCTCGGCGCGTACTCGGCCCTCGAACGTCAGATCGCACTCAAGGGCGTGCAGATGCACACGTTCGAAGAGATGCTCGACGTGGTGGTCGTTGATGGGCACGCGCGCGGCATCGTCACGCGCAACCTGCTCACCGGCAAGATCACGTCGCACGCGGCTGATGCGGTCGTACTAGCGACGGGCGGTTACGGTAACGTGTTCTACCTCAGCACGAACGCCATGCTGTCGAACACCACGGCCACGTGGCGCGCATACAAGAAGGGCGCGGCATTCGCCAACCCGTGCTACACCCAGATCCATCCCACGTGCATTCCCGTCAGCGGCGACCACCAGTCGAAGCTCACGCTGATGTCGGAATCGCTTCGCAACGACGGACGCGTGTGGGTGCCGATCACGCGCGGAGACAATCGCGCACCGGCCGCCATTCCCGAAGCGGAGCGCGACTACTTCCTCGAGCGGAAGTATCCGAGCTTCGGCAATCTCGCGCCGCGAGATATCTCGTCGCGTGCCGCCAAGGAGGCGTGTGATGACGGTCGCGGTGTCGGCCCCGGCGGACTGGGCGTCTATCTCGATTTCGCCGATGCCATCAAGCGCCTCGGCAAGGATACGATCGCGGAACGCTACGGCAATCTGTTCGACATGTATCAGCGTATCACGGATGAGAATCCGTACGAGCGGCCGATGCGTATCTACCCGGCCGTGCACTACACGATGGGCGGCCTGTGGGTGGACTACAATCTCATGAGCACCATCCCCGGCCTGCATGTCGCTGGCGAGGCGAACTTCTCCGACCACGGGGCGAACCGGCTCGGCGCATCCGCGCTCATGCAGGGATTGGCTGATGGGTACTTCGTGTTGCCGTACACCATCGGTGATTACATCGCCAGCACGAAGCTCTCGAAGGTCGACAACACTCATGCCGAATTCAAGGCGGCGGAGGAGTCGGTGCGCGCGCAGACCAAGCGCTTCCTTGATATCAAAGGCAAGCGCACCGTCGACTCCTTCCACAAGGAGCTCGGCAAGATCATGTGGGAGTACTGCGGCATGGCGCGCACGAAGGAAGGACTCACCGAGGCGCTGGACCTGATTGCGGCGCTCAAGGGCGAGTTCTGGAGCAATGTGAACGTGCCGGGAAGCGGCGACAATCTGAATCAGGCGCTCGAGAACGCGGGACGCGTGGCGGACTTCATCGAACTCGGTGAGCTGATGTGCCGCGATGCGCTTGCGCGCGAAGAGTCGTGCGGCGGTCACTTCCGTGTGGAATATCAGGACGCCGGCGAAGCGAAGCGCAACGACGATGACTTTGCCTACGTCGCTGCGTGGGAGTTCGCGGGCGAGGGCAAGGCGCCGATTCTCAACAAGGAACCATTGGTGTACGAGAACGTGCACCTCTCCACCCGGAGCTACAAGTAATGAAGCTCACTCTGAACGTCTGGCGTCAGCCGGCCTCGCAGGCTCCGGGCAAGCTCGAGACGTACACGCTCGATGGTGTCAGCGCGGACATGTCGTTCCTCGAGATGTTCGACCTGCTCAACGAGCAGCTGACGATGGAAGGGAAGATCCCCGTGGCCTTCGCCCACGACTGCCGCGAGGGGATCTGCGGCTCGTGCTCGATGATGATCAACGGGCAGGCGCACGGCCCGTGGGCCGGGGCGGCGACCTGCCAGCTGCACATGCGTGCGTTCAAGGACGGCGACATCATCACCGTCGAACCGTGGCGTGCGGCGGGATTCCCGATCGTGAAGGATCTGGTGGTGAATCGCGGGTCACTCGACCGCATCATCCAGGCGGGCGGGTACGTGTCGGTCAACACCGGCGGTGCGCGCGACGCCAACTCGATCCTGATCGGCAAGGACATCGTCGAAGAGGCGATGGACGCCGCGGCCTGCATCGGCTGCGGGGCCTGTGTCGCGGCGTGTCCGAATGCCTCGGCCTCGCTCTTTACCGGAGCCAAGATCACGCACCTCGGCTTGTTGCCACAGGGACAGCCGGAACGTGACACGCGCGCGCTGGCGATGGTCGAGCAGATGGACATCGAGGGCTTCGGACACTGCACGCTGGTGGGTGAGTGCCAGGAAGCGTGCCCGAAGGAGATCAGCATCGATGTGATTAAGAAGATGAATCGCGACTACCTCGTCGCGAGCGCCAAGCGGCAGGAGCCGAGGGCGGCGACGGGCGGCTAAACGGCCGGGCTCGGTGTGCAGCCCAAGACGGGGGCGTGTTGCTTCGGCAACGCGCCCCCGTTTTTTGTCGTATGTTGGGGTATGCCTGCCTTCCGACTCTCCCGTTTCGTCAACCTGCTCGTGGGCGTCCTGCTCATCGTAGGCTGCACCGAGCGCGCGCCGGCGCCCACCGTGGCGAACGCGGATCGTGGTCTGGCGCTCATGACGGCGTTCCGAGACTCGTTGCCCGAACATAGCGGCAATGCACTGCGCTGTGTGAGCTGCCACCTCGACAACGGCACCCGGCCGACGGCCATGTCATGGCTCGGAACCGCGGCGCGCTATCCCCGCTATCGCGCGCGGCCCGGCTATGAAGAGACGCTGGCCCGCCGGATCAACGAGTGTATCGCGCGGAGTCTGGCGGGTCGCATGCTGCCGGAGGACGGTCAGGAGATGCGCGACATGCTCGCCTACATGGAAACGCTGCGGGCGTCGGCACGTCCCGCGCCGGTGGATTCCGTCAAGCTGCTCGGCGATGTCGCACACGGCGAAGTCGGATATGCCGGGCAATGCGCCCGCTGTCACGGCGCGAACGGGGCGGGGCTCCCGGCGCTGGCGGCGCCCGCCGTCTGGGGCAGCGAGAGCTACGCTATCGGGGCCGGCATGGCGCGGCAGTACACGTTGGCTACCTTCGTTTGGCACAACATGCCATTCGATCACGCCGATACCCTCACGGCGCAGGAGGCCGCCGATATCGCGGCGTTCGTGCTCACGCAACCGCGCCAGGATCATCCCGGCAAGGAGCGCGACTGGCCCAAGGGCGATCCACCGATCGACGTCGCATACCCCACCACGGCCGCAGCCGCGGCGGGAAAGCCTTTGCCGCCGGCACGCCCGTTGCTGCCGCGTCTGGTCGCACCAGATTCACTCCTGTCACGCCGCGGAGCTCAGCCATGACGCACGACACCTCATCGACCTCCGGTCGTCGCACGTTTCTCTCACGCCTGATGACCGCAAGCGCCGCGCTGGGATTCGCCGCCCCGCGCGCCGCGGGCGCCCTCGGGGAGCCGGTGTCCCCCCGCCCCTCGTACCCTCTCGCCGCCGACGATCCCTGGATGTCGCGGCTCTCGGGAAAGAGCCGGGTCGTCTTTCATTCGCATTTGGCGAGTGATGGCATCGCCCTGCGGTGGGCACAAACCTTCCTCGACACGCAGAAGAGTGCCTACGGACTGACCGATGCCGACAGTAGCGTGGTGGTCGGCTTGAACGGCCGAGCCATCGGCCTGCTGTTCAACGACGCCGTCTGGGGGAAGTACCCGATCGGCGAGACGCTCCAGATGCCGGGCTCGCGGAACGCGAACGCCGCGCTGGTGGCACAACTCGTCTCGCGTGGCGTGATTATTCTGGCCTGCAACAATTCCATCCGCGCCGCTGGCCAGCGATTCCTCCCCGAGGCGCAGCGGGGCGATGCAGCACTGCGCACGGCGTTCTCGGACGAGGCCAGGGCCAATCTGCTCCCCGGCGTCGAAGTGGTGCCGGCGATGATCGTGACGCTGCAGCAGGCGCAGGACCGGGGGTGCCGGTACGTCTACGGCGGCGGCTGAGTCAGCCGCCGCCCGGCCAGGCTAGATGCGCGGCAGCGTGACGCCGTGCTGTCCCTGATACTTGCCCTTCTTGTCCCCGTACGACACCTCGGGCGGCTCGTCCCCCGTGAAGAAGACCACCTGCGCGATGCCCTCGTTGGCGTAGATCTTGGCCGGGAGCGGGGTCGTATTCGAGATCTCGAGGGTCACGTAGCCTTCCCACTCGGGCTCAAACGGCGTGACGTTCGTGATAATGCCGCACCGGGCGTATGTGCTCTTGCCCACGGTGAGCGTGAGCACGTTGCGCGGGATACGGAAGTACTCGACGCTGCGCGCCAGTGCGAAAGAGTTCGGCGGCACGATGCAGACGTCGCCCTCGAACTCCACGAAGCTCTTCGGGTCGAACGCCTTGGGGTCGACGATCGAACTGAGCACGTTCGTGAAGATCTTGAACTCCCGGGCGACGCGCATGTCGTAGCCATAGGAGCTGACGCCGTAGGAGATGACGCCTTCGCGGACCTGACGATCCTCGAACGGTTCGATCATGCCGTGCTCACGCGCCATTTGCGTGATCCAGCGGTCAGAGCAGAGCCCCATGAGGCAGAAGGGAAGAGGGTAACCCGTGCCGGATTGGACCAACCGGTCCATTCCGTAGCTGCACGATCGGCGGGAAACATAGTCAAAACCGCCGAGGAAAATGTCGGACGCGTGTCGAGGCTGGCCAAACTCGCTTGGCCGGTTACTTCCTCCAAGTCCGGGATGGACGTGCAGTTGAGCGCAGGCGGTCCCTCGGGTAGCTTCACCCTGCTGCATTGTGAATTCTTTCACGAGCATAGGGCGCGCTTTGGCGCTGCCATCCGTTCGCACCTGCGATGCTACGAAATTATCTCCCGGTTCTGCTCCTGTTGGGCTTCGTGATTATCAACGCGGTGCTGATTCTTGGCATCGCGCATCTCACGGTGCGGCCACAACCCACGATGGTGAAATCGCAGCCGTACGAGTCGGGCATGAGTCCGCTCGGTGACGCGCGCGAACGCTTTTCCGTCAAGTTCTACCTCGTGGCCATGCTGTTCATCGTGTTCGACATCGAAACGGTGTTCATGATTCCGTGGGGCGTCTACTATCGGCAGCTCTCCTGCAAGGTCCCGATGATCGCCGATGCGTGCCCGGTCGGGCAGCTGTCGTTCTTCGGCCTCGGTGAGATGCTCGTGTTCGCGGCCATTCTCGTCGTCGGCTTCGTCTATGTCTGGAAGAAGGGAGCGCTCACGTGGGATTGATCTCGCCCGCGGATAACCGCCTCGTACAGGTCGATCCCGGCGCGCAGGACGGCTGGATCACGACCCGCCTCGACTTCCTCGTCAACTGGGCGCGCGCCGGTTCACTCTGGCCGATGCCCTTCGGTACTGCCTGTTGCGCCATCGAATTCATGGCGACCGCCGCGAGTCGCTTCGACCTCGCGCGATTCGGCATGGAACGACTCAGCTATTCGCCGCGACAGGCGGACGTCCTGCTCTGCGCGGGGCGCGTGCCGCTCAAGCTCGCGCCGGTGATCCGTCGCATCTATCAGCAGATGCCGCAGCCCAAGTGGGTGATCTCGATGGGCGCGTGTGCGTCCACTGGGGGCATGTTCGATAATTATGCCGTGGTGCAGGGCATCGACACGATCATTCCAGTGGACGTATACGTGC
>NZ_JBILKJ010000203.1:0-4080 GCF_044376735.1 Gemmatimonas sp.
TCGAGCCGTTCCGTGAACGAGGACATCAGGACGGACTGACCCGAGTCCGTCGGCGTCGCGGCGGCCGCGAGCAGCTGAGAGTCGGGAAGCTGTTGCTGTAACAAAGTCGAATGGAGAGGGGGTACCAGCAAACCTCCCGAAAGGTAGCGTACCACCCGCGAGGGCGGAGGCACCCCGAAGCAGAAGCCTGACCTACAGGCGCGTTCCCCGCTTCACGTCGAAGATCACGCTGCGGCGGCATTGCGGGCAGAGGAGCCACTCCCGCTGCCGATGGTAGCCCAACCCGAACGACCCCCCCCCGATCGGCCGTTGCGTCATCCGCACCGCGCAGCGCGGACAGAGCGGCAGCGCCCCGCCCTGCACCGTCTCGCGCAGGGCCTTCTCCTCGGCCGACGTGAAGCGCGCGGTGTCGGTCACAGCCGTACAACCACCTTGCCGAACTGCGCGCCCGACGCGAGCCGCTCGAAGGCCTTCGCCGACTCGGCGATCGGCCACACCGAATCCACCGGCGGCATCAGGTGTCCGGTCCGGAAGAGGGCCGTCATTGCGTCGAACTCTTCGTCGTTCCCCATGGTCGACCCCATGAGCGTCCACTGATTCCAGAACATCCGGCGCACGTCGAGCTGCACGAATGGGCCGCTGGTGCCGCCACACGTGACGAGGCGGCCCCGCTTGCCAAGGGCGACCAGCGACTGCGACCACGTGGCTTCACCCACCGAGTCGATCACCACGTCCACACCGCGTTTGGCGGTCCGGGCACGCACCTCGCGCCCGAGGTCGGGGCCGCGGTGATCGAGCAGATGATCGGCCCCGAGACGCTGCGCCCGTTCGAGCTTGTCGGGGCTCCCCGAGGTCACCCACGCCGTCGCGCCGATGTGCTTCACGATCTGCAGCGCGGCGAGCGCCACACCGCCGCCAATCCCCCAGATGAGCACGTGATCACGGGGCTGTACCCGGGCCCGGGTCACGATCATGCGCCAGGCCGTGAGCGTGGCCAGCGGAAACGCCGCGGCGGTCTCGAACGGGATCGTGTCGGGAATGACCCGCACGTTCTCGGCTGGCACCACCACGTAATCGGCGATCGTGCCGTGACGATGCTCACCCATGATGCCGTAGGTGAGACAGAGCGGCTGATCGCCGTCGCGGCAGTACTCGCACCGGCAACGACGGTCGACCAGGCCGGGATTGAGGATCACGTGATCCCCGGGCGCGATCCCCTGCACGGCGTCACCAACCGCGTCGATGACGCCGGCCCCGTCGGAGCCCAGCACCCACCCCGGCTGGATCGTGACCCCTGGAATACCGCCGAGGACCCACAGGTCGAGGCGGTTGAGGGCCGCAGCCTTCATCCGCACGCGCACGCTGTCCGGGCTCGCGAGCGTCGGCAACGGCAGGTCGTCGCGGACGCGAAGCTGGTCGAGCCCCCCGTGGGCGTCGATCGTCAGGGCACGCATGGTCATGGCGGAGGTGGCAAAAGGTGGACGAGCTGGCGGAATCTCCGCCGTACCGACCGCAAACGGGAGGGCACACCGGCGCGCATCGCCGCCGCGGTCGCCCCCTGTCAGGGTGGTCCGCTGCCTATATTGCGGGGCACACGTTCCCAGATTGTTCACTACGACCGTCACGCCACATGTCGTCCATCAAGGTGCCACCGCTCGGCGAATCCATCGTCGAGGCGACCATTTCCCGTTGGCTCAAGAACGAAGGCGACCTCGTCGCCGCCGGCGAGACCCTCGTCGAGCTCGAGACCGATAAGATCACCGTCGAGGTGCCCGCGCTCGAAGCCGGTGTCCTCACGACGCGACATAAGGGCGAAGGCGACGTCGTGAACGTCGGCGACGAGCTGGGGGAGATCGCGGCCGGCGCGGGGGCCGCACGGCCAGCGGCACCGGTGGCGGCAGCGGTGGCGCCGGTGGCAGCACCGGTGGCCTCGGCGGCGGGCCCCGACGTGAAGGTGTCGCCGGCCGCGGCGCGACTCGCGACCGAAGCCGGGATTTCCCCGGCTGACATCGCCGGCACCGGCCGTGGCGGCGTCGTTTCCAAGCCCGACGTGGTCGCCGCCATCGCCGCCCCGGCCAAGGCGGCCGCGGCGCCCGCCGCGGCGGCTACGCCCGCGGCGGTGGTCCCGTCCGGCACGCGCGAGACCCGCGAGAAGATGACGACGCGCCGCAAGCGTATCGCGGAGAACCTGCTGCTCTCGCAGCACCAGACGGCGCACCTCACGACGTTCAATGAGATCGACATGACGGCCATCACGGCCCTCCGTGAGCGGCTCAAGGATCGTGTCGAGAAAGAACAGGGCGTCAAGCTGTCGTACATGCCGTTCTTCGTGAAGGCCGCCTGCCTCGCGCTCGAGGCGTACCCGGCGGTGAATGCGCAGATCGACGGCGATACGATCGTGTACAAGCACTACGTGAACATGGGGATCGCGGTCGCCAGCGACGCCGGTCTCGTGGTACCGAATGTGAAGGACGCCAACACCAAGAGCATCGTCCAGATCGGCAAGGACATCGCCGCCGTGGCCAAGCGTGCGCGCGACGGCAAGCTGTCGATGGACGACCTCACCGGCGGCTCGTTCACGATCACCAACGGCGGCGTGTTCGGCTCCCTGCTCTCCACACCGATCATCAACTATCCGCAGGTCGGCATTCTCGGTCTGCACAAGACGCAGGACCGTCCAGTCGCGATCGACGGCAAGGTCGAGATCCGACCGATGATGTACGTGGCGCTCTCGTACGACCACCGGATGATCGACGGGCAGCAGGCGGTGCTGTTCCTCGTGCGCTTCAAGGAACTGATGGAAGACCCGGCCGCGATGCTGCTGTAACGGCGACGTACGGGCTACGAAATAGGGGGTAGGGAGTCAGCTGACTCCCTACCCCCTCTGCCGTACTCCCTACGTTGCCGCCATAAAGCACCACGACGCCCCTAAGCGTTTCCGCCGGGACGTCGGGCTTCACCAGCACGCGTTTCAATGCGAGGATTGGAGTCGCGGCCAGCGATGACTGTGCTTCACGAATGCATTCAACAGCGAACGATGTACCGTCACACCTAGAGACGCGCCGAACGATGGCCGGTCACGCCGCATCGTGGAGGTAACGCTGCGGAGAAGTTACGCGGCAACACATGGATGCCAAGAGGGGCGCACGTAACGTCCTTGCCTCAGAACGTCAGGGCGAGCGACGTGACCAGGACGCCACTCCGCCGAGACAGCCCCGGCGCACGATGGCCGCGGGGAAACACGGCGGCATCGGCCGCGTAGCCGCGCGCTTCCGTACGCCACAGTACGCGCGCTTCCGGCCGCACGTCCACCCCGACCGACGCGGAATTGGCCCGAAACGGCAGCGTACTCCCCGTGCGCACGACGACCTGATCGCCATCGGCGAAGCGTTCGGCGCGCGCGACGACCGCCAGCGTGGGGCGCACCCAGGCCCGACTGATGAGGGTCGCGCCGTACCAGGCGGTCGAGCGGCGCGGCATCGTGAGGCTGTCACGAAGGCGCTCGTGGCCGACATCGAACTGCGCGAGCAGCTCCAGACGCTCGGACGGCCGTGTGACCACACCGACCCCGTTGAAGAGGCGCCGTTGGGCGTTCGGCTCGTTGCCGGCGTAGGCGTACCACGACACCGTCGTGGTGGCCGTCGCGGCCACATCGACGCGCACCCCGAGACTCTTGCCCTCGTTGTTCTCCGCGATGTTCTGCCAGCCGTTCACCACATCGACACGCGCCGTCACCATGGGGGAGAGCTGCCACGTCGCGCGCACGCCGGACGAGTAGTACGGCGAGAAGTCGGCGACCAACGAACGTGTGTACGCCGGATTGTCCCGGCTCACCCAGGTCTCCATCCCCATGTTGGACTAGAAGATCCCGGCATCGATCCAGAGCGCGGGCGTGACCTGATAACCGGCGTACGCCTCCTGCAGCATGCCCAACAATCCGTCGCCGCCGATAGTCCCCTCGCGAGCCTCGGCGGCGTAGTTGGCCCGCACCGACGTCCCGGCCTGCAGCGCGAGTCGTCCGCGCATGCGACGACGGGCGACCGTCACGTCGACGAAGGCGAGATTGACATTGAACTCGTT
>NZ_JBILKJ010000204.1:0-4055 GCF_044376735.1 Gemmatimonas sp.
CAGCCGATGTGCGACACCTTCGGACGCACCAGCAGCAGCGGTGGGGTGGTCCAGCGGTCGAGCGTAGCCTGCTGCTGCTCGTGCATCATCATGGTGGCGGCGCGCATGAAGATCGACGCGAATCCCTGCTCGGCGATGCCCGTGGCCAGTGGCACGTCGGCGATGCCCACATCCACCGCGATCACAGCGTCCATCCCCATCGCGGCGATCGAGACCGGCAGGTTGTCCGTCGTGCCGCCGTCGATGCACACGCGCTCCCCGACCACGCCGGGGGGAAAGAAGCCCGGCAGCGCGCAGGAGGCGTAGACGGCGTCGCGCACCCGCACGTCGCGGAAGCCGGGGCGCCCGAATACCAGTGGGACGCCGCGCTCGATGTCCACCGCGGTGACGAGCAGCGGCGTGTTCAGATCCTCGAACGTGCCCTCGGCCACCAGATCGTCGCACAAGCCGCGCAGCGGCGACTCGAGGTAGATCGAACGCGACAGCATGCGCTCCATCAACATGCCCACGTGGTTGATCCGGAACAGGTCGCGACGACGGAACTTGAGTGCCCGCTCGGTCAGCTCGTCCACGCTGCGACCGCTGGCGGCGGCCGCCGCGATCATGGCGCCGATGCTGGAGCCGGCATACACGCGCGGCTGCACGCCGGCCTCGCGCAGGGCCTTGAGGGCGCCGATATGCGCCATCCCCTTGAGGGCGCCCCCGCCGAACACGACCCCGATCCGGGGCTGGCCTGGTGGCGCACGGCCGATGGCGCTTCCGTTGCTGTTCCTGCTGCCGTCATCCACGCGGTAGATTCCCCCCGATGCGAGTGTTGCTGGTAGAAGACGACGATACCCTGCGCGAGAGCGTCACCGCCTTTCTGCGGGCGTCGGGGTTCGCCGTGGACGCAGCGGCCACGGGGAAGATGGCCCGTGAGCTGGCGGCCGTCAGCCCCTACGACGCCGTCATCCTCGATGTCCGCCTGCCCGACGATGACGGATTCGCCTTATGCACCGCCTTCCGGTCGAAGGTTCCGGCACCGCGGGTGCTCATGGCTACGGCGCGCGACGGCGTGGCGGACCGCATTGCCGGTCTCGATCTCGGAGCCGACGACTACCTCGTGAAGCCGTACGCGCTCGGTGAACTCGTGGCCCGCCTGCGCGCGCTGCTGCGGCGTCCCGACCACGCCGCCCCGACGCTGCTGCAGGTCGGCGATCTCGTGCTCGATCCCGCCACGCGCGAAGGTCGCCGCGGGACGCGCACGATATCCTTGACCACCAAGGAATTCGCGGTGCTCGAAGTGCTCATGCGCGCCAGCGGCCGCGTACTCACCCGCGAGTATATCGGCGAGCATGCCTGGGACGACAATTTCGATCCGATGAGCAACGTGATCGACGTCTACATCGCGCGGCTGCGCAAGAAGGTGGACGGTCCGGAGGAGCACCCGCTGCTCACGACTGTGCGCGGCGCCGGATACCGGCTCGCGGTGCCTCACCCCGGGACGCGGTCGTAGTGGAGTCGCATCGTCCGCGTATCCGGCTGCGCTTCACGGCGCTCTATGCCGCCACACTGCTGGTCGTGCTGTTGGGGGCGGCCGGCACGTTGCGCTACGCCCTGCGCGCCACGCTGGAACGTGAATTCGACCAGTCGGTACGGTCGTCGGCCGGACTGGTGCAGCAGTTCTTCCGGGCCGAGATCGAGGAGTATGTCACGGTGGAGGCCACGCTCTACCACATCGCGGGGGAGCTGGTCTTCGAAGACCGCGCGCTGCGCATTCGTCGGCCGAACGGTGCGCTGTTCCAGATCGTCGGGGCCCCGGTGCGTCGGGCGCGTCGCCCGCTGTCGGGGCCAGTGCGCACGGTGCGCTTTGCCCTCGATCCGGAGCTCGCGCCCGCGTGGGACATCGAAGTGGACGCCAGCGAAGCCAACGTGATCGCGTTGCAGTCGCGGATCGACCGGTGGTTCGGTGTCGGCATCCCGTTGCTGGTCGTGTGTGCGGCGGTGGCCGGATGGTGGCTCACCGGTCGTACGTTGCGGCCGGTCGGGCGCATGGCCGACGCGGCGGCGCGCATCGCGCCCGCCAGTGGCGCCCGGCTGCCGATCGACGACTCCACCGACGAACTCGGTCGTCTGGGGCTTCGCTTCAATGCGCTGCTCGACCGGCTCGACGGTGCGCTCGCCCAGCAGCGGGAGTTCCTGGCCGATGCGGCGCACGAGTTGCGCACGCCGATCGCCCGGCTGCGCGCGCGGGTGGAAGTGGCATTGTTGGAGCCCGCCACCGCCCGCACCACCGGCGTCCTGAGTGCGATCGATCAGGAACTGCGCGCGGTGTCGCATCAGGTAGATGAATTACTCCAGCTCGCGCGCGCCGATGCCGCTGGCGAAGATGCCCCGATCCGCGACGAGGCGCTGTTTCTGGACGATGTGATCGCCGACGAACTGCCGCGGTGGCAACCGGAGGCGCAGCGCCGACGCATGACGCTCGACTACAGCGCGCTGGAAGAATCGCCGGTGGTCGGCGACGCCGCCCTGTTGCCACGACTGGTCAGCATCCTGGTGGACAACGCGATCCGGTACGGCCACGAGGGCGGTACCGTGCGCGTGCGGGTCCACCCGGAGGACGGCGCGGTGTGGCTCGACGTGGAGGACGGCGGCATCGGCATTCCGGCGCACGAGCGGGCGCGCATCTTCGACCGGTTCTTTCGCGGCGATGCCGCACGGCTCAAGCGGCCTGACGGGAGCGGACTCGGACTGGCGATTGCCGCGTGGATTGTCCGACAACACCGTGGGACGATCGCGGCGACGGCGGGCCCCCAGGGTGGTACCCTGATGCAGGTGCGGCTGCCGCTGGCGAGCCGTGAGCGAGCCGCGAGCGCCGGGTGAGCTAGCGACCGGCCGGTCGTGTCAGCAGATGTGCTGACCGGTGCGGACGGGCGGAAGGGGCAGGCGCATCGGCTGGACGGCGGCGCGCCACGCGTCACGAAGCGAGCGCAGGCACTGGGCCGCGCCGACGAAGTCACGGCGGCCCACCGACTCCTCGCACCACGCGTACAGCGCATCGAAGCCCTTCGATGTGGGGCAGTCGAGCTCCAGCGCACCGCGCAGCACGCGGATCGCGTCCCGCGAGCGGTCGTGATCGAAGGCCTCGCATGCGCGGATCGCGCGGTCGTACGCGCGCACCACGCAGGACAGCGAATCGGGCGCCCGGTGATCCACGTCGATCACGGCAGGTACGAAGGTGGGCGTGTAGAACGGCACGGGGCACAGAGTTGAGGGCGATCGCGTGGCGCAGGTCATCCGCGCCACACGAGGTACATCGGCTCCACCCCGATTCGACTTGAGGAAAAGTGCGCCGACGTGAGCAGCACCGCACGGTGCGCGCCACCCCAGTGACGTTGGGCGGGGGGCGATGATTCACGCCACGTTCATCGAGCCCTCCTATGTTGAGGCATGAACGTCTCTCGACCTTTTCAGACGGTGTCTCGCTCGGTGCTGGCCCGGCTGACCACCGTTGCCGCGCTGGCGGCATCCCCTGTCTCGATCGTGTCGGCGCAGGCCGCTCCGCTCGACCTGGGCGCCGCGCTCCAGATGGCGCGCACCAGTGGCCCGCTCCGCAAGATTGCCGATGCGCGCGAACTGGCTGGCACCGGCCGCGTTGCCGAAGCGGGCCAATGGCCCAATCCCAACCTTGAATGGCGCCGTGAGAATCTCGGGAGTGCGCTTCAGCCCGACATTTTCGCCACGGCGTACATCCCGCTCGACCTCACCGGCCGACGGCTGGCCCTTCGACAAGCCACCGGCGCGGGCCGCCAGCGGGTGCAGGCCGATGCGGTCGCCGAACGTCGCGAGGCGGAGCTCGAGGTGGCTCGGGCGTGGTTACGCGCCGCCGCTTCTGACGGGGCGTTTATGGTGGCGACCCGACAGCTGGAGGCGCTGGAGGAGATCGCCCGCGTGGACGCGACCCGGCTCCGGGAAGGGCTGGTGTCGGAGGCCGTTGGGCTTCGCACCCAGCTCGAAGCCGACCGGGCGCGCGTCGCGGTGGTGACGGCCTCCGGAGACGCCGCCCGCGCCCG
>NZ_JBILKJ010000205.1:0-4012 GCF_044376735.1 Gemmatimonas sp.
GCCGTGGTGCTGCTTGCCGCATACGTCATTGGCTCCTTTCCCACGGCATTCCTGGTGGGAAAAGTGAACGGCGTCGACCTGAGGTCGGTCGGGTCCGGCAACCTCGGCGCGACCAACGTGTTTCGCACGCTTGGGTGGAAGTGGGGGTTGCTGGTGTACGTCGTGGACGGCCTCAAAGGGGCGCTGCCGGTGCTGCTGTTGCCCGGCGTGATCGGGATGGGGACGGGCTGGCCCTGGGGAGTGGTATTCGGTCTTCTGGCCATTGTGGGACACGTTCGGCCGGTGTTCCTGATGGGGAGGGGCGGTGGGAAAGGCGTCGCCACCGCCAGCGGCGTCTTCATCGCCCTTGCTCCCATTCCTGCGCTCTGCGCGATGATCAGTTTCGTGATCGTCGTGGCGATGACCCGCTATGTGTCGCTGGGTTCCCTTGTCGGTGCTGTCGTGTTGCCCGTGGCGTTGCTGCTGCAGCAGCGCGCGTTCACGCCGCTCGTGATCGTGAGTGTGGCGGTGGGGGCGTTTGTTTTCTGGACGCACCGTGAGAACATCGGTCGGCTTCGCCGCGGGGAAGAACGTCGCGTCGGGCGGACCTCCCCGTCGTCCTCTGAGGGGCGCGCATGATGGACCGTTCGCTGGCGTGCGCCGTTATCGGTGGTGGCGCGTGGGGGACGGCCATCGCCGACCGTCTGGTGCGCAATGGCCATCGCGTCTCGCTTTGGGCTCGCGAAGCTGACGTGGTGGCAGCGGTGAATACCCGCCAAGAGAATCCGCGGTTCCTGCCGAGTATCGCGTTGGCACCGGGCCTGGTGGCCACGACGGATATGGCAGTTGCCCTGAATGGTGCCGGTCTCGTGGTCTACGCCGCGCCGTCGCATGTGCTGCGGGAAGTTGTCGCGTCCTGCGCCGGTTCGATTGCAGCCGGGGCGGTACTGTCGGTCGCGACCAAAGGCATCGAACGCGAGACGTTGGCGCTCATGACGGATGTTGTCGCGCAGGAGGCCTTGGGGCATGAGGTCGTCGCGGTGAGTGGCCCGAGTTTCGCTGCGGAAGTCGCACAGGGGCAACCCACCGCGGTCGTCGCCGCGAGTGCATCACACCGCGCCGCGACGCTTGTGCAGGGTGCCATGAGCGCCGCGGCCTTCCGCGTGTACACCAGCGACGACGTGGTCGGCGTGGAGCTTGGTGGTGCGCTGAAGAACGTGATGGCGGTGGCGACGGGTATCCTCGATGGTCTGGGGCTCGGCTACAATCCGCGCGCTGCGTTGATGACGCGTGGACTCGCAGAGATGACGCGCCTGGGTGTGTCCCTCGGCGCGCGGGCCGACACGTTCGCCGGACTCGCGGGATTAGGCGATCTTGTGCTGACGTGCACCGGTGCGCTCTCGCGCAACCGGACGCTCGGGGTGGCCATCGGGCAGGGGCAATCGTTGGACGAGGCGCTGGCAGGCAAGGACACGGTGGCCGAGGGGGTGCTGAACGCCCAGAGCGCGAAGGCCCTGGCCGATCGAGCGGGTGTCGAGATGCCGATCATCGACGCGACGTACCGGATTCTGTTTGAAGGGCAGGGGCCGCGGGAAGCGGTCACCGAGCTCATGGCGCGCGAGCTGCGCGCGGAGCGAGACTGAAGTGGGTGCGCCCCGCGGTGAGCCGATTCAGGAGTTTTATTCCATTGGCGAGGTTTGTGCACTCACCGATCTCAAGCCGCACGTCCTGCGATATTGGGAGAGTCAGTTCAAGTTACTGAGTCCGGCGAAGAATCGGAGTGGAAACCGCGTTTACGCGCGCCGAGAAGTAGAGTTGATTCTGCTGGTGAAACATCTGCTGTACACCGAGAAATACACGATCGACGGTGCGCGTCAGAAACTTGATGCGCATCGAAAGGGCGGCTCGCTGCGGACGGCGGCTCGCACGGCGCTCGAAGTGGAGGCGCTCGAGAGCATCGAGCGTGATTTGGCGGAGCTGCGGGCGATCCTCGACGACCGTTCGGCACTGCGTCCCTCGTAACGCTCGGCCCGCGCGCCGCGCTCTACTCGTCTCTCACCTCATCCGATGCGCATTCTCCTCAGTAACGACGACGGTATTCTCGCCAAGGGACTCGGCGTACTCGAGCAGGCTTGCCAGCCGCTCGGTGAGCTCAGCGTCGTGGCGCCCGATCGTGAGCAGAGCGCGACCAGCCATTCGCTCACGCTGCATCATCCGTTACGACCCGTTCAGCTTGGGGCGCGACGCTGGCAGGTGGATGGCACGCCCACCGATTGCGTGATGCTGGCGTGCGAGGCGCTGCTCGAGTCGCGCCCGGATTACGTGATCAGCGGCATCAATCACGGCCCGAACATGGGCGAGGATGTGTTGTACAGTGGTACGGTGGCGGCCGCCATGGAGGGCCTGGCGCTGGGCATCCCGTCGATCGCCGTGTCGTTCGCCGGCAGCGCGCTGCGCGCCGATGCACTGCTCGAGACGCAGGTCGCCGTGCTACGCGATCTGCTGAAGCACCTGATGTCGCTCACCTCGTTTCCACCCGAAACGCTCCTGAACGTCAATCTGCCCAATGTGGCCGGCGATCAGATCAAGGGCGTTCGACTCACGCGGCTCGGGCGCCGCGTCTTCAGCGATTCCATCACGAAGATGAAGGATCCGTGGGGACGCGAGATCCTGTGGATCGGTGGCGGCAGTGTGGAGTGGAGCGGTCCCGACGACTCGGACTTCCGCGCCGTGCACGACGGCTATATCTCGGTGACCCCGTTGCACCTCGACCTCACGCACCGCGATGTGCTCGACACAGCGATGGATTGGTGGCGTCCTCTGTAGAACCGGAGTTCCGCGGCGCCCGCCGACGGCTGGTTGAAGCGTTGCAGGACAAGGGCATTCGCGATCTCGCCGTCTTGCGCGCGATCGATCAGGTACCCCGGCACGTGTTCGTGCCGCCGACGGTGCGGCATCGTGCGTACGAGGATTCTGCGCTGCCGATCGGCAGTGGGCAGACGATCTCGCAACCGTACGTGCATGCGCGCGCGCTCGAACAGCTGATGCTCACCGGCAAAGAGAAGGTTCTCGAGATCGGCACAGGGTCCGCGTACCAGACGGCGCTGCTGGCGGAGTTGGCGGCGCAGGTTTTCTCGATCGAGCGCTATCCCGCGCTGCTCGATAAGGCGCGACTGGTGCTGCAGCTGGCCAACGCGCGCAACGTGTCGCTCCTACTGGGGGACGGGACGCTCGGATGGCGCGAGTACGGTCCGTACGACGGGATCGTCGTCAGTGCAGGGGCGCCGCACGTCCCGCCAGCACTGGAGGCGCAACTGGCCGAAGGCGGGCGGATGCTCATTCCCATCGGAGACCGGGAAGAACAGATGTTGACGCTGTTCGTGAAACGGAACGGACAATTGGAAGGTCGTGACATCGTTCCGGTCCGCTTCGTCCCCTTGATTGGGGCCGGTGGTTGGCCGGCCTGATGGACCTGACGGTTGAGCGCGTTTGCGCACGATCGCTTCTCAGCGCATTTTCGGCATCCACGGCCTGACCACGCTATGTCCACACCTGGCTCGAACCCGTACACCGACTCCGTCGTCCGCTCACCAACGGCGCCGTATGCGATCCCGCAGCCGAGAATCGCCTCGGACGATCGCGAGCCCTCGTCGGCGCGATGGTATGTCGGACCCTACGTGCCGGCACCTTGGCGCGGGACGCCCGAGGCGGCAGCGGTTCACGGCGCGACGCCGCTTTCGGTGACGCCGCTCTCGGTGACGCCGCTCTCGGTGACGCCGCTCTCGGTGACGCCGCTCTCGGTGATCGACATGCCACCGTCGTACCCGACCCCGGCGTATTTCACCGCGCTCGGGTCGTCGTCGCTCGATGACGTCGTGGCGACGGCGTTCAACATGCCGGTCATCGGGCACTCGACCGAAGATGAGGCCCCGGCGTCGGTCACGGATCCGGGTGAGCTGTTCGCCGACGCCGGTGATCCTGTGGCGCCGGACGCGGCGTCGCTTCCGTGGATCGATGTGTTTCTGTCCTCGAC
>NZ_JBILKJ010000079.1:0-12639 GCF_044376735.1 Gemmatimonas sp.
GAACGGGGACCCGCCTGGAATTGCGTACGCCGGATCCGAGTGCGAACCCGTATCTTGCGCTCACCGCGATGCTGGCCGCCGGTCTGGATGGCGTCGAGACGCGGGCGGATTGGCGTGAACCGGTGAACACGAACATCTGGGAGATGTCGTTCCGTGAGCGTCGCCGGTTGCGGGTGGACGACTTGCCGCAGGATCTGAGTGAAGCGTGCGACGAGCTGGAAAAGAACGACGTGATGCGGGCGGCGCTCGGTGAGCACATCACCGAGCAGTTCCTGGCGGCGAAGCGTGCCGAGTGGCGGGAGTACAACCAGCAGGTGAGCGCGTGGGAGCTCGAGCGCTACCTGGCGAAGTACTGAGCTTATTCCTTTGGGAGACGTGATGAGCGTTCGATCGTTGTTCGCGCGGGCCGATGCGGTGTTGGCGCAGCGCTATCCGTTCGTGCTGCCGGCCTTGGGTTATGACGCGAAATCGATCGAGCCGGCGATCGATGCGCAGACGATGACCATTCACCACGATCGCCATCACGCGGCGTACGTGACGAATCTGAACAAGGCGCTGGAGGCGTTCCCCGATCTCCATCAGTACACGCTGGGCGAGCTGCTGATGGGGATGCGTAAATGGCCGGCGGCGGTGCAGACGGCGATTCGCAACAACGGTGGCGGTCACGCCAATCACGCGCTGTACTGGGAGCTGCTGGCACCGGGGAGCGCGACGTCGTCCACGCCCAGCGGCCAGCTGAGTGAGATGATCGTGCGCGATTTCGTCACGCTCGATGCCTGCAAGGCGGCGCTCAAGGCAGCCGGGCTGGCGCAGTTCGGATCCGGGTGGGCATGGCTGGTGAAGACGGCCACGAGCCGGCTGGTGGTGCGCGGACTGCCGAATCAGGATTCGCCGCTGCTGGAGGGCGAGTTGCCGATCGTCGGCCTCGATGTGTGGGAGCACGCGTACTATCTGCGGTATCAGAACCGGCGCGCTGATTATCTCGATGCGGTGTTGGCGCGCATCAACTGGGACGTGGCGGGGGCGCAGTTGCGCCGGTAGACCCAGAGCCCGAAACTTTGACTCGAAACGCGAGACTCACGTGAGTGTCGCGTTTCGAGTCAGCGTTTCGAGTGATGGGTTCGTCGGTGCTGCGCCGCTATCAGCCGCCGCCGCCGAATCCGAAGCGACGGCCGCTTTCGCCCAAGGTGCCGAAGCGCTGGTTCACGACGGTATTGTAGATGGAGCCGAACGTGTAGCCGATGCCGACGAAGGTGTTGTAGCGGAAGTTCGTCTGCAGCTGCTGGCGCTGCGTGAGAATGTCGCGCTCTGATTGGACGTTGCGGGCGATGTAGATCTGATCGCGCACGCGCGACGCCGACCCGCGGAAGTTGAGCGAGAAGCCACGACCGAGGCGCAGGTCGACGAAGCCGGAGAGGGTAACCAGGTTGCGCTGGGGGTCGTGCAGATAGTGCGATCCTTCGAGGGACAGATTGGTGTTGCCCCACTTCTGGCGCTGCGTGGTCGCGATCAGCAGCGAGTGGTTGCCGCGCGTTTCCCGATCCTGACCGAACACGGTGGTGCTGTTGTACTGGTAGTGGTTGAGCCCGAGGGTATACAGCAGGGTGAGCTGCCGACGGGTGGCCTCGGTCCACGGGAAGATGTTGTATTCGAGCGCCGGAGCGAGGCGGAGCGACGCTCGCTGATTCAGGACTTCGCTGAATCCGCCGGAGACCTTGAGTCCGGCCGTGAGATGACCGGTGAGCGTCTTCCCAAACAAGGCGTTGACGGACGAGGCGCGCTGCAACACGATCACCGACACGGTATCGCGTATCGCCGGGTTGTCGCGATTGGCGACGAACACCTTGAAGTCGCGCTCGTTGTAGCTGGCGCTGCCGCCGATGTTGATCTTCCATTGCTCGGTCGTCCGCGCGGCGGAGAGCGAGGTCGAGAGATTGGTCGACTTCACGAGTTGCTCGCCGCTGGCGGCGAGGTTGCCGTCGATGCGATACAGCCAGAAATTCCACTTGTCTTTGACGTTGCGCGGATTCGCTTGCTGCGGTGCGGGTCCCCCGGTGAGCGACAGGCGCAGGCGCGACGCGATCGGGGTGCGCGCGATATACGGGGCGAGTCCCAGCTGAAAGGTGCGCACCAGTTCGCGCCGCACGCGGTCATCGGCATCGTTCGGCAGCGTGTTGATGACGAGCGTATCGGTCTTGCCGGCGTATCTCTTCTGGCCGAGAAAATTGACGGTGATCTCTCGGCCGCCGTTGCCGGCGTTGAGGCTGGTGAGCAACAGATGCACGTCGCTGTCGAAGCGGTCGCGCACCCAGTTCACGAAGCCGAGTTCCTGCACGAAGAAGTCGCGATCACATCCGCGCACGCCGCCCTGACAATCCAGGTAGACGCGGAGCGCGGATTTGAGAATCGTGTCAGGGACGGCGCTTGCGGTGGCCGGTGCCCCGCCAGGGCGTCCAACGCCGGGTTGGGCGAGGAGGGAAGCGGGGGTCGTGAGAGCGGCGACCAGAACGAACGAACGAAACGCAGCGCGCATGCCGTGACATTGCAAGTGGATCGGTGTGCCGACCATCGGGGGGTCATGGGACTGCGACGCCCCCCCCGATACCGGCTAAACGATCGACAAGTTAGACCGATCGGTCCTAATTGTCATTCCGCATTATGGAATAGTTGCGGGTACAGTCGTTTCAGGGTTGAATGGAGCCGGGCCCGTCGCCGGCGCCGCTGGCGGAGGCGGCCGTGACGGCGCCGAAGGCGACGGAGAGGATGGCGACCACGGCGGCCCCAAAGGTGAGGCTCCGCTTGCGGGAGAAGGTCCGCGCACTGATGTCTTGCACCAGCGGCCGGGCGATGGCGACGGTGACGCCGGTGGAGGTAAACCGTTCGCGCGAGGTGGTGGTGGTCTGCGCGACCGTCATGACCACCGAATCGGCCGTGGCGCGGAGAATGATGCCGTCGATCTCACGGACATTCGCCCCCAGCTGCCCTGCCAAGGCCGCGGTGCCGGCGTCGGTCAGCGTAACCCGGCCGTCTCCAGTGACCGGCACCCCCCGGCCGGCCACCGGCACGTAGGTGTAGCATCCCAGCAGCGACCACGCCGTCAGCGCGAGGACAGGGGCGGCAGTGAAACGACCGGCCACGGAGCTCCGTGGCCGGTCGTTCTGTCCTGCAGTGTGCATGGAGCGGGTTACTGGCATGCCGCCGGACGATCCTGAGCCGGCTGCGGCGTCAGCGGGTTCTGCTGGCGCTCGTTGTACGAGATCGGGAAGAAGCAGGGCCGGAGGCCACGAGTGGCGACCCAGCGATCCGCGCGCTCCTGGAAGCGGTAGTGATCGTGGAGGCGACGCCCCTGCAGGAACAGCGAGACCGCGCGGGAATGCGACAGCATCGCCTGAGCGGACGGCGAACCTGCCCACGCCGGGAGACCGTCGACGGCACGCAGCGCGTTGATGCGCGTGGTGAACTCGGCGGTGTTTCCGGCGGCGAGTCCGGCTTCGGCGAGGATGAGGAGCATTTCCTTGGCCGAGGTGGCGGTCCATCCCACGTTGACGGTGGAGGACAACCGGCAGCATTCGTCGATGTTCTTGGCCGTGGCCGGATCGGGCTGACCCGTGACGGGATCGACCAGCTTGATGCCGGCGATGCCGTCGAGCGGGCGCGTGCCGGCGGTGGTGACGTTCACGTAGCGGGAGCCGGCGCGGATTTCGAGACGGGAATTCATCTCGCCACCCGTGGAGAACCAGCCGCCGTTGTTCTGCGCAACGACGTCGAAGCGATAGCGGAAGCTGTTGGCTCCCATCGCCGTGAGTGCGGCGGCGGCATCGGCGTTGGCGCCCGCATCATTGATGAGCGGGTTGGCCGGGAACCCCCGCGGCGCGCGCAGCGAGCCCCAGACGGCCCTCGACCACCTGGCCCGCGCGCGCATGCCCAGGATGCGGGCCTGCAGCGGCGAGTTGTTGAGCGCCTGAGCGATGGTGAGCCCCTTGCCGAGGTACGTCGTGGCCGAGTCGAACATGACGCGCATGTTCGCCTCGCCGATGGGCGCACCGTTGGCGGTGCGATCGGAGGTGATGACGAAATCCTCGTAGCTCTCGCCGATCATCGTGTAGATGGTGCCGGCGAGGAAATACGCTTGGGCGAGATCGGCGCGGTTACGCAGGGAGCCCGCCTTGTCGTAGCCCTCGAGCTTGGGCAGGACGTAGTTGGCCATCCAGCGTGCCTGGCTGACGTACGGATACATGCCGTCGGTGTACTCGTTGAGCGGGTCGCCGATGTCGCCGACGTCGAGCAGGTTCCAATACTCGCGCGAGCCCACCCACGTGAGCTCATCCGAGGCGGCGCCGACGGCGCCGGTGATCTGGTTGCCGGCGGCGTTGACGGCGCCGTAGAGACCGGTCACGAGGGAGCCGGCGGCGGCGGAGGCCGTCGCAATGGCGTCTTCGGTGACGGCGTTGGGATTCTTGACTTCAGTGGAGAAGATCTGGCAGGAGGCGAGGGTCATCGCTCCGACGGCCAGCGCCGCACCGCTGAGGCGACGACGCAGGCGTGCCGAATCCCCGATCGAAATTCCGTGCTTCATAAGAATGGGGTTCCGGATCAGAAGTTGAGATTGAGCGCGATCGAGAAACGGCGCGGGATGGGGAGGCCGAATCCGTCGGTGGCGTTCTGGAAGTTGTCGGCGAGCGTACCGACCGAGCCGCGTCCGTTTTCGTTCGACTCCGGGTCCTGGCCAGGGTAGCGCGTCCAGAGGAAGATGTTGCGGCCGGAGAGCGTGAGGCTGGCGTCGCGGAAGCCGATCTTCTTGGCCTTCTCGGCGCCGAGGTTGTACGTCACGGCGAGTTCACGCCAGCGGAGGAAGTCACCGCTCTGGGCCTGATTGAGTCCCGGCTCGAGCAGACGACGGTAGGTCGTGATGTACTCCGTGGCCGCCGCGACACGCTGTTCCGGCGTGCTGGCCGGGTTCTGCATGATCGACTGGATCTCGGAGAACTCCTTGCGGTTCGAACCGATCGACGGGTGCTGCGAGAGGCGGAAGCCGTCGGTGAGGTTGGAGACGAAGTAGCCCGTGCGGTATTCGAGGGTGGACTGGACCTTCCACCGCTCGCTGATCGTGAGCGTACCACCGAACGCACCGGTCCACACCGGGATCGAGGCGCCGACGCGCTGTTCGAACAGGATGCCGCTGCCGTCGTAATCGGCGAGGAACGGCTGGAGCGTGCTCTGCACCGACGACTGCTGGATATCACGCGGCTGCGCGAAGTAGGCCAGCAGTTCGGCCTTGGTGGCCGGGGTGCCGCGACCATTGAAGTTGATGGGCAGCTGGTCGCCGGTGTAGCAGGCGATGGGCTTGCCGGCCGAGTTCGTCGCCGGCGCGGTCCCGCAGGCCGGAGCGATGCGCGGCTCGTAGATCGATCCCAGGGGATCGCCTTCCTTCAGGTAGATGCGGTACCGGGCATAGCCACCCGAGACGCGGATCGGCGGAGCGCCGCCGAGGCTGGTGAGGGTCTGCTTGAGGTACGCCGCGTTGGCGAAGACTTCGAGCTTGGTGTTGCCGCGCTGGATGGCGGTGCTGCGCACGCCGAGTTCGAGGCCGCTCGCGTCGATGGTGCCGATGTTGGTGAGCTGCGCGCTGCGGAAGCCGCCCGAGGTGGGGAAGAGGCGGGGCACGAGCGCGTCATTCACGTTGCGCTTCCACGCGGTGAAGTCGACGGCGACCTTGTTGTTGAACAGGCCGGCTTCGAAGCCACCTTCGAGTTCGGTGGAGATTTCCGGGCGGAGGTCGGCGTTGCCGAGCTGCGACGGGAGGAGGCCGGCGCCGAGCGACGTGACTTGCGGCGCAAACGTGGTGAACTGATCGAAGGCACCGGGCTGACGGCCGGACTGACCGATCGCGGCACGCACGCGGAACGTGGAGAGCAGCGTGGACGACCAGCTGTTGAGATCCGACGGGACCATGGACAGCGAGGCCTTCGGGTAGAAGACGCCGCCGGCGTTCTTACCGAACGCGCTGGAGAAGTCGTAGCGGCCGCCGACGGTGCCGAACACCCAGTCACGCCAGCCGATCTGCGTCTGAGCGAAGTAGCCACCGTTGACGGTGGTGAGGAACGACTCACCGGCCGAGATGTTCTGGCCACCTGCGCCGACGACTTCGATGCCCGGGCCCGGGAAGAAGGCCGAGGAGCCGGAGTTGGTGGTGGTGCGGTTGTTGAAGACCTGCAAACCGGCCACGCTGGAGGTGCTGAAGGGGCCGAAGTCGCGGTTGTAGGCGACCTTGCCGTCGAGGGTCAGCACGCGCGTGCCGCCCGAGTACACCTGACGCGATCCGTCGGGGTTGTTCGACGTGAAGAGGTCGACGTTGTAGCCGAAGGGCGACAGGCCGAAGTCGTTCTGCGACGCGTAGTCGAAGCCCAGGGTGCTGCTGAGCGTGAGGCGCTCGGTGGCGGTGTAGGAGCCATCGAGGGTGCCGACGTAGCGCTGCACGCCCGTCTTGTTCTGCTGCTGCATCGCCTCACGCACCGTCATGAACGCCTGGTTGCCGAAGGCGTTGCCGGCCCCCGAGCAGACGCCGGGAGACACGTAGGTGGAGAGGTTGCAGTTGGCGAGCTCGGGGCGCGACATGTAGCTGAGCGAGTTGACGCCGTAGATGTTGTTGTTGTTCTCGGGCGACTCACCCTGCGTGTTGTAGTACGAGTTGTTGAAGCGCAGGCGGAGGTTCTTCGTGGGGACGATCGACAGGTTGGCGGAGGACTGAATACGGCGGATGACGTCGCGCGCGGGGCCGTAGTCGACGCCGCCGAAGGGACCGTTTTCGAAGTAGTAGCGGCCGCTGGCGAAGTAGGTGACGGCCTGGCCGCCGCCCTGCACGGAGGTGGAGAACGTGTTGCCGCGTCCCAGCTCGGTGAAGTACTTGTTGAACACCGGCACTTCGAACACCTGGAAGGCCTTGAGCCCCGGGATGTTCCAGTAGGTGGCGAGCGAGTCGGCGCGCGCCTGCGTGCGGGCAAAGCCGGAGTTCGGCGCGACGCGGTCGCCGAAGCTGACGGCGTCCTGCTGCAGCTGCATGGTCCAGCGCGGGGCGCTCGACGTGCCGGTCTTGGTGAAGAACTGGATCACGCCGTTGGAGGCTTCGGTGCCGTACAGCGTGGCCGCGGCCGCGCCCTTGAGGACTTCGACACGCTCGATGGTGCTGGGGTCGATGTCGTCGATACGGGACGGCGAGCCGCCACCGCCGTTGCCGATGCCGTAGCCGCCGCCGGAGTTGATACGCACGCCGTCGACGAAAATGATGGGCTCGTTGGACTGCGAGAGCGACGCGTTGCCGCGGATGCGGATCTTGGCGCCTTCACCCGAGAGACCACCCGACACGAGACCGGTCACGCCGGGTTCGCGGGCGGTGAGCAGGTTGGAAATGTCGTTGATGGGCGCGTTGGCCGGCGGCGTAATGACAGCCACCGTGTTACCGAGGCGCTTCACTTCGGTTTTCTGACCGCTGCCGGTGGTGACGACGGTATTGAGCTGGATCGCCGAGACGGTGACGGAGAAGTCGGCCTTGACCGTCTGGCCGGGGGTGACCGTGACGGTGCGGGTTTCGCGCGAGTAGCCGATGGCGCGCACGCGGACGACGACCTGCGAGGAGCCGCCGGCGACGGTGATGCCCGTGATCCGGTAGTTACCCTGCGCATTGGTCATGCCGCCGAGCGTCGTGCCGTCGATGCTGACCTGCACGTTTTCGAGGGGCCGACTGTTCGCGGCGTCAGTGATGCGACCTTCGACGATCGCGGTGGATCCTTGCGCCGCTGAGCGGCCCAGGGGCACGGCCAGGGCCATCACCGCGAGCGCGATGAGGGACCGGCAACGTGCGACAAAAGCTCCGGGCATTCCGTGCCTCCTACAGGTCGTGAAGAGACTTCGGGCCCAACGGCCAGAAGTGTGGCAAAGCGAGCGGCGAATATGCGTCGCCTTCTATGATTGAGCAACGGTTGATCCCGGTTTTGGTCCCCGGGGCCCGTACCCTTAGCGCGGCGGGCGGGCCTCGCGCAGGGCCTCGGCCAGCTGGCGCGCGTCGGCATTGGTGCTGTCGATCGCCAGCGAACGCCGGACGGCGCGTTCGGCACCGGTGAGGTCTCCCGCCTTGAGTCGCACGAGCGCGAGCTGGAAGTGCCCCGTGGCGAGTCCGGGGTCGCGAGCCAGCGCCTGTTCCAGCAGCGGTCGCGCCAAGGTGGCCTGGTCGTCGCGCAGGTAATGCGTGCCGAGATTGAGGTAGGGGAGCGCCGCGGTGGGATCGAGCGCGATCGCACGGGTGTAGGCGGCCACGGCTCCGGCCGGGTCGCTCAGCTGGTCGAGCGTGTTCCCCAGATTCACCTCGGCCAGCAATTGCCGGGGGTCGCGCTGGAGCGATTGCCGATAGGCGGCCACCGCGCCGTCGAGGTCTCCCTGGGCCGCGCGGGCCAGCCCGAGCGTGAGGAGCAGCTGCGGTTCGCCCGGCACCACCTCGAGGGCGGCCGCGTAGGCGGCGACGGCGCGCTGGGGCTGACCCGCGGCCCGGGCGGCGTCCCCGATACCGCCGAGGATGACTGCCCAGCGTCGTCGCAGGGCCGATCGGTCGTCCCCGGGAACTGGTTGTAGGCGCTGCTGGAGGAATCGACGGACGCTGGGCACCCCACCACGGGCGAGATGCAGGCTGGCGAGGGCGAGCGCCTGCACATCGCGATCCGGGGCGTCGGCTAGGGCACGGAGCGGCGTATCGAGCGATGCGGGGGCGGACTGCTGGTCGGACCCGGCAAACCGTTCGATCCACTCGGCGAGCCCGGCGACCTGCGCCATAGTGTGGCGCGACGTGGGGTGCAGCAGCAACGGCGTGGCCGCGTCCATCGAGGTGGCGGAACGGGCGGCGAGCACCCCCGCGACCGCCGCGTCGTGCGGCTTGAGCGCGCCCCACCAGCGTGTGACCTGCGAGTCGAGCGCCGCGGTGCTGAGGTTGGCGTGACACCCCTGACACGCGCCGACGAGACCGAGCGAGGCGTCGAGGGCGGGTCGGGGGATCGCGATGGAATGGTCGGAGCGCCGGTAGCGAATCGCCCGGCCGAGCTCGTGCTGCTGCTCGTACGGCATGTGACAGGCGACGCATTGGCTCCCGGTCGAGCCGGCGGGGTGCTTCGTGTGGGCGGGGGGGTTCTGCGCCTTGCTGGCATGACAGCTGGTGCACTGGCGGTCGTCGAAGCGGCCGGGAATGGGCTGTCCGTCCACCGTGCGATACCCCTGGCTGTGGGGATCATGACAGGAGGCGCAGGTCATGCCGCCGTTGCGATAGCAGTCGCTGGCGTAGTGCCCCTCCTGATAGGCGAAGGTGCGGGTGCGCCCATCGGGGGTGAACGGTTTGTCTCCCAGCTGCGACAGGTAGCGGCTGTAGTAGGCCTCGAGTGGCGCTCCAGGGGTGAACCCGGGCGCGAGACGCGTTTTGAGGGCGTGGCAGCCCATGCAGGTGGCCAGCGACCGGTCCTTGTCGAGCGCGCCGAGCGCCACCAGTCCGATGTCCGCGCCGCCGCCGCCCGCCCTGAGGAGGCGGACATGCTTGGCCGCCGGGCCATGGCAGGATTCGCAGTCGACCGCCAGCGAGCGGATGTCAGTGCGCCACCGCCGCGCCGCGCTATCGAAGGCGACTGTGATGCCGCTTCCGTGGCACGACTGGCAGTTGCTGAATCGGCTGTCGTCGCCGAGGACGCGCGAGGGGGGCCAGTCGCCGCAATCGGCCAGCCGCATGGCGGGGGTGATGGGTTGCCACCCGCGCTCGGTGCGCGTGCCGGTGTGGCAAAACCAGACGCGGCTGCTGCGGCTCCAGTCGAAGGGGAGGAACCGTCGCGTGCCGTCGGGCCACGCGGTCACGAAGCCCTGGGTGCCGCCGCCGTTCATGTGGCCGCCCCCGATCACCCCGTCCACCGAGAAGGTCGTGTCGGCTTCCCCCTCTCGCTGCACGAGGAAGCTGAACCGGCCGGCCACCTGCCGGGGAATGACGAGGGCGTCGCGAAACCGGATGGGCTCCCCATTGAAGGGCGCGATGACCCGCACGTCGTTGGTGGGACTGCCGGGCACGCCACCGGCGGTGCCGTGGGTGGAGCGCTTCCATGTGGCGTATTCGGCCGCATGGCACGACTGGCAGCTCTCGGCCCCGGCGAAGTCGGCGGGGGTCGGAGGGGCCGGTGGTGGCGTGAGCGCCCCGACCGTGAGCGCGGTCGTGCCCGCGGTGTTCGCGGCGCCCTCGGTGTCGTTGCCCGAACAGGCGGTCATCCCGGCGAGCAGCGCGGCCGTGATCGTGGTGCGCATCGCGGGGCGTATCGCGGGGCGTATCGCCGCCCAGATCATGGTGCGCCATCCCGCGACCACGCGGGGCCGACGCACCGGCAGAGGGTGCGAATGTGCGCCACGAGCGCCCGGATCTGGACCGGCGAGAGCGAGCCCCCGAAGGCCGGCATGCGGGCGCTGCGGTTCATGATAGCACCGCCGCCGTCGATGGTGTCGTACAGGGTATCGTCGGGGCGCTGGCTCATCGTGGCGGCATCGGCGTGACGCGCCGGCGGTACGGGCAGCGCCTTCGCATTCGGGCCGTTGCCTTGTCCGGTCGCGCCGTGGCATCCGGCGCACCACGTGCGATAGAGGGCGGCGCCGTTGGTGTCGGTGGGCGCAGGGGCTGCCGGGACGGTGCCATCGCGGGCCGTGAGGTCGCCGCCGAGTAATCGGGTGATGAGGGTCCGATCGGCCTCGGGCATGCGCGTGCGCGGCATCGCGGCGCCCGGCCGCACCTGTTGGGGATTCCGGATGATCGCGGCGATGTACGCGGCGTCGCGTCGGGTGCGGACATCGTGCAACGCGGGCGCCAACTGCCCGCCGTCGTCTCCGAGGCGATGGCACCCGAGGCATCCATACTTTTCCCGCAACAACGTGGTCGCCTTGGCGGTGGCGAACGGCGAGAGCGGCTGGGCGTGCGCACCGGTGATGGGGAGGCCCCCCAGCACCACGACGAAAGCGAACGCCCGGCGCATCACTTCCGTGCGGGAGCGGTGCGGGCGCCAGTCCAGATGACGATCGAGCCGCATCCGTTGCGCGTCTGGAATTGCAGGGGCACGCTGGCCGTGCGCGCATAGATCTCGACGGCGCGCACATCGCGGGCGTTCACGATGGCGTCGAGATCGCCGTCTTCATTGGGAACGAGCAGGCCGTTGAGGAAGACGGCTGGTGGACAATCGCCGGTCATACCGGTGCCGCGCAGCAGCACCCGGTCGCGCCCGAACTGGCCGGGCATGGTGACGACGCCCGGGGTCTGTCGGAACACGTCGGCCACGATGTTGGGAGCGCGCGCGGTGATCGCGGCTTCGTCGAGGAAGTGGCCGAAGCCCAGCTTGCGGCGGCGCTCGAAGTCCACGAGCGGAACCGTCATGCGATCGGCGCGCACGCGCATGGTGTCGACGGCCGCCGGGAGCGCCGCCAGTGTGAGCTCGGCCTCGGCCGGTGTGCTGCTGTCGAGATCGACGACGGTCCGGAGCGGCTGATACCCGAGGGCGCGGGTCTCGAGGGTATAGCTGCCCTCGGGGAGCGCGGAGAGGGTGACTTGTCCGGCGTTGCCCGAGGTGGCTTCGCGCGCCGCTCCAAGCAGCACGACGCGCGCCCCGACCACGGGATTCCCCGCCGCGTTGCGCACGGTTCCACGGAGCCGTGCGGTTCCGCCAAGGCTTTCCCCGCGGGTTGCGGTGTCGCTCCGGGTGCGCGTGGCGCGGCCGACCACCAGGTCGCGTCGCAGGAGTCCGTTGGTCGGCACGGTGAGTTCCACGAACCCGCTGCTGTCGGTAGCGCTGAAGGCGCGGACGTTGACGATCCGGCCCGGTGGCAGGCCGCAGACGCGAAATAGCCCGTCGTCGTCGGTCGAGCCGAACTGCGAGAGCGTGCGCCGTTCGAGGCCGCGCTCACTGGCGATGGATTGCGTGTACTGCGCGCGAACGCGCGCCGACGTGGCCAGCGGTGCCCCGCCTGCCACCCGGACGCGACCCACGAACAGTCCCGGTAGCCGACCGGGCTGGGTGAGGTCGCAGCGGGTGGCAATGAGCGCGGTGGGCGACGGCGTGCTGAGTGTGATGGCGATCGGGTCGGGCGTCGTGATCTCGAGGCGCGCCATTGGCCCGTCGATCCCCAGGCTGTCGAGGAGCGGATGTAGGAAGCCGAGCAGATAGACGCCGACCGCCACCGAGTCGAAGCGGAAGAGGCCGCGACTGTCAGCGGTGACCGCCCGAATGCGCGCCGGCTGCTCGGTCGTGACCAATTGCACGGTCGCGCCGGCGAGCGGTTGCATGGCGAGGCTGTCGAACACCACGCCCGTGACCCGGGCGGGGGGAAGCGCTTGCGCCTGCACCGTCGCGAGGGGCATGAGGGCGCCAACGGCCAGCGCGAGAAGTCCGAGACAGCGATGACGGTACGGCATACCGGCGAGAATAGTGTTCCGGTGGGATGGCGGGTAGGGGGGCGCGGTGTTTGCCGACCGAGCGACCCTTGCCGGTGGGTGGTGGAGCCGCGAGCATGCGGGCATGACCCATGCTCCTGCTCCCTTGCCGGGCGCCGCTCCCGGCGGTTCCCTCCCGGCGTTTGCGCCGGTCGCGG
>NZ_JBILKJ010000206.1:0-3998 GCF_044376735.1 Gemmatimonas sp.
CGATCTGACGATCGCACGGCAAGATACCCGTGGTCCGACGAGCGGTTCCGACCGCTGCGCTATATCCAAACGCACCACCCCCCGCCAAGGCAATCCCTGGCGGGGGGTGGTGCAGCGGATCGTCCCGCGCGTGCCTATCGCACCAATGGCGCGATGATGTCGGCGAACGCCGTGCGCGCGCGATTCAACCGCGACTTCACGGTACCGAGGTTCACGCCGGTGATGTCGGCGATTTCCTCGTATGACTTCCCTTCCAGTTCTCGCAGCACGAACACCTCGCGGTGATGCGCCGGCAGCTGACCCACCGACTGCTCCACCATCTCCCGCAGATGACGCTTCTGAAACAGGTCGTCCGGGCGCGTATGCACGTCCTCGAACTGGAGGGGGCGCTCCTCGTCCTCGAACTTGGCCCTGATGGTCTGGAAGAGCACCAGCGGATTACGCGACCGGTTGCGGAGCTCGTTCTTGGCCAGGTTCGACGCGATCGTGTAAATCCACGTCGAAAATTTCTTGGAGCGGTCGAAGCGTCCGATATGGCGGTACACGCGGATGAACACTTCCTGCACCAAGTCTTCGGCGCGGTCGCGATCACCGATCGTGCGGTAGACGAAGTTCAGCAGCCGACCCTGGTACCGGTCGACGAGCTCTTCGAAGGCGCGTTCCTCGCCTCCGAGGAACGCCGACACCACGTCGCCATCCTCGAGGCTGCGCAAATGCTCGCGCACCGGCACCGCGGGGGCGTGCTGTGACGTCAGTGTCGGGCGAGCCAGTTGGGCCATGAATCGAGTCCTCCGCCTGCGGTGACGCGAGCCCGAAGACTCACGGTGCTTCGACCAGATGGCCGGACGATCCGGCAGACCATGTCGTCGCACACACCCGACCTAATGCACAGGGCGTGCCGGAAGGAACTTTCTGGAACCTTCAGAGCCAACGTGTTTGGTATCAACACGTTGCGCGTCCGTACCCGATGCCATGGTGTCCACGGACCCTCTTGCCTCCGTCAGTATGTCCTTGAAAGAGGACAACCGGCGAGGACAGCACCTGTCACGGGAGACGAAAGCCAGCGGTGTACAGCAACGCGAGCGCCGTCTTGGCATCCTGAATTTCGCCCTGCTCCACCATGGACAGCGCCCGCGACAACTTGGTTGGCACCAGCTCCATGAACTCATCCGCTTCCCGCTTCCACTCCCCCGCCTCGAGCCCTGTCGCGACGAAGAGATGGATCTTCTCGTCGGTGAAGCCGGGGGTCGTGAACATCGTGAACAGCTGTTCGACATGCGACGCGGTGTATCCGGTCTCCTCCTTCAGCTCGCGATGGGCACAGGTCAGCGGGTCCTCCCCCGGATCCAGACGGCCGGCCGGGATCTCATACAGATACCCCTCGGCCGCATAGCGATACTGCCGGATCAGCAGGACCTCCGGATCATCGTCGAGCTCGCCAAGCAGCGGGACGATCGCGCTGGCCCCCGGATGACGCACCATCTCCAGCTGGCCCGTCGACCCGTCCGGGAAACGCACCGTGTCGACATCGATCGAAATCACCTTCCCGGTGTAACCGCGCGTCCCGATGATCTTCCCGGGTCCCTGCCGTTCAATCGCCATCAGCGCGCCACCTTCTTGGCCACCTTCTTGGCCACCTTTTTGGTCGCCTTCTTGACCACCTTCTTCGTGACCTTCTTCACCGCCTTCTTCGCACCTGGCTTCGGCTTCTTCGGCAGCGGCACGTCGTTGCCGGCCAGCCACTGCTTGATCGTCGGGCGCAGGTACACCGGAATACGAAGAATCGTCCCGCGGCACTTCTTCGTGCCGCAACGGCACGCGTAGTAGCGCACGTCTTCCGGCTCGTACTCGTCCTGCCACTCGAAGCGGTAGTCGTATGCCAGTTCCGTTTCCGGCGCGATGGCCTTGATCGCCTTGATCCAGATGTGTCCGTCTTCGATCAGCGTCTCGCAGTTCGGATCGCACGAGTGGTTGATGAAGCGGGCATCGTTCCCACCGAAGCGCGCGTCGAGCACCGTGTCATCGTCGAGTACGAACAGGAACGTATGGTGACGCCCGTCGTTGTCGTCGTACCGCCGGTCGGCCTCCTCGTGCGTGATCGGCTGCCCCCAGTATTCGTCGATCTTCTTCCCCTTGCGAATCGGCAGGATCGCGAACGCGCCTCGCCCCTGGATCTTGGAGCGACGCACTTCGTAGTACGGCGACTTGGGCGGCTTCACCCGCTTGCTAACGGACTTCTTCGCTGGCGACACGTCGATTCAGGAGGCTGAGGAGAGAGACACAGGCGCGGCAGCCACATCGTCGTCTGCCGGGTCGTACACGGTGACCGGACCAAGCGACAGCGCTTCGACGGTCGGACGGATCGCGGTGGCATCACCCACCACGACCACCTGCAAGCGATTCGGATCGAGGTGTGCTCGCGCCACGCGCAGCACATCCTGCGCCGTGACCGCCTTCACCCGGTCGCGATACGTATCGAAGTAGTTCGTCGGCAGCCGGAAGATCTCCACGTTCGCCAATCCCCCCGCCACCTCGGCGGTGGTCTCGAACCGAATCGGGAAGACACCGACCAGATAACTCGTGGCCAGCGACAGCTCGGCGTCGCTCACCGGCGCCTCGCGAATGCGTGCGAACTCGAGCGTGATCTCGCGCAGCGCATCTGCCGTGACCGCCGTCTCCACCGCCGTCGAGATTTCGAACGGGCTGGCGGCGCGACGCCAATCGAACGCCGAGTGCGCCCCATACGTGTAGGCGTGCACTTCGCGCAGATTCAGATTGAGCCGCGACGAAAACAGGCCGCCCAGGATCGCGTTCATCACCACCACGGGGAAGTAATCCTCGTGCAAGCGCGGAATGGCGACGTGCCCCACGCGCACCTCCGACTGCGGGGCGTCGGCCTTGTGCACCAGATGCACGCGCGGTTCGGGAAAACGCTGTGCATCCACCGGCTCGGCCACCGGCGGCGCCGTCCCGACCCAGTCGCCGAAGTGTGCGCTCGCCAGCTTCACGGCGTGCTCCACATCGATGTCGCCAACCATCATCAGGGCGGTGGCATCGGGACGATAGTACTCGGCGTGGTAGGCCTGCACGCGCTCGCGTGTGAGGCGCATGATGCTCGCTTCATCGCCACCGGCCAATCGCGCAAAACGGGACTCGGGCTGGTACAGCAGGCGCGAGAAGAACACGTCGGACAAACCGCGCGGTTCAGCGCGCAACTGCGCCAGATCGGCCTGCCGCTCGCCTCGCATCCGCTCGAGCTCCGACTCGGGGAACGCCGGGTAGCGCAGCACTTCCGACAGCACGGCGACCGCATCGTCAATGCGCGATGACAGCGCGGTGATCTGCACGATCGCCGAGTCCCAGTCGGCGCCGGTGTCGAGCGTCGTACCGAGCATCTCGAGCCGCGACGTCAGCTCGAGCGCATTCATATCACGCGTGCCTTCCGCCAGTGCCCGGGTGGTAAGCTGGGCCAGCCCTTCGTAATCGCGCGGATCGCGGGTCGCCCCTGCTTCGATCACCGCCAGCGTGGTCACCACCGGATACGCCGGGACCGTGGCCACGATCAGACGCAATCCATTCGCGAGAATACGTGTGGAGAAGTGCGGAAACCGATAATCGCTGGGGATGCCGGCAGCGGGACGCGGCGGTGCCACGGACGTTGCATCATGCACGGAAACATCGAGCGTGTCAGTCATGCGCTCGCCTCCGCCATCTCGGCGTGCTCCGCGTCCGGCTGTTCCTCGGCCGGTACGTACAGCAGCAGCGCGCGATTGTCGGGACCAAGGCGCTCGCGTGCAAGGGCGGACACCGCCGCCGTGGTCGTCGCGGCGTACCGCGCCACCTGCTCGTTGATCAACGCCGCATCGCCGAAGTACGTCGCAAAGCGCGACAGCTGGTCGGCGCGCTCGGCGGCCGACTGCATGCTCGTCACAAAACTCGTTTCGATCAGCGCGCGGGCGCGCTGCACCTCGACATCAGTGACGCCCTGCTGGTGCATC
>NZ_JBILKJ010000207.1:0-3994 GCF_044376735.1 Gemmatimonas sp.
AACGCCGGCACGGCCGCGCGAACCGCCGGAGACGAGGCGACCGAGCAGGCTACCCGACGCGGCCGCGCAGATCTCTGGATGCTGCGTGGCTGCGCCGATAGCGCCACCCGGATTCTGCGCGAGGCGGTCGCCGCCGCGTCGCCGGGCGATCGGTCCAGCGCCGACGCGCTCGTCCGGCTGCTGGCCTCCCGCGGCGCGGTTGCGGATGCACGCCGCATCTTGGTGAGGGCCTACGGCGACGTCCCGTCGGTGGGCCGCGTCATCACGCGCGAAAGCGTCACCTTCCTGCAGGGCCTGGCCGCCGTCGAGTTCGCCGGCGGCCAGGAGTCGGCGGCGCTCTCCGCCCTCAACTCCGCCCTCACCATCGCCGTCCGTCTACACGAAGGCGACGTCAAGGATCGCAGCGAACACGCCGTCGGTCAGATCACCGACGAGAATGCCTGGCTGATGTTTGACCTCGCCCAACTGCATCGGTCCGCCAGAAGTCCGGACATTCGGTCGCCGCGCGACTACGCCCGCATCATGGCCAGCCTCGTGAAGGGCTGGCCAACGCTCGACGTCCTCCCCGACAACGGCGTGCCGATCACGCGCTTCGCCGATCGCCTCGTGATACGGACCGCGCTCTGTGCCGCCGATGGCAGCCAATGCCCGGCCCCGATCGTCGCCAAGGGGTGCCCGTAGTTCTGGCCCTCTGAAAAGACAACGCAGAGTGGCAGAGAGCGCAGAGGCGCAGAGAAGATGGATTTTCTCTGCGCCTCTGCGCTCTCTGCGACTCTGTGTGATCGTTTCCAGTCAGATGGCGTCGCCGGTCAGTTGATCCCCTTCACCTCGACCTTCTTCTCCGCCTTGGGATCCTCGAGCGTCTCAAGGACCTCGCGCCACGAGAACTTCTTGCCGCTGCCCAGCACCCAGTAGTTCATCCACGCCATCTCGGCGGTGCTCTTCACCAGCCGGTTGCGGGCGTCGGGAATGCCGTGTGAAGCGCCCGGGTACATGAACAGCTCAGTGGGCACACCCACCCGCTTGAGGCCCATGTGCAGCTCCACGCTCTGCGGGCTCGGCACGCGCGGGTCGCCCTCGACCACGTGGATCATCGTGGGCGTCTTCGCGTTCCGGATGTACCGGATCGGGGACTGCCTCCAGTAGGCGTCGAAGTCGTCGTAGGGGAGCTTGTTGCCGAGGTAATACTGCCGGTTCCGCTGCACGTCGGACTGGGCGTACATCGAGATCCAGTTCGATGTGCCGGCGCCGCTCGAGATGCCCTTGAAGCGATCGGTGTGTGTGAGAATCCAGTTGCTCCAGTGGCCACCGGCGCTCCAGCCCAACACGCCCATCTTGGTGCTGTCGACCATGCCATCCTTGATGAGGGCATCGACGCCGGTCATGATGTCGTTGAAGCCGGGGGCCATGTAGTTGCCCACGATGCCGTTCTTGTGGGCCTCGCCGTAGTTCGTGGAGCCACGGTAGTTCGGCATGAGCACCGCCCACCCCTGCCCGGCGTACACCTGCGCCCCGTAGCCGCCGTTGAACGAGAGCAGGTCGGCCGACGCCGGTCCGCCGTGGATGGCGACGATGAGCGGATACTTCTTCCCCGGCTGGTAGCCGACCGGCTTGAGCAGCACGCCGCCCACCTTCTTGCCGTCCTTCGAGGTCCAGGTGAACTCGGTCTCTTCGCCGAGCGCGATCTGTTCGCGCACCCACGGATTGGGGTCGGTGAGCTGCGTCCACGACGCACGTGACGCGAGCGCGGCCAGCGACGCCACGGTGTACATCGACGGCGGTGTGGTCGGATCCTGATACGACACCATCAGACGCTTCGTGGTCTCGTCCTGCGTTACCGAGATCACGCCCTGCACATCGGTGACCGCCTTCACCTTCCCCGTCGCCACATCGAGTGCGAACAGCTGCTGCGTGGCCTTGGCGCCTTCGTTGAAGTAGATGGTCTTGCCGTCGGCCGACCACCAATCGGCACTCACGTCCCCATCGAGATCTCCAATCTTCCGGAAGGCGGCGCCCTTCGCGTCGGTGGCGCGCACATACACGCGACGGTTCTTCATGTTGTACGCGACCATGTCGTCCGACGCCGAGAAAGCGATCGTGCGGGAATCGGGGGAGAAGGACAGCCCGGACTCGGCCGACTCGTCGTTCTTCGTGAGTCGCTCGATGCTGCCGTCGCGCGTATCGAGCAGGAACTGGTCGGCGTAGATCCCCTGCTCGGTGATGTTGCGCTTATAGCGGTCGTTCGGCACCGCGCTGAAGCCCACCCAACGGCTGTCGGGAGCGATCACGAAGGCCGTGACGGCCAGCGACGTGTCGCGGGTGACCCGCGTGGTCGGACGTGACGCCGACGCGAGGTCGACCATCCACAGCGAGTTGATCGACGTCTCGGCGTTCCGCACGGCGACCGTGAACTTCTTCTCGACCCGCGCCTTCTCGTCGGTGTCGACGGTGTCGGCGGTGATGAAGTAGATGCGACGGGAATCCGGGGCGAGCTCCCAGCTCCCGACGCCGGTGGGGTGCTTCGTGAGCGGCGTCGGCGCGAGTGAATCGAGGGGCGTGCCGCGATCGAGCGACGCCATCGCGAGGGCGTAAAGCTGCTCCTCATTGGCTTTGCCGCTGCGATACACCAGCCACTGGCCGTCCTTGCTGAAGGCGAACGTGCTCACGCCCTCCTTCGCACTGGTGATCCGTCGCGCCTCGCCGCCGTCGGCGCGCATGAGGAACAGCTGCTGCTTCATATCCCCCGCGGTCCCTTCGCGGTTGGACGCGAACACGAACCACCCGCCGGCGGGTGCCCAGCGCGGCTGCGACTCGTTCTTGTCCTTGGTAAAGGTGAGCTGACGCGTGCTCTCGAGCCCGCGGTCGGTGCGTACCAGATAGAGGTCGCTCTGGGTCGTCGCCTCGTTCCAGTCCGGCGTCGTGAGCGCGTACAGCATCTGATTGCCATCGGGGGAGATGGCCGTGCCGGCCACCGACCGGAGACGCTGCGCGTCCACCCAGGCCATGGGCCGCTTCGCCTGGCTCCACAGCGGTTGAGCCGCGAGCGTGAGCAGGGCACCGCCAGCCGCCACTCGGGCAACAGCCAGACGTGCGGCAGCGGAAACGGGCGATCGGTCGGACATGGGACGCATGGGCAGCCTCGATGCGGATGGGAAACGCTGGGAGTCGGCTGATCTTGCACCCGGCGCCGCAGACTGGCAACGTCCCCGCATGCGATCATCATCCCGAATTCGTCGCGGCGGTGCCACCGCTGCACTCGTGGCGCTTGTCGCCATGCCGTCCGCCGCGCAGAAAGCGGCTGCGCCAAAGGCCACCGCATCGAGCGGGGCCACAACGCGCCCTGCGTACGATCCGAGCCTGTATACCGACGGTACGAAAACCAATCGCGCCTTCAAGTCGCTGCGGTGGCGCAACGTGGGTCCCTCACGCGGCGGTCGCGCCACCGCGGTGACGGGCGACCCCACCAAGCCGCTGGTGTTCTACTTCGGCGCCGTGAATGGCGGCGTGTGGAAGACCACCAATGCCGGCCAGTCGTGGGAGAACATCACCGACGGCAAGACCGACCTCTCGTCGGTGGGGGCGATCACCGTGGCGCCCAGCGACCCCAATGTGATCTGGGTCGGTACCGGCGAGGGCAAGCCCCGTGAGGACCTCACCTACGGCACCGGCGTGTACCGCTCCACCGACGGTGGCCAGACGTGGACACCGCGGGGGCTGGCCAATACGCAGCAGATCACGTCGCTGCGGGTGCACCCCACCAATCCCGATGTGGCGTTCGTGACGTCGCTGGGGCACGCGTTCGGTCCGTCGCCGGATCGTGGGGTGTTCCGCACCACCGACGGCGGTGCGACGTGGAAGAAGGTGCTATTCCTGAACGACAGCACCGGCGCCGCCGATCTGTCGATCGACGTGAACAACCCGCGCATCGTGTATGCGTCGATGTGGAAGTTCCAGCGCACGCCGTGGGGCATGGACGCCGGCGCGGGGCGCAGCG
>NZ_JBILKJ010000208.1:0-3982 GCF_044376735.1 Gemmatimonas sp.
CCCACAGCCCCCAGCCCACGGGAACCGCTGTCCTCGTCCCTCCCGTTCGCCGCGGTAGAATGCCCACCACCCTCGCCTTCGTCGCCCCCTGGGAATCCTCGCGCGCCGTCGCGAACATCCCCCGTGAACCCCGCGACGACGTTGTCGTCCTGCTGCTCGAGTCCGTCGCCAAGGGGTCGTCCCTCCCCTGGCATCGCCAGAAGCTGGTCCTGCTGCTCTCCTCCATGCAGCACCTCGCGGCCTCGCTCGAAGCCGCCGGGTACCGCGTGGCCTACCGGAACGCGCCCAGCTACGCCGAGGGAATCGCCGCCGCTGCGGTCGAGTTCCACGCGGCCAAGGTCGTCGCCACCGAGGGACGCGAGCAGGACATGGTCGACGAGCTCGACCGCGCCCGAATCCTTCTCGAGACTGATGGCCGCTCGTTGACCCTCCGCGAAGACCGTGGCTTTCTCGCCACCCGCGAGGAATTCGCCACCTGGGCCCGCGGGCGCAAAGAACACCGGATGGAGTTCTTCTACCGGGAAATGCGCCGCAAGCACGGCGTTCTCATGGAAGCCGACGGCACGCCGAGCGGCGGTCAATGGAATTTCGACGCCGACAACCGGAAGCCGTGGCCCAAAGGCCGTCCGGCCCCCGAGGTCTGGCGGGTGGAGCCCGACGCCATCACGCGCGCCCAGATGGAGCGCGTGCGCACCTGGCGCCACCGCTGGGGCAGCGTGGACCAGTTCGCGCTCCCCGTCACCCGCGCCGACGCCAAGGCGTGGCTCGATCGGTTCATCGCCGAACGATTGCCCGAGTTCGGGCCCTACGAAGACGCCCTCGTGCACGGCGCCCCCGATCTGCTGCACTCCACGCTGTCCTCCATCCTCAACGTCGGACTGCTGCATCCCCTCGAGTGTGTGCGCAAAGCCGAAGCGGCGTGGCGCGCCGGTCTCGTCCCCATCGCCTCGGCTGAAGGCTTCATCCGGCAGATCCTGGGGTGGCGCGAGTACATCCGCGGCATGTACTGGCACCTCATGCCCGGACTCCGCACCGCCAACGCGCTGAACGCCTCGCGCGCGTTGCCGCGCTGGTTCTGGGCCCCCGATGGCGAGGCGTACGACGCGTCGGGGCAGACCGATGCGCCCTGCGAGATGCGCTGTCTCGCCGACACCATCCGGCAGGTACGCGATCACGGCCGCGTGCATCACATCGCCCGTCTCATGGTGCAGTGCAACATCGCCACCCTGATCGGCGTCGAACCGGCCGCGCTCTCGCGCTGGTACTGGAGCGCCTTCACCGACGCGTACGAGTGGGTGGAGCTGCCGAACGTGGTGGGCATGGGCACGTGGGGTGACGGCGGGGCGCTCGCCTCCAAGCCGTACGTGGCGTCGGGGGCGTACATCAACCGCATGAGCAACTACTGTGGCAGCTGCCGCTACGACGTGAAGCAGCGCACCGGCCCCGATGCCTGTCCGGTGAATGTGCTGTATTGGGACTTTCTGGCGTCGCATCAGGCGCGCTTCGCCAATCATCCGCGTATGCGCATGATGTTCGTGCACGTGAAGAACATCGCCGAGCCGGAGCTGGTGCAGATTCGCACGCAGGCGGCGGCGTTTCGCGAGGCGCTGCAGTACGACAGCACGTTCGCTCCGCCGGTCGACGAGACGTAGCTCCGGTGGCGCGTTGCTGAACGGGCGTCGCCCACTCTAGGTTGCACGGGTGGACACGCCCGCCCCGCAGCGCACCCGCCTGCACGTTCGACCGCCGCAATCGACCCCGACGCATCGCGCGCAGCTGCGGGCCCTGGTGCGTGAGGGATGCGAGAACCGTCCCGGGGTGTATCGCATGCTTGGCGCCACCGGCACGGTGATCTACGTCGGGCAATCGCGCGTGCTGCGCACGCGATTGCTGTCGTACTTTCGCGCGAAGGGGCGCGACAAGGGCGCGCGGATTCTGCGTCACGCGTTCCAGATCGAGTGGGAGTACACCAACACCGAGTTCGGGGCGTTGCTGCGCGAGCTGCGCCTCATCAAGCAGTATCGTCCGCACTTCAACGCGATGATGGTGCAGGACGAGTGGCCGCGCGCCTATGTCGCGCTCACTGGCGGCAGTGTACCCGGACTGCGCGTGGTGGCCCGCTCCGACGATCCCGGCGCCATCGCCTTGTTCGGACCCTTCCGTCGGGTCGCGCAGCTTCGCGAGGCGGTGCGGGCGTTGGCCGAAGGCACGGGGTTGCGCGACTGCGAGCACGACGACGTGGTGCGCCTCACCGGCAGCGCCGCCAGCCACGGCAGCACGCTCTGGTTCGACGATGATCCCGCATCACGTCCGAAGCGCGGTGCCAGCCGCACCCGTGCCCCCGGCTGCCTACGACACGACCTCGGCACCTGCGCCGGTCCGTGCATCGGTGCCGGCGCGTCGGAGCCGTATCGGAACGCGGCGGTGGCCGTGCGCGCCTTTCTCGACGGGCGCAGCGATGCACCCGTGCGTACCCTCGAGCTGGCCATGCAGCAGGCGGCTGAACAGCTCGCCTTCGAGAAGGCCGCGGTGATTCGCGACCGGCTGGCGCTGGTACGCTGGCTGCACGAACGGGTCCAGCACTTTCACGCCAACGTGGATCGCCTCACCTTCCGCTACCACGCCGTGGGCCCCGACACGCAGGAGTGGGTGTATCTGGTGCGACGCGGCACGGTGCGCGCCGAGCTGCCCGCCCCGAAAACACCCGAGGAGCGCGCCGCCTTTCGCGAACTGGCGGCCAAGGTGTTCACGGGCCCCGATCCGTCAGGGGCCGACATCCCCACCCACGACCTCGACGAGTTCTATCTCGTGGCCAGCTGGTTTCGTCGGCGCCCCGCAGAAAAGGCCCGTACCCGCGTCGCGATGCGGCGCGCCAGGCAGCCCGAGGCCTGACGCGTCATGCGCCTGCTTGTCGTCGAAGATGATCCCCGCCTCGCGCGGCTGATCGCCCGCGGTCTGCGCGAGGAGGCGTACGCCGTGGACGTCTGCGAGAACGGATCGGACGCCATCGTGCAGGCCGTGGTGAACACGTACGACGCGATCATCCTCGACGTCATGTTGCCCGGCGTCGACGGCTTCGGCGTTGTCGCCGCGCTGCGGGCGCGCCACGTGCGCACCCCCGTGCTCATGCTGACCTCGCGCGATGCCGTGGCCGATCGCATCGCCGGACTCGATCACGGCGCCGACGACTATCTCACCAAGCCGTTCGACTTCGGCGAACTGCTCGCCCGATTGCGCGCCCTGCTGCGGCGACCCGAAGCGCTCCAGGTCATGCTGGTGCGCGTGGGTGATTGCGAGATCGATCTCCAGTCGCACGCCGTGCAGCGCGCCGGGGTCGCGATCGCGCTCACGGCCAAGGAGTATGCGCTCCTCGAACTGTTGGCGCGCCGCGTCGGCACCGTCGTGTCCCGTGCCGACATCGTGGCGCATGTGTGGGACGATAATCACGATCCGTTCACCAACGCCGTCGAAGTGTACGTGAACCGTCTGCGCGGGAAGATCGATCGGGCGCCATGGACGCCGCTCATCCACACCCGGCGCCGCGCCGGTTATGTACTCTCCGACGTCGCCCCCACATGACGGATCGTGTCGCCGGCAGCGTCATGCGCCTCTCCATCCGGATGCGCCTCACGCTCTGGAACGCCAGCGTGCTCGCCCTCGTCCTCGGCACCTTCGCCGTCGCCGGCTGGCTCACGCTCACGACCACCCTCCAGCAGCGCACCGACACGGCCGTTCGCGAATCGGCGCGTGTGGTGGCCGGTGCCATTCGCGCCGAGCGCGCGGCCGCTCAGGCCCGCGGCGATGTAGAAGAAGTGCGCGGCGAAACCGAGCAGGCCGTGCTGCGCGAGCTGCGTGTCGGCGACCTCGAAGTGTTCATCGCCGACGAGGGCACCCAGCTCATGGCGGCCCGTCAGCCCGGACCATCGCGAACGTCCACCGGCAGGAGCGACGAAGCCGTGATGCTGCCCGATGCCGTGCGGGC
>NZ_JBILKJ010000080.1:0-12521 GCF_044376735.1 Gemmatimonas sp.
TAAGAGTTAACGGCGCAAACAATTGACGGCGCTAAGAGTTAACGGCGCTAAGAGTTAACGGCGCTAACAATAAACGGCGCTAACAGTTAACGGCGCTAAGGGTTAACGGCGCTAAGAGTTAACGGCGCTAACAATTGACGGCGCTAACACTTGACGGCGTTCGGGACCGGGGCGGATCACGGGGAACTGACTATCCTTGACCATGACGAATACAATCGCTGACGACCGCCCTGAGGGTGCTCTCGCGATCCGGCGCGCCACGACCGCCGACGCGGGTGTGCTGTCTGAGTTTGCCGCGCACGTCTTCTACGAAACGTTTGCGCCCGACAATGACCCGATCGACATGAACGCGTACCTGAGCGAAGCGTTCACGCCGGAGCAGCAGGCGGAGGAAATTGCGGATCCGCGGCGTATCTGTCTGATCGCCGAGGTCGGCGGGGTCATGGTCGGGTATGCACTGCTGCGCATCGATGCGCCCGAGCCGGAGACACCGGGCGATCAGTCCGTGGAGCTCCAGCGCTTCTACGTGGATCACGCCTGGCACGGTCGGGGTGTGGCGTCACCTTTTCTAGCGGCGTGCGCCCGCGCGGCGCGTTCGCGCGGTGGTACGACCATCCGGCTCGGTGTCTGGGAGCGGAACGCACGGGCGATCCGCTTCTACGCCAAGCACGGATTCACCGATATCGGCAGCCAAGGCTTTCGCCTCGGCTACGATCTGCAAACCGACCGCATCATGTCGCGGTCGCTGGTGGTCCGCAACGACGGGAGTGCTTAACCGCGCTGGCGCTGGGGCACCGGGGCCGTCGGGACATCCATCTCGTTCGTGAGGTGGCCGGCGCCACGATGACACATCACGCATGTCGTCTTCGGACGCGGATCATCGAGTTCCTTCACCTTGGCGATGTACTTCGCGTCGATGTCGCGCTGCATCTTGATCATCTGCAGGGCGATGATCTTGTCCTTCCGTGCGTCGCTGGCGTAGTCACCGTTGTCCATGTGACAGCTGGTGCAGTTGAATCCGAGCCCGCGCCCGAACTGTTCGTCCATCATGGTGACGAACTCCTTCGCCGGCATCGTCTTGTGCAACTTGACGTTCTTGAAAACCGTGCCGGCCGGCTCGTTCTCACGGCCCACCAGCGTGGCCATCAGCTTGGCCACGGCTTCACGACGTAGCGTATCGAGCTTCATGGGCGTGGGCGGAACCCGGCGCGGGCCCTGAGGCCGCGGGGCCGCACCTTCTGCCGAGGCGATGGGGCGCGCTTCCTGAACTGCTCCTTCCTTGGCGCTGCGGGCGCACGCGACCGCCGACCCGAGCATCACCACTGACACTACGACCCACGACCGCATACGGCCTCCAAGGCTCCATGCAACGTTCAACCGGCTGAGTACCGACAATGTACGTAGCGGTCGGACGAGATGCTGTACCGCCGGCTTCGACGGGTCAGCGCTTCTTCGCGAGGATGGTTCCGCGGCAGGTGATGGCGCCACAGTAGCAGGGAAACCGCTTCTTGGCGGCCGGGGTGTGCCGTTCGGGGAGCACGTAGGCGTAGTCGTACACCAGCTCTTCGCCCACTTCGATATCGTGGATCGCGTCGATCCAGATGCGACCGTCGTCGATCACCGCATCGCAGTTCGGGGCGCAGGAGTGATTGAGAAACCGCGCCTCGTTCCCGTTCACCGCGGCGTCGACCACCACCTCGTCATCGATGGCGAACAGGTAGGTATGGTGTCGCTCGCCGACGACATCGGGGTAGCGCGCCTCCGCCGCGTCCGGGGCGAGCCGCTCGCCGGCGTACTCGATAATGCGTGTGCCGGCCGGGATCGGGTGGGTAGCGTAGCCCCCGAAACCCTGAATCGGGGAGTGGCGGACCTCAAACGAAAGGGCTGTGTCGGTCATGATGACTGACAATCTCACCTATTTCACCGGCCAAGACCACATCTCGGCATCGGAATAGGATAGATTTCGGTTCTCAAAGGAGACTTGACATATGAAACAGCCGGACGAGCGCGATGTCGCCGCACGGAACAGCGAGCGCGACGTCAGCGAAACCGGATTCGCGGCCCTCGGACTCGACCCCCGCATTGCCTCGGCGCTTGCTGCGCTGGGCTACGAAGAACCGACGCCTGTTCAGCGTGCTGCGATTCCGCCACTGCTGGAAGGACGTGATGTCCTGGCCCAGGCGGCCACCGGTACTGGCAAGACGGCGGCGTTCGCGCTGCCGCTGCTGAGCCGCGTCAATACCAGCGCCAAGGGCGCGGAGCGTACGTCGGCGCTGATTCTCGTGCCGACGCGCGAACTCGCGATGCAGGTGGCCGAGGCGGTGCATCGCTACGGCAAGCCGATGGGTGTGAGCGCCCTGGCCGTGTACGGCGGATCGTCCATGGAGATGCAGGTGCGTGCCCTCAAGCGCGGCGTCGACGTGGTGATCGCGACGCCGGGACGCGCGCTCGACCACATCCGTCGCCATACGCTGCAGATGTCGTCGCTCAAGACCGTCGTGCTGGACGAGGCCGACGAGATGCTCGACATGGGCTTTGCGGAAGATCTCGAAGCGATTCTCGAGGCCACGCCGAAGTCGCGTCAGACGGCGCTGTTTTCGGCCACGCTGCCGCCACGCATTGCCAGCATCGCGAAGCGCCAGCTGCGTGATCCGGTGCTCGTCACGATCGATCGCGAAGTGGTACCGGTTGGTGAATCGGCCAGGGTGCGGCAGGTGGCGTACATCGTGCCGCGCGCGCACAAGATGACCGCCCTCGCCCGCGTGCTCGACATCGAGCAGCCCACGAGTGCGATCGTGTTCTGCCGGACGCGCACCGAAGTGGACGAGCTCAGTGAAACGCTGATGGCGCGCGGGTTGCGCGCCGATGCGCTGCATGGCGGCTTGAGCCAGGATCAGCGCGATCGCGTAATGACCAAGTTCCGCACGAAGAAGACCGATCTGCTCATCGCCACGGACGTCGCGGCGCGTGGTCTCGACGTGAAGCACGTGTCGCACGTGGTGAATTTCGATGTACCGGCGGATGCCGAGTCGTACGTGCACCGCATCGGCCGCACGGGTCGTGCCGGTCGTGAGGGGGTGGCGATTACGCTGGCCGAACCGCGCGAACATCGCCTGCTGCGGAACATCGAACGCATGACGAGTCAGCGGATCGAGATCGCGCAGGTGCCGACGGTCGATGATCTGCGCGCCCATCGCTTGCAGTTGGTACGCACGACGCTGCGCGAAACCATCATGGAAGGTGGTCTCGACAAGCTCCGCGGCATCGTGGAGTCGCTGGCTGGTGAGTTCGACGTCATGGACATTGCCGCTGCCGCCGTGAAGCTGTTCGACGCGAACGACGTGACGGACGAGCCGGACATCCCGGCCGTGCAGCCGCGTTCCGATGATCGGGGCCCGCGCGAGAGCAGCCGTGGTCGCGAGGGCGCCGGTGCCCGTGAAGGTGGCCGTCCGAGCCGCGGTGGCGAAGAGGACGCGCCGCGCGGCGCGAAGGCCGCCAAGCGGTCGAAGCCGGAGTGGAGCGTGGCGCGGTTGTGGGTCGGTGCCGGTCGCAAGCTGAAGATGCGTCCGGGCGATCTCGTGGGCGCGATCGCGAACGAAGTCGGGATCGATGCCAGCGTGATCGGCGCGATTCAGATCGCCGATGGCTACAGCACGGTCGAGGTGCCGGAGGAGATCGCCGAGGACATCATCACGGCGCTGCGGAACACGACGATCAAGGGCAAGAAGGTGCTCGTGCGCCGCGATCGCATGCGGTAATCGTCATCGACGATGCAAGAAAGGCCGGCCGGCGAGCGATCGCTGGCCGGCCTTTTTTCGTGCGCGGCGTTACGGCATCGGACGAGCGTCTCCACGCTCCTCCTCTCGTGCCCGCTCCCGATCGCCGCTCGTTTTCAGCAGCCGGTGTGCGGTGGTGCCGGTGATCAGTCGCACGCCACGCTGATAGGTGAGGTACTGATAGGCCCACTGCACGAACACGGTGACGCGATTGCGAAAGCCGGCCAGATACAGAATGTGGATGAACAGCCAGGCGAGCCACGCGATGTTGCCTTGCAGCTTGAGCGAACCGATGGCGGCGACGGCGCGATGCCGACCGATCGTGGCGAGGTCGCCCTTGTTGAAGTAGCGGAACGGCGTGCGCGGCGTGCCGCGGAGATCGTGGAGAATCGCCCGGGCCGCGTGGAGCCCCATCTGATTGGCCGCAGGCGCGACCGCTGGCACCGGCGTGCCGGCGTCGGTGAGCACGGAGGCGACGTCGCCCACGGCGAAAACATGCGGGTGGTTGGGGAGCGAGAGATCGGGGGCAACGACGACGCGCCCGGCGCGGTCGAGCGGGACGCCGAGCTGTTTGGCGAGGGGGGAGGCCTGATTCCCGGCGCCCCAGAACACGGTGTGCGCATCGATCCGTTCGCCCGATGCCATGGTGACGCCGGCGTCGTCGACGCTGGTGACGGCGGTGTTGGTGCGCACCTCGACCCCGAGTTCGCGCAGGTCGCGTTCGGCTCGCGCACTGAGGGGCTCAGGGAACTGCGGCAGCAGCCGCGGGCCCGCTTCCAGCAGCACGACGCGCGCGGACGCCGGATCGATGCGGCGGAAATCGCGCTTCATCGCCTTGTGGGTGATCTCGGGGATCATGCCGGCCAGTTCCACGCCAGTGGGGCCTCCGCCGACGATTACGAACGTCAGTAGTGCCTCGCGCTGCCCTTCGGCGCTGGCGCGCTCGGCCGCTTCGAAGCTGAGCAGGAAACGGCGTCGCATTTCGAGCGCATCTTCGATGCTCTTGAGCCCCGGGGCGTTGGCTTCCCACTCCGGACGCCCGAAGTACGCATGCCGCGCGCCGCTGGCCAGAATGAGGTAGTCCCACGCGACGGTACTGCTGCCGCCGTCGAGGGTGAGTGTGTGTTGTGGCACCTCGATGCTGTGCACCTCCGCCATGATCACCGTGGCGTTGGCCTGGTCGCGCAGCATCCAGCGAATCGGTACGGTGATGTCGGCGGGATTGAGCACCGCCGTGGCTACCTGATACAACAGGGGCTGGAACAGATGGTGATTCGTGCGGTCGATGAGCGTGATCCGCACATCGGCCTTGGCGAGCGTGCGCGCGGCCGTGAGCCCGGCGAAACCGCCACCGACGATGACCACATGGGGTCGCGGGTCGGTGGCGTGCATGCTGGTGACGCGGGTGCTGGTGTTCGGTTCAGCCTTCACCGGAGATCCATTGAGAGGGCGTGAGATGCCACGTCGCGATTACTTCGTCCAGAAGACCAGGCTTCCGCAGCCGGAGAGTCCCGGCTGAAACTGGGCGGGGACCTGCCCCACCATGTACACCTCGATGCCGGCGATGTCGGACGGCCGGATGAAGCTGTCCAGATCGCTCGACGTGAGTCCGTTCATCCACTGGCCGTTGATGTAGATGGCGGGCTCGCAGCGATCTTCGAACACGCCGCGCATCATGACCTTCTCCTCGGCGTCCATGGTGCGATCGAGGAACATCCCGGGCACGGAGCGGAAGATTTCCGACGTCGCGAACGGCTGCCGCATGGCGATATCGCGTGGGGTGAGGAATCGGCCCACGCTCGAGCGGCGACGTTCCTGAAAGCCCACCAGATTCATGTCGACGGTGCGCGTGGCGCTGATCTTCATGGTGTCGAGCACCGACTTGAAGGTCGCAAGCGCGACGCGAAGGGGCGCGACGCTGTCGACGATGTCCACGGCGCGCCGCTCGGGATAGTAGCCGACGGCCCGCACTTCCAGCAGGCGCGTTCCCGGGGGTGCGTCGGAGAGCATCCACTCCCCGCGGGCGTTGGTGCGGGTTTGCGGTCCGTTGAGAATGCTGACCTGCGCCCCGGCCAGCGGGCGGCCGTCGTTGGTGGCCCGCACGCTTCCGCTGAGGCGACCATCACCCACATGCAGGCGGCGCACCTGGAGGGCGGTCGAGTCGCTCTGGGTGCTGTCGCGAGGTGGCGGGGCAGCGGCGACGACGCGGGCGGCACCGAGATACAGCTCGCGGCGGAGGAAGCCGCTGGTCGGGACCTCGACCGGAATGGTCGCCGTGCTGTCGGCGCCGCGGGTCGCCGTGAGCGTCATCGATCCCGGACGCGGGACATGGCAGATCGCGAACCAGCCGGTTTCGCGCGTGGTGGCCAGCCGTCGGGGTGTCCGACGATTGATGCCACCGGCGCCGAACGACAGCTCGAGCCACTCGGCGATCACGGTGACGCCGGCGGCCGGCCTGCGGTCGGTGGCGTGGCGCACGATGCCCATGACCACAGCGCCGGAATTCTGCGGCGTGGGGGCCCCGCAGATCGCCGCGCCCAGTCGCGCGGCCGACGGGGTGGCCAGATCGGCACGAACGGCTCCGCCGTTGGTGACGGTGATCGGGCGCACCAGCGGCTCGAGGCCGAGCGAATCGAGCACGGCGTGATAGAAGCCGAGCGTGAAGCGCCCGTTCGGCGCATCGATGAAACGGAACGCACCGAGTGAGTCCGACACCGCCGTGCGTCCGTACGTGCCCCCCGAGTCGGCCGCCACGAGCTGCACCAACGCACCCACCAGCGGTTGACCGGCGATGCTGTCGTACACCGTACCGCGCACGTCGGCGAGTCGCCCGTCGGCGAGTCGCCCCTCGGCGCGCGGCGCCACTGCGGCAAACGCAGGCGTCAGAAGCAGACCGAAGCGCAGGAGGTGGAGAAGCCGCACGGGATCGTTGGCTGAACGTTGGGGAGACGTACGAACGTTCGCGTGACCCGTCGGGAAGTGGAAGGGGAAGCGACGTGTGTACAGGATAGCGATACGATAGCTTTGCCGGATGCTTCCCCTGCCTGCCGGCTTTGCGCACTACCTGATCGGTGGTGTCTGTATCGGTCTCGGTGTCGCCCTGCTCTTCACGCTGACCGGATTGATCGGCGGGATGAGCTCGGTGTATTCGTCGACGTGGTCGTACGTCGTGGACCGTCCGTTCTTTCAGCAACCGCGCTTGGTGAACAGCCGGGGATGGCGTCTGGCGTATGCGGCCGGGCTGATCGTGGGGGCGTTCGTGTGGTGGCTGCTCTTCGCACACGGGGAGCGCGTGGCGGTGTCGATTCCGCCGTGGCAGCTCGCCATCGGCGGGGTGCTGGTGGGGTACGGTGCGCGGTTGTCGCGCGGTTGTACGTCGGGCCACGGGATCTGCGGCCTCGCCTCGCTCAAGCTGCCATCGTTGCTGGCGGTGCTGACCTTCATGGCGACGGCGTTCATCACGGCGAATGTCATGGCGCGCGTTGGGGGGGGCTGAGACGATGCTCAGGTCTGCTCTCGGTGCTGGTGCCCTCTTTGGATTCGGCCTCGCGTTTTCCACGATGATTCAACCCCGCGTCGTGCTCAGCTTCCTGCGCTTTCAGGACATGGGACTGATGCTGGTGCTGGGCGGGGCGGTGGTGGTCACGTTCCTGGCGTATCGCTTCGTGCCGAAGCTGCTTCGCCAGCCGCTGCTGGGCGGCGCGTTCGGCGCGCACGAATCGGTGATGGATCGTTCGACGATCATTGGGGCGGCCATCTTCGGCATCGGCTGGGGCATCACCGGGGTGTGCCCGGGGCCGGCGATTGCGGGGCTCGGTGCCGGCAGCTGGGAACTGGGGTACGCAATCGGCGGTATCGCCCTCGGCGCGCTGTTGCAGGGGGTCACGGCGTCGTCTGTGCAGCACGGTCCGACGACGCCTGGCGTGCCTTAGCTCAGTAGCTCACGCGTCGCGTCATGGGTGGGATGCGTGAGCACCTCGCTGGCCGGCCCCTGCTCGGCGATCGTGCCATGCGACAGGACCACGACGCGATCGGCGAAGCTGCGCGCGAATTCGGCATCATGGGTCACGATCAACAGCCCGCGTTTCTGGGCGGCCAGAGCGCGAACCGACTCGCCGAGCGCACCCCGGCGTGCCGGATCGAGCGCCGATGTGGGTTCGTCCATCAGCAGCAGTTGCGGGTCGGGGGCCAGCGCGCGCGCAATCGCCACGCGTTGTGCTTCGCCGCCGGAGAGTTGCCGCGGATACGCGTGTGCGCGGGCCGACACGCCGAGGGACTCCAGCAGGCGCATGGCGGTGGCTTCCGCGCTGGCGCGTGATTGTCCGAGTGCGTGCACCGGCGCCAGCATGATGTTGTCGAGTGCGGTGAGATGCTCGAACAGGGCGTGACTCTGGAAGACCACGCCGACGCGCCGCCGCAGTGCGCGAAGCTGCGACTCGGGGGGCACCGCACCGGGCGTGAGCGCGACGCCGCCGATCTCGACCGTGCCCGCGGTAAATGGCTGCAACGCCGCGACCACGCGCAGCACGGTGGTCTTCCCGGCGCCGGACACTCCCATCACCGCGCACACTTCGCCCTCGGCGACATCGAGGTCGAGTCCACGCAGGATGGCGCGTTCCCCACGACCAGCGTGCAGGGCACGCACATGCAACGCGACGTCGCGACTCATGCGATCTTCCACCGCTGTTCGAGGCGACGGGCCATCCGTGAGAGCGGCAGCGACATCGCGAGATACACGAGGCCACAGAGTGCGCCCGGAATGGCCCAGCTGCCGGCGTTCGTGGCGTAGATCGCGGTCTGCTTGGTGAGCTCCACCACGGTGATCACCGACACGAGCGAGGAATCCTTGAGCAGCGCCACGAAGTCGTTCGTCATCGGTGCCAGCGCGAGCCGCAGCGCCTGCGGACCGCGCACGAGCCGCAGGATCTGCAGCTCCGAGAGCCCCAGCGTGCGTGCCGCTTCGAGCTGCAGCGTGGGAATGGCTTCGAGTGCCGCCCGATAGATCTCGGATTCGTAGGCGGCGTAGTTGAGGCCGAGTCCGATCACGGCGGCGGCGAAGGCCGGGAGCCGCACGACGTCCGACAATCCGTAGTACAGCACGAACAGCTGCAGCAGCACCGGCGTGCCACGGATGATCTCGACGTAGGCGGTCAGGAGGATGCGGAGCGGCCGCGCGCCGTACACGCGTCCGGCGGCGAGGCCGATACCGAGCGCCACGGCGAGCATCATCGCGAGCACCGACAACAACAGAGTGATCACGGCGGCGCGCAGCAGCACCGGGAGGTAGGTCGCGATGGACGCGACGGCATTTCGCTTGGCGGCTGGGGTCGTACCGCGCGGTGCGGCGTCGCGAAGCACCCGCTGCTGAAACGCCGCCTGCTGGGCATCCCACACGTTCCACGACCGGAACACGCGCTCGAGTGAGCCGTCGCGCATGCGTGCCCGCAGCGTGGCGTTGACGGAGTCGCGGAGCGCACTGTCGCCGGCCGCCAGCACGGCCACGTAGTGGCCGCGGGCCAACGCGGCGGGTTGAATCACGAAGCCGCCGATCCGGCGCAGGGTGCGCTCGGCCAGCACGTGGTCGAGCAACACGGCATCGACGCGTCCGCTCACCAGATCGCTGTACGGATGCACGTCGTCGTCATACGACACCGGCAGCACGCCGTGGGTGCTCTTGGCGGCGAGCACCATCTCCCAGGCCATCGTGGCGCCCAGCGTGGCCACCCGACGACCTCGCAGGTCGGCCAGCGTGTGGATGCGCGCACTGTCGGCGGCGCGCACGGCGAGCACTTCGCGGAACTCGTAGTACGGCAACGATACGGCGAACCGCTCGTGTAGCGCCGGCCGGTCCTCCAGGCCAGACATGCCGATCGCGAAGTCGCCGCGCGCCACCGACTGTTCGATGGAGGCCCATGCGACTTGCACGAACTGCGGCTCGCGCCCGAGGCCCTGCGCGATCATCGTCGCGATCTCGACGTCGAAGCCGCGCACGTGGGAGGGATCGGCGGCGTCGGCTTCCACGAAGGGCGCACCGCCTTCGGCATCGCCACCCCAGCGAAGGGGCGGGGCAGCCACCCGTGTTGCGGACGTCGGTGATGCCGGCGGCCCGGCGCAGGCCCACGTGCCCAGCAGCAGCGCGGCCATGCAGAGCAACCGCGTGGCGATCCAGATCATGGAGCGGGGGCAGGAAGGGGAGGGACCAACGCCAAAAAAGGTATCGCGTCCGACGCCGATGCGCACATCGTGCGGCCGTGGTCGAGTAGCTTGCGTGGTGACCCAAATCCCGACGACGCGACCGGTGACGCTCGATGTGCAGATCACCGTGCTCCATCCCGACAAGTCGCTCGCCGTTGGCGTGCCGCTTCGGGTGATCCTTGGCACCGCGGCCGACTGGCAGTCGCCATCGGCCGGCGAGGAGCTGGTGACGGCCGGCGATGGTACCGTGCAGTGCACGTTGCCGGTCGTGCTGTCGTCGCCGCGTCGGCAAGTGACGACGAATTTCGTGACGCGCTTCATGGCGTCGCGTGAAACCACGCGGCAGGTGCAGCTGGGCATCGTGATGGAGTATGCCGGACGCTCATGGTTGTCGGCGATCACGGTGGATCGTCGTGCCAACGGCGCCAGCGTGCGACTCGATCCGATGCGCGTGTATGGCCGTGCCTCCGATGGCCGATTCACCGATGACGTCCCGTTGCACGACGGCGCGTGGCGCAAGCGACTGCCCAGCGGCAAGATGGCGTCGCTCCCAGGCTTCGCGGTGACGGTGGCAACCCTCGATCCGGACTCGGCCGCCCCCGATAACGCCGCTTGGCGGTTGCGCGTCACGTTGCAGCAGTGGGAGCCGTATGTGGTGCCGGTGCTGACCGCAGCGGGTGCCGATTCGCTTGCCAAGCCTCGGACGACCGACAATACTCCGTGACGCGCCACGCGCCGCTCTAACGCACTGGCCGACCTTTCCCGTTTGCCGACCCAACCGTGCCTCTCAAGGAATATCCCGATCATCACGATGCAGAGCTCGTGCTCAAGCTGTACGAGCTCCGTCGCGAAGACGTCATGCGCGCCTCGCGCACGTTGGTGATCTCCACGTTCCTGCCAACCAGCTTCGAGGATGTGATCGCGGTGACCAAGGGCGACCATCCCCTCAACGCGGCGTTCCGTCAGTGTACGTCGTACTGGGAGATGACGTATGCGATGGCGCGACACGGCGTGATGCATGCCGACTTCATGCTCGAGAGCAACGGCGAGGGGCTGCTGATCTTCTCGCGCATCGAGCCGTGGCTCGCGGAGTATCGCGCGGCGGTGAACCCGATCGCGTTTCGCAACGCCGAGTGGGTGGCAACGGAAACGGAGATGGGCCGTCTGATCGCGGAGCGGTTCCGCAAGCGGATGCAGGCGCAGCTCGCCGCCGCCAAGGCGGCGACGGCATAATGCGGCTGGCGGGCGTGCTCCTTGGGCTCGCGTTGCTGGTGGGCGGGTGCAGTGACCCGACCAGCCCCGAGGACTCGCGCCTTGCCGAAGCGCAGCGGCGGTGGGAAGCCACCCGTCCGGCGTCGAACAGTTACACCATGCAGCAGCGCGTGGTCTGCTTCTGTGTCACCGGCGCGACGACGTTTCAGGTCACGGTGAAGACGGGCGTGATCACGCGCGCCGTGAATGTCACCACCGGCGAGTCGATCTCGGTGACGCTGCTGACGATTTTCCGCACGGTCGATCAACTGTTCGCGCAGGCGCGGGAGGGGCTCACGCGTGAGGGCGTCGTGCAATCAATGGCGTTCGACGCCACGCTGGGCTATCCGACCACGCTGAGTCTCGATCCGATTCGCAACGCCGTCGACGATGAAGTCACGTACGTGACTTCGAATGTGGTGCCTATCGCGCCGTGACGGCGCGTGGCGGCATGATCGCGGGTGTGCCGGTGCTGATCGCCACACCCGACGATTCTTCGGCGGAACGCCCCGCCCCCTCGCGGCCCGTTGTGCTCTGGATGCACGGCTTTCGCGCCGACGCCTTGGCGCACGCGACCGAACTGGAACGATGCGCCGCCCTCGGCTTTGTCGCCGTTGGCGTCGATGCGGTCGATCATGGCGCGCGATCGAGTCCGTTCCTGGTCGAGCGACTGCAGCGCTCGGCGCACGGTGCGCTGCCGGTCATGCTCGAGGTGATGGAAGCAACCGGGCGTGAACTGCCGGCGTTGATCGACGCGTTGGTGGCCGATTTTCATGTCGATCGCGACCGAGTGTCGTTGGTCGGCATCTCGATGGGCGCATTCCTCGCGTATCGTGCGATCGCGGCTGGCCTGCCGCTCCGCGCGGTTGTGGCGCTACTGGGCTCTCCGGAATGGCCCAGCGTGACCAGCGCGCACCGCTCCGTCTCCGCGTTTCGCAACGTATCGCTGCTCAGCATCACGGCGGAACACGATGTGAGTGTTCCGCCGGCGGCGGTGTACCGGCTGCACGACGCCCTGGACGCGATGCCGGGACCGGCGACCGCGCAGCGTCATCACGAACTCCGTGGCTCCGGACATCTCACGAACGCCGCGCAGTGGGGCGAGGCGATGGCCGAAACGATGGCGTGGCTGGAGCGCTACGGACGCTAAGTCGCCAGCCCGGCACTCTACGCGGGCGACACGCTAGGCCAGAAAGCGCCGGGCCAGCTGTTCGAGGCGGTCGTCGCCCTGCTGCTCCGCTTCCACGCGCAGCTCCTCGACGTAGGGCTTGAGCAGCGGTTCGCCCCAATAGTAGCCAG
>NZ_JBILKJ010000209.1:0-3934 GCF_044376735.1 Gemmatimonas sp.
CCTGTTCGCGGCCGGCGGCCGGAGCCACCGACGCGGTGCGCTCGATATCGGTGGTCGGCGTGCGGCCTTGTGCACTGCCGTGCGCCCCACCGAAGCCCGACGCGTCATCCGAGACCTCGGGCTTGCCCGTGCCGGCCTTCCGCCCGGAGGTGAGCGGCTGCCCGCCGTCGTCGCGCGCACCGCGGTCGAAGGTGCGGCCGTTCGGCTCGGTGGTGGTCGTCCTGGTCGTACTGGCTTGGGCGACATACGCCGCCGCCCCGTCGCCATTGGGCGTGGGCGCGGTGCCGGCCACGCGGGCCACCTGCGCGACCTCGGCGACGGTTGCGACCGACGCGACGCCGGCCGGTGCCGCCGAGGCCGATGGCATGGCCGATGGCGACTGCCGCTGATACGCCGCCGAGACCTTGTCGAGTGCCTGTGGGACGGCGTTCGCCAGCGTGCGGTCCGCACGATCGGCGAGCTCGAGGTGACCGGGGTCCTTCATGCCCAGCGTGCGGAGCCCCTCTTCCTTGGCGATCTCCTGCAGACGGGCGAAGCCTACGCCGTTCTCCCACGAACCATCGACGATCACATCGGCGGCCGTACCGTGCGTGTGCGCGGAATCGCGCGTCCACGTCACGATGGCGCCCGGACGCGAGCGTCCCTGGTCGTAGAGGTGATCCTGTCGTTCCTGCGAGCGCGCCGTTTCGACGATGGTGACCTCGTGCCCGTACTCGTGCTGCATGCGATCGATCACGCGCTGCACCCGCGAGCGGAGCTCCGGGACCAGGGCGTCCATGTCCTTGATCGGCGTGGTCGGATTGGCGGCCGAGGCCGCGGTGGCCGCGGCCAACGCTGACGCGCTGGCCGATGCCGCCGCGGTGGCGGCAGCGATAGCGGCGGCGTTCGCCATGGCCGCAGCGCTGTCGGCAATCTCGGCACCGGCCGGCGTGCCTGCCTTCGACAACAGCGTGTCCAGCGCGACTCGCGCATCGGCACCACGTTGATCGCCGATCGCCATCAGCTGTTCGACCGATGTCTCGGGCTTGGTCGTGATGCGCGAGAGGACTGCGAGCGCGTTCCGCTCACCGACCATGTCGCTCCATCCGCCAGCCGGCGAATCGATGCGCGGCGTGCCGATGCGCGGCGTGCCGATCTGCGGCGAATCGATGCGCGGCGTGCCGATGCGCGGCGTGCCGATGCGGTCCCGCACGTCGGGGGTGACGCGGGTGATGTCGTACGCGGACCGCGGCACCACGTCGTTCGAGGACGAGGTCGTGGGCAGCTGGTCCATCGATGTCTTCAGGATGCCGTAGCGGAGCGCCTCGCTCACCTGCTGCGCTGCCTGCTGGGCCGTAGGGTCGTGGGCATCCTGTGTGCCCGTTTCCTCGGTCGTCTGCCCGGCCGCCACGTCGTCGAGCAGCTTGTCGATGAGTGAGGCGCCCTCGGGCGGCAGCTGCTGCATCAGGTCGGAGCGCACGCGCGAGCCGGCGCCTGAAATGAGCGCCAGCAAGGCGGAGAACTCGGCGCGCGACACCTCCTTCTTCGATGTCGTCGTCGTCGCCTCCGTGTCCGTGCCATCGCCGTCGGTTCGGGTCGTTCGGTCGATCGCCCGCCCGGCAGTCCGTTCCGGGCGCGGCGCGGCCGTCGTTACCGTCGTCACTCCGTTCACTGCGATCCTCCAGGGGCCTTGGTGGGGCTCCCCTTGGTGATCGCGGCGGCACGCGCGGCGGACATCGACGTGAGCACGGCGGCCGCCTGACGGTCGCTCATCATGCTGAGAATCGTGCGGACATCGCCGTCGGTCATCTGGTCGAGCACCTTGGCGGCGTCCTTGGCCGCCATGGCTGAGAAGATCTTGGCCAGGCGCTGCTCGGGGAGCGCCGTTTGCATGGCCGCATCACGCGCCCCCTTCACGATGGCGGCGGCCGATGTGGCCTTCGCCTTCGCGTCCGTGGCACTCGCGTCCGTCGGCTTGGCGTCTGCGGCCGACGGTGTCGGCGTCTTCACGCTGGGCGTCGCCGGGGCGTGCGCGGCGGCGGCTTTGGGATTCCGACGTGAGGCGTCGAGCATCCGGATGCTGTCGGCCGGAGTCATCGGCACGTCGGGTTCGTGCGAGCCCGGCGAGTCCATGCCATGGGAGGCACTGTCGGCCGACACACTGTCATGCGCTGCGTCGCCATGCGCCGCCTCGCCGTGCGTGGAATCTGCTGACGTCGAGTCGGCGGGCGGATGCGCCTTCAGGCTATCCGCCACGTGCGTCGAATCGGCCGCGTACTTGGACGAGGCCTTCATGTACGAGTACCCCGTACCGCCACCGATGCCGGCCAGGAGTCCAATCACGATCGGGATGATCAGCTGCTTCATGAATGCGAACCATCAAGAGAGGAGTTACTGCTCGCGGCGTCATCGGCCGCCTTCACCGCTGCTTTACGCGAGAACTGCGCCAGCGCGATCTCGTCCATGGCCACCCGGTCACGGAGGGCGCTGTCGGCGCGCCAAGTGTCGGTGTGGCGCGACTTTAGCCGATCGAGCACGCGTCGGTCGCGGGCGGCATCCTCCAGCAAACCCTGCGCTTTCTGCACGTCGCTGTCGGCAAGCTTTGCCGCATCAGCGGCCAAAAGCACCCGTTCGTCGAGCGAGGCGAGCACGAATCCGAGCTGGTGGAGATGCCCGATGCGCGGTCCCGAACCGGCCGTCGTACCGATCTGCTCCTTCGAGTGGTCGCGAAGGCTCGCGATGTCGTCTTTCGCGCGATGCGCGGCGTCCGCGCTGTCGCGCGCACTGGCCAACGCGCGCGCCTGCGCCTGCTCATGCTGCTCGCGCAACTCGAGGATGCGCTGCAACCGGAACTTGAAGCTCACGGCCGCCTCCGGACCGACGCCTCGATGGCCTCGGCGACCTGGGCGAGTGCGCCGTACGTATCACCGTAGGGCGTGTTCTCATCGGGGCGCTGCTGCAGGAACTCGAGGACGCGCTGACGATAGCTGATGGCCGCGTCCACATAGGGATCGCTCCCCTTCTGATAGGCGCCCACCATGATCAGGTCTTCCTTTTCGCGGTAGGCCGCCTCGAGCCGCAGGACCGCGCTGCCGGCGCGGCGTTGGATCTCGTTGGTGATGGCGTCCTTCACACGGCTCTTCGAGTCGAGCACGTCGATGGCCGGAAAATGATTCTGCGCCGCGAGACGACGCGTCAGCACGATGTGGCCGTCGAGAATCGAGCGGGAGGCGTCGGCCACGGGCTCGTTGAAGTCGTCACCGTCCACCAGCACGGTGTAGATGCCCGTGATGCCACCCGTCGTCGAATTGCCGGCACGCTCGAGCAACCGCGGAAGGTTCGCAAACACCGACGGCGGATACCCCTTGGTGGTGGGCGGCTCGCCGGTGGCGAGACCGATCTCACGCCAGGCCATCGCCACGCGCGTGACCGAGTCCACCATGAGCAGCACCTGCTTGCCCTGATCGCGGAAGTACTCGGCGATCGCCGTCGCCACGAGGGCGCCACGCGCGCGCACTAGTGCCGCCTGATCGCCGGTGGCCACGATTACGACCGAGCGGGCGAGTCCTTCTTCACCCAACGAGTTCTCGATGAACTCGCGTACTTCACGACCGCGCTCGCCGAGCAGCGCGATCACGTTCACATCGGCCTTCGCATTGCGCGCGATCATGCCCAGCATCGTGGACTTACCCACGCCGGAGCCGGCGAAGATGCCCACGCGTTGACCGCGGCCGACCGTGAGTAATCCATCGATGGCGCGCACGCCCGTCTCCAGCGGTCGATCGATCGTATCGCGGGTGAGGGGATTCGGCGGTTCGGCCGACAGCGGCACGCGATCCACGGTGTCGAGCTTGCCCTTGCCGTCGATCGGATGTCCAAGGCCGTTCAGCACGCGGCCCAGCAGAGCGGGGCCGACATCGACGCCGAAGGTGCGGCCGAGCGGCTGCACGATGGC
>NZ_JBILKJ010000081.1:0-12358 GCF_044376735.1 Gemmatimonas sp.
GCAGCTCACCGACCCCCAATTCGCGCGATTCCTCGCGGTCGCACTCGGTTCTACCACTGAATCGACAAATCACCTGATGCTCGCGCGTGATACACACGTCATCACCACCGCGACCGCCGAGGAGCTCCTCGCGCACGCCGGACGAATCCGCGGCATGCTCATCAACCTCCACAAACGCCTGAAGTACTGAACTCTGACCACTGACCACTGATGTTCGCCCAAGGCCCAAGGCCCAAGGCCCAAGGCCCAAGGCCCAAGGCCGCAAGCCCACAGCCCACAGCCCACAGCTCAAACAGTGCAAACCTCCACTGCCTCCCGTAACGATTTCATCCCCTCCCTCCTCGGCAAAAACTCATGCGCGAACACCCCGTCGTATCCCGTCCCCGCAATGAACTCCGCGATCCCGCGATAATTCAGCTCCTGCCCACCATCGATCTCATTCCGCCCCGGCACCCCCGCCGTATGGAAATGCGCAATCCACGGCAAATTCGCCTTGATCGTGGCCATCACATCGCCTTCCATCACCTGCATGTGGTAGATGTCGTACAGCAAGCGGAAGCTCGGTGAGTTCACCCCTTTCGCCACTTCGACGGCCCACGCCGTGTGGTCGGCATGGTAGTCCTTGTGATCCACCTTGCTGTTCAGCATTTCCATGCACAGCACCACTCCATGCTGTTCGGCCGTCGGCATCAATCGCTTCAAGCCGGTGATGCAGTTCGCAATGCCCTCGCCGTCGGACATGCCGCCGCGATTGCCGCTGAACACCACGATTTTCCGTACGCCGGCGGCGGCCGCGCGAGGGATCATCGCTTCACCATCGGCCACCAGCTTGTCGTGCTGATTCAGCCGGTTGAATCCCACCGGGATCGCGCCGAAGCTGTTGCCCATCGTGCACTGCAGGCCGTACTGCTTCGGCACCTCCCACTCCGTGTCGCCCAGCAGATCGACGCCCATGAGCCCCATCCCCTTCGCGGCGGCGCACAGGTCGTGGATGGGGGTGCGCGAAAAACACCAGCGGGCCACCGACTGATTCAGACGACCAGCCCGCACCGCACTGGCACCTGAACGCCCTACCGCCGAATCGGGCGTTGCGGCACCGACTGGTGCCGCGGACACCGTCACCGCGGCGGCGCCAAGGGCGAGCAGGGCGTCTCGACGCGACACAGCGCCCGGATCGGGTCGCGTGGTCATCAGAGGCTTCTCCGCTTCAGTTCACCCACGGCATGCGCGGCGGCGCGCGCGGTGAGCGCCATGTACGTAATCGACGGATTCTGGCAGGCGCTGCTCGACATCGCGGCCCCGTCGGTGATGAAGAGGTTGGGCACATCCCACGCCTGATTCCAGCCGTTCAGAACGCCGTCCTTGGCCGTGACCGACATGCGGGCGCCGCCCATCTCGTGAATGCAGTGCCCGGGCGGATGCATCGTGCGGTTGGGACGCACGTTGATCGCGCCGGCGGCTTCGAGGATCTCGACGGCGCTGGCCGACACGTCCTTGTTCATCGCGAGTTCGTTCTCGCGCCAGCGCACATCGATGCGCGCGGCGGGAATGCCCCACTTGTCCTTCGTGGTGCCGTCGAGCGTGATGCGGTTGTCGGCGTGCGGCAGCGTTTCGCCCCAACCACCGATGCTGATCCCCCACGGTCCCAGGTCGTCGATGAGCGACTGCTTGAACGCCGCGCCGAAGCCCGCCATGCTGCTGCCGCGTCCCCAACCGGAGCGACTCGATCCGCCCTGCATGCCGTAGCCGCGCAGGAAATTGGGGCTGGCGCCGTGCACGTTGCGGAAGCGCGCCACGTAAATGCCGTTCGGGCGACGACCGATCGTGCGCTTGTCGAGGTAGCCCGGCATCGTGCCGCCGGCCCCCGAGCCGTAGTGATGATCCATCACGTAGCGCCCCAGCGTGCCGCTGGAGTTGGCCAAGCCATCGGGCCAGCGCGTGCTGCTCGAGTTCAGCAGCAGTCGTACCGACTCGATCGTGGAGGCGCACAGGAACACCACCTTGGCCTCGTATACCGTTTCCTGCTGCGTGCGGGCGTCGATCACGCGCACCCCGCGCGCGCGGCCGCGCTTCGCGTCGTACAGCACTTCGGCCACCACGCTGTGCGGACGCAGCGTGAGCCGGCCGGTTTTCTGCGCGGCGGGGAGGGTGCTGCCGATGCTGTTGAAGTACGAGTGCGTCACGCAGCCGCGTTCGCACGGTCCGCAGTAATGGCAGGCCGCGCGTCCGTTGTGATTCTGCGTGAGAATGGCTGCGCGGCCGATCGTCATCACGCGCTCGCCGTTGAACGCCTTCATGATGCGTTCGCGCGCCACCTGTTCCACCACCGTCATCTGCATCGGCGGCAGGAACTCGCCGTCAGGCAGGTGGGCCAACCCTTCCTTCGCGCCGGTCACGCCGATGAAGCGCTCCACATGCGAGTACCATGGCGCGATATCCTTGTAGCGAATCGGCCAGTCGGTGCCGTGGCCGTCCTTCGCGTTGGCCTCGAAGTCGAGATCGCTCCAGCGATACACCTGACGCCCCCACATGATGGAGCGTCCGCCCACCTGTCGTCCGCGGAACCACTTGAACGGCGCATCACTGGGGGCCACGTACGGATTGTCGAGGTCGTTTACGAAGAACTTGCGGCCGGTCTCGTCGCAGGCGTAGCACTCCCGCTGCACTGGCTGCTCTTTCTCCAGCGATTGCCGATCGCCCCAGCCGCGGTACTTCATGTCGTACGGCTGGATGTGCTCCACGAAATCCTTGCCGCCGAAGTCCACCGGGCCGCCCGCTTCCAGCACGAGGGTGGCGAGGCCGCGTTCGGTGAGCTCCTTGGCCGCCCACCCGCCGCTGATCCCCGATCCCACCACGATCGCGTCGAACACACGACGCGTTGGCTGTGCATCCATCGTCACGGCTTCACTCATCGCGGCCTCCGTTGCGGGCGGGCATGTCGGCGGCACCATCGAAGCGACCCGGCATGATCTCGGTTTTGAGCACATCGCGCTGCACGCGCTCGCTGGTGAAGTAGCCATGAATCACCAGCCCCTTCACGCGGGAGTAACCGCGCGCGGCGGGGGCATTGCGATCGTACGGCGTGTCGAGCGCGGTCATCACCAGCGCGAGTGTGTCGCCGCTGATCGCGGCAAACGGCTGGCCGGCGATGGCGCGGGCCTGGGCGTCGATCGCATCGAGGCCGGTAGTCAACGCGCGCCGGTCGGCGTCGGTGTAGTAGTCGGCCGCAATCACGTCGATCCAGGCCGGCACCCCCACGTCGGTGGCACTGGGCGTGTCGGTTCGGGGAATGATCGCATCGGCCAACGCGGCCAGGGTGGCGCGTTGCGAGGGGTTCAGCAGTGCCGGCTGCGCGGCCAAAGCCTTGCCCCACGCGGCGCGGGCGTCGCGGGGGAGCAGCGTGAGGGCGGCGGCGGTGGCGGCGGCCTTCAGGAGTTCACGGCGTTGCATGTCGGATCACACGGGCAGTCGGTGAGGCGATCGCCCTCCCCGACTGCCGTCCGGCTGCCGCGGGAGGTGCTACTGCACTTGGATGTACAGCGGGGTAGGCCAGAGCCGCAAGATCGCTTCGCGGGTCGTGGGCGGGTTGTCGTTCTTGGCCTTCGTGAACTGCTTCCAGCCGGTGAACTGGACCGGCTCACTCTTGATGTCGCGGTAGTAGGTGTCGCGCTTCAGAAACGGGGCACCGAATCCATCCATATGCATCACGACCTGCACCTTGGGGTCGAGCTTGATGTTCCGTACGTTGGTCACGCCTTTCGGTGTGAAGCGATGCACTACCAGGATCTTGGGCGGCAATTTGTACTTGTCGACCACGTTCGCGAGAAAACGAATGGCGTAGTTGACGTCCGCGGCGTCGTAGGTGCCGATGCGACGACCCGGCACCGCGCCACTCGCCTTCATCGAGAACTCGGGATCGATGCCGAGGTGGACGTCGGGGCGCATCAGGAACTTCTCAATCCACGGCAGTTCCTGCTCGAGCGTGCTCTGGCCGACTTGCAGATCGACGAAGAGTAGCGCGTTCTTCGACTTCGCCCATCCGTACACTTTCTCGATCAGGGCGCTGTCCATGCGCGTGCGATACTTGCCGCTGGGTCCCGGATCGGGGTTCGCGACCATGGCGATGAGGTGCAGCGCCGGCTGGGCCGGGTGCGCCGGATCGAGGCGCGTCCACTCCGCCGCGTCGCGCTCGAGCTTCGCGAGCATGTCGCTCGTCTCGAATTCCCCGAGAATGCCCATGCGCTTCGAGAGCGGGTTGCCGTAGTAGGCCAGCACGCGCTTGGCGGGAAGGATCGATCCAGGCAGCGGGGCCGGTGTTTTCACGGGCCACAGCGTGTCGAGGTCGCTCCCCGTCCCCTTGAAGGCCAAGTGACGATCGCCGGCCTGCGGACCGAGCGCGCCTTGCACTTTGCGCTTGGTGGTGTCGGTCTCGCCGGCCGTCGCTGGGCGCTGTTTCGCGGCCGTTTTCCCTTTCGCCTTGGCCTTGGCCGTGGCCTTGGTCTTCGCCTTGGACTTCGGCTTTGCCTTGGCCTTGGCCTTTGCGCTCACCGTCGCCTTCGCGGTGGCCGGTGGCTGCGCCGACGCCGACGTGGTGGTCGCCTCGCGCGGCGGTGTTGCGGAGTGCGCCCAACTAAGCGACGGCGACAACACGGTGCCGATGCCCATGATCGCGCTCAGGGCGAGCGCGAACGAGTGACGGGAGTACATGAACACAGAGCGAGTCGGCACGGAGTCGTGTTGATGAGATGCAGGCGGCTCCAGCGTGGGCCGTGATCGCAGTGTAACGGCGCTTTCGCAACGCACCAAGGGCGCACGGCGTCCGCGTCTGCACCCTTGCACGGCTGAGCCTGCACGGTAGCTTGGCGCGCATGCACATCGATCTGACAGGGCGCGTCGCCGTGGTGACCGGCGGCGCCAACGGCATCGGACGCGCCACCGCGCGTCGTCTGGCCCGCAGCGGTGCCCGCGTGGCGATCTGGGACCGGGTCACGGCCGCCGGCAAAGCCGCCGCCGTCGCGCTCGAGGCAGAGCAGTTGGAGGTGCACTTCATCGAGGCCGACGTGACGCAGCGGGCAAGCGTCGATGCCGCCGTCGCCGCCACGGTGGCCCGCTTCGGTGGGATCGATATCCTGATCAACAACGCCGGCATCACGCGCGATGCGCTGCTGGTGAAGATCAAAGACGGGGCCATCACGGGCGGGATGACGGACGACGAGTTCGACGACGTCGTCGCCGTGAATCTCAAGGGCGTCTATACCTGCACGCAGGCGGTGGTCCCCGAGCTGCTCAAGCGCGGTGGTGGACGCATCATCAATGCGTCGTCGGTCGTGGCCCATCACGGCAATTTCGGGCAGACGAACTACGTGGCCACGAAGGCGGGCGTCATCGGCATGACGCAGGTGTGGGCCCGCGAACTCGGGAAGCGCAACATTACCGTGAACGCGATCGCGCCGGGATTTATCGCCACCGAGATGACCGCCAAGATGCCGGCGGCCGCCCTCGACGCGATGCGGTCGCACACGCCGGCCGGTCGCGTCGGTTCGCCCGACGACGTCGCCAACGCCTACTGCTTTCTGGCGTCCGACTTCGCCGCCTTCATCAACGGGGCCGTGCTCGCGGTAGACGGCGGGCTGGTCATCGGCACCTAACGCCGGCTACCCGCGGCGACGCTTCCGCACAGGAGCCGCCGGCTCGGTTTTCGGCGCGGCGTACTGCATGCGTTCCAGAATCGTCGCGGCGCGTCGCGTGGCAATCGATCCCTTGGGCGACCACCGCCGCGGCGCCGGAAGAATGGCCGCCAGTCGGGCCGCCTCGTCCCGCGTGAGGGTGGCGGCGCTCTTGTTGAAATGCACCCGCGCCGCCGCCTCCGCCCCGAAGGCATTCGGTCCCCACTCGGCCAGATTCAGATACAAGTCGAGAATGCGCTCCTTCGTCAGCAGCAGCTCCAGCAGCAACGCGATGTAGGCTTCCACGCCTTTGCGCACGAACGAGCGTCCGTTCCAGAGGAACAGATTCTTGGCCACCTGCTGGGTGAGCGTGGAGGCCCCCCGCAGCTTGCCGCCGCGCCGCCGCCGTTCGAGCGCATTGTTGATCTCCACCACGTCGATGCCGAAGTGGAGGTAGAAGCGGTCGTCTTCCGATGCGAGCACGGCCCGCCGGAGATAGGGGGACAGCTTGGCGCGCGACACCGTGGTGTGCGCCGGCCAGATGGGCCGATCGCCGTTCACCGTGCGGGCGACCACGCGCTGCAGCATCACTGACGTGACCGGCGGCTGCACCACCGCGAACAGTAGAATGAACGGGATCGGCAGGGCCATCAGGATGAGCACGCTCCACGCCACGCGCTTGAGCGCGACCCGCCAGCCGGTGGCGCGCTTCGACCTCTTCGCCGCGGTCACGCGACTACGGCTCGCGCAAGTGCGGCGGCGTATCGGGCGGCTGACGACGCCAGCGCCGGTGCTGCCAGAAGTACTGCTCGGGGTGCGCGCGCACGAGACGTTCGAGGATCTGCGTGTAGCGCAGCACGATCGCGTCGATGTCCACCTCGCGATCGCCCGTGCGCTCCACCTCCACCGGCTCGATCAGAATCGCGTAGCGGCCGCTCGGCTGTCGCAGCACGCCCACGAACACCGTGGGCACGTCGAAGCGCAACGAGAACACCGCAGGGCCGCGTGGCGTCTTGGCCGGGCGGCCGAAGAAGGGCACGAAGGTGCTCGCCAGCCCCAGCGCATCGTGATCGCTCACGAAGGCGATCGCGCGGTTGTCGCGCAACGAACGCGGCGTGCGGCGCACGGCGTCCTTGTCGCGAATCACTTCCATGCCGATCTCGCGACGTGTGCGGGTGACATAGGCATCGAAGATCGGGTTGGCCATCCCGCGGGCCACGACATCGATGGGTATGCCGCGCGCAGCGAAGTAGGCGCCGCCGAACTCCCAGTTGCCCAGATGTCCGGTCACGATCAGCAGCCCTTGGCCCTTGGCCATCGCCGCCTCCACCAGCTCCCACCCCTCGACCCGTTCCACCCGGTCGAGCACCTGCTGCGCCGAGGTGCCCGGCAGGACCGCGGTCTCGATGGAGGTTCGGCCCAGGCTATCGTACGAGCGGCGGGCCACCTCCTCCACGCGGTCGCGCGAGAACTCCGGAAACGCGGCAGCGATCTGTCGCTCCACGACGCCCGCCCGGATGCCGATCGGGCGGTACACGAGGCGGCCGATCAGCCCCCCCACCCAACTCGCCGCGCGCCAGCCGAGCAGCCCGAGGCCGAACACAGCGACACGAGTGCCGACGTACTCCAGGCGGTGTGACAGCGTCGCCGGTTTAGTGGCAGTCGGGACCGCGGGAGCGGAGGCTGGGGCGTTCATGCGTGAGGCAATCTAACGATGCGCCCGGCAGCGGGCGACGTGGCCCTACAGCTCTCGGTGCATGATGTGCAGGTCGACCACTCCGCCGCCGCCGTTCACGCGCGCTCGGCGGTCGCCAACTCTGCCAGCAGTTCATCGCGAAAGCGATGGTAATCCACTTCCGTCGAGTGGCGCGGCGCCTGATCCATGGCGTAGTGCGGGTGGGCGATTTCGTGCGCGATCCGCGCCCGGAGATCGGCCGGCCGACGGTAGCGCCCGGTGATGTCCGCGCACGCCAGTTTCGCCTGATGGTCGGCCAGCGGCCAAATGCAGCCCAGCGGTTGGAACAGGCCGATGAAATACACGGTCGGCACGTCAGGGTGCATCATCTTGCGGTACAGCGGCACCGACGTCGCTTCCTCGAGATCAAGGAACCCGGGCTCGAAGAACGGGAACGTGATCTTGAAGCCGGTCGCGGCAACGACGATGTCGTACGTGTCCTGCGTCCCGTCGCCGAAGTGGACCGTGTGTCCGTCGAACCGCGTCACACCGGGGCGCGCCACCACGCGGCCGTGACGGAAGAGATCGAGCAGGTCGGAGTTGAGCGTCGGGTGCTGTGACAGCACGGGCCGCGTATTCTCCGGCAGCCCGATTTTGGCATACGACCCCTGCAGGGTGCGCAACAGCAGGGTCAGCCCCCGCTGACGCAGCCCAGGTGGCACCCAGCGCTGACGGGCCGCGATCACGTCGGCCGGCAGGCCGAAGAGATACTTGGGCACGAACCACTGCGGCGAGCGCACGGCCATGTGCACGCTGCGCACCACGCGCGAGGTCTCCACCGCGACGTCGGCCGCGGAATTGCCGGCGCCGATCACGAGGACCCGCTGGTCGCGCCACTGGTCGTCGGCCCGCTTGAAATCGTGGCTGTGCAAGTAGCGGCCGGCGAAGTCCCCCGGGATGTCGGGCCAGCGCGGGTTCCAGTGATGGCCGTTGGCCACCATGAGGTGCGTGCAGCGGTCGGTACGGTCGCCATCGGGGCCGCTCACGGTAAGCACCCAGCCGCCGTCGGCCTCGCGCCGCGCATGCTGCACCGTCTGGTTGAAGCGCACCAGCGGCAGCACACCGAAGTGCCGGGCGTACGCCTCGAAGTACGCCTGCACCTGCCGATGTCCCGGATAGTCGGGATACGACGCCGGCATCGGATAATCCTCGAACGACGACAGCGTCTTCGACGAGATGATGTGCGTGTTTTCGTAGACGCTGGAGTGGCCGGTGGTGTCGTTGAAGACCCAGTTGCCTCCGACGTTGTCGCTGCGCTCGTACAGCGTGAACGGGAGGCCGGCCTGCCGACAGTTCTTGGCTGCCGTGAGCCCCGAGGGGCCGGCGCCGATGATCGCGACATGCATGGAGTCAACCTACCCCCGCCGGATGGGGCCCACCAGACCGCTGACCCGCGGCACCGCTCGCTCTACGTGGGCCTCGACCACGGGCGTGGTGGCCCATTCCCCGTCCCGTTAGCTTCCACCCCTGCAACAACCGGAACGTCTGGTCGCTTGGCGCGTTCAGAGCGGACCGTGCGGCACCTTCACTCCACGCGCCGGTTCCGTGATCAGTACGCTCGCACTCCTTGTCACATTGGCGGTACAGCCGCCGATCGCTACTCAGTCGCCGCCGCCGGGCGCCGGCGAACCAGCGCCTCCGGCCCGACCCGTCTACAGCGGGCGTGACGGCAGTACCACGGTGCGCATCCCGCGCTTCGACGCGTCGATCACCGTGGACGGCGACCTGAGCGAGCCCCAGTGGGCCGAGGCGGCGCAGCTCACGGGGTTCTCGCAGTTCAATCCTTCCGACGGGCGTCCGGCGCTCGATACGACGGTGGCGCTCGTCTGGTACGGGGCCGATGCCATCTACTTCGCGGTGCGGGCCTATGCCCCGGCCGGCACCGTGCGCGGGACGCTGGCCGATCGCGACCGGATCATGAACGACGACCACGTTCAGTTCATTCTGGACACCTTCAACGACCGTCGGCAGGCGTTCGTGTTCGCGGTGAATCCGCTGGGCGTTCAGAGCGACGGGATTCGCACCGAGGGCGGTATGGGCGGCGGGCGCGGCGGCCGCGGCGGCGGCGGTGGCGGTGGCGGCATGGGCGGCGGCTTCTCGCGCGCCAACCTCGGAAACGCCGACCTCAATCAGGACATGATTTGGCAGTCGCGGGGGCGCATCACCGAGTGGGGCTATCAGGTCGAGATCCGGGTCCCGTTCAAGAGCATCCGATACCGCGTGGGCGCCTCGATGCAGTGGGGGCTCAACGTCGTGCGCAACACGCAGCGCAACAACTACCAGGACACGTGGACGCGCACCAGCCGCGGGATGGCCTCGTTCCTCATCCAGTCGGGGCGCCTCGAAGGGATCCGTGACCTGCGTCGCGGGCTCGTTCTCGACCTCACTCCGGTCGTCACCACGGCGCTGCCGGGGCGTGCCGTTGGCGCCGACGGATGGGCGTATTCGGCCAAGCCGCAGTACGGCGGCGACGCCCGCTGGGGGCTGACCCCTAACGTCACCATCAACGCGACGGTGAACCCGGACTTCTCCCAGGTGGAGGCCGATGTGGGGCAGATCCCCGGGGACGTGCGCTTCGCCCTGTTCTTCCCCGAGCTGCGTCCCTTCTTCGTGGAGGGAAACGAGCAGATCGATACCCCCAACCAGCTGGTGTACACGCGGCGCATCATCCAACCGCGCGCCGCCGCCAAGGCCACCGGCAAGGTCTCGCGCTTCGATCTCGGCGTCCTGTCGGCGATCGATAACGCCACCTACTCCGCCAACGGGAAGGACAGCCCGTTGTTCAACATCGCGCGCCTGCGCCGAGACCTGGGCGCGCAGAACAACATCGGCTTCACCGTGACCGATCGGCGCGAGGGCGCGAACTTCAACACCGTGCTGAACGCCGATGGCCGGTTCCTGCTGCGCAACATCTACTCGGCGTCCTACCAGGCGGCAACCAGTCGCTCGCGCACGGGGACGACCGACGCGCGGGGCGATATCTGGGAGTTCAGCTTCGATCGGACCGGGCGCTCGTACGGCTTTCGCAACAGCATCGAGGGGGTCTCGCCCGCCTTCGAGTCACGGGCGGGCTTCGTGCCGCGGCTCGACTACGTCCAGCCGCAGTTCAATCAGCGGTACACCTTGTTCGGCTCGCGCGGCCGCCTGGTGGAGCAGGCCATGTTCTTCCTGAGCGGTCAGGGGACGTGGACCTACAACGGGTTCTTCGGTGGTGAGAGCGCGCTGGAACGGCGGATCTCGCTCTCCGGCAGCCTGCAGCTTCGCGGCGGTTGGGGCCTTGGCGTCACGCCGTCGCTGGAGCGTTTCGCGTTCCAGCCCGAGCGCTACACCACGTACGCCGTGGAGACGCCCCGCACCGGCGGACGAGTGGACACGCTCCCCTTCACCGTGGGCACGCCCGTCCCGGCGCGTCAGCTGCAGCTGCGCCTCAACACGCCGCAGTTCAGCAAGTTCGGCGGCTCGATCAGCAGCACCTTCGGTCGCGACGCCGAGTTCTTCGAGACCGCGCAGGCCCGGCGGCTCGACGTGAACGCCCAGCTGGACTTCCGCCCCACGCCGAAGCTCCGCATCAGCACCATCATGCTCCATCAGGAGTTCCGGCGCGCGCGCGACAACACGCCGATCCTGCGCACCAACATCCCTCGCCTGCGCACCGAGTTCCAGCTCAACCGCGCCATCTTCTTCCGCTTCGTCGGCCAATACGAGTCGCGCTTTCGCGATGCCTATCGCGATCCGCGCACCGAGCGCCCCCTCCTGCTGCGCTCGGGCAGCGGCCCGTACGCTCGCACCTCGCGGAGCCAGACCAATGCGCTCCGGGCCGACTGGCTTTTCAGCTATTTCCCAAGCCCCGGCAAGGTCGTGTTTCTGGGATACGGTGCCAGCCTCAACGAGGCATTGGCTTTCCGCTTCCGGGACATGGACCGCACCGGCGACGGGTTCTTCGTGAAGGTGAGTTGGCTGTACCGGCTTCCGTGAGGTCGGGCGTCGGGGGCCGCGTCGTCGCTCGCCCCTGCACGCCGACAACACGCGCGCGCCCTAGCGCCGCAAGACCGCCCGCAGTGAATCCGGCGATCCATCGTTCGGCGCCGGCCGCACCCCCAACAACGCCGCCAGCAGCTCGTACACGTGAATGTTCTGCGTCGGCGGCAGCACTCGCCCCGGCGCAATGTCAGGGCCCGCCGCCACGAACAGCGCGCCCATGCTCGGCAGGGCATTGTCGAAGCCATGCGTACCACCGCGCACCCGAATGCGCGCAGCCCGCGCGTGCGTGGTGATCGTCCAGCCTTCGTCGGCCACGAGCACGAGCGGCGTGATGCGCGGATGCGCGCGATAGTGAAAGCGCCCCGGCACACTGTCCTTGCGATACACCGCCACGTGCGGCGCGCGACGCAATCCCGCGTACACGGCCTCGAGCTTTCCTGGATTGGGGGTCACGGCGGTGACGGGCGACCAGTCCACGATTTCGGCGTCCGCCACGTCGATCACGTCGTCGATGAACACGAGTCGTGAGGTATCGACGTCCACCATGCCATGGTCGGAAACGACCAGCAGATTCACCCGATCGGTGAGACCGCGAGCGGCGATGCCGTCGATGAGCGTGCCGAGTAGGCGGTCAACGTGGCCAATGGCGGTATCGACCTGCGGCGACGCCGGACCGTAACTGTGCCCGGCGTCGTCGGTGGTGCTGTAGTACAGCGTAATGAGGCGCGGCCCGGTCTCGGCGGGCAGGTCGAGCCACGACAACACCTTCGCAATGCGCGCGGCATCGGGATAGCGATTGTTGAACGGCGTATACCACGACGGTCGCCGCCCGTCGATCTCGTAATCACTGCCGGGCCAGAACATCGCCGCGGTCTTCACCCCCTGACGCTCGGCGGTGTTCCAGATCGGGTCGCCGCCCCACCAGCGAGTATCGCGCGCGACCAGCGTGTCGCTGAGCGTGAACGTCGCCCCGATG
>NZ_JBILKJ010000210.1:0-3868 GCF_044376735.1 Gemmatimonas sp.
GACATGATCGGGCGTGGTACCGCAGCAGCCGCCCACGATCTTCGCGCCCGCCTGAATGAGGTGGCGGGCATAGGTGGCCATATACTCGGGGCTCGCCATGTACATCGAGCGGCCACCCACCTCGCGCGGCATGCCGGCATTCGGCTGCGCCGACAGCTTGCGCGTAGTCACGGCCGCCATGCGCTCGATCGCTTCCAGAATGGTTTGCGGCCCTACCGAGCAGTTCAGCCCGATCACGTCCGCGCCCCAGCGATCGAGCACGCGGGCGATGTCCTCTGGGCTCGCGCCAAACGAGGTACGAAGATCGGGACCGACCGTGGCCTGGGCGATAACGGGCATGCCAGCATCCACGTCGCGGGCGGCCAGGATCGCCTGCTCTAGCTCTTCCAGATCGGTGAACGTTTCCAGCAGGAAGCAGTCGGCCCCGCCTGCCTTGAGGGCGAGCATCTGCTCGCGGAACATCGACCGCGCCTCGTCCTTGCTCGTGGGGCCATAGGGTTCAAGGCGCACACCAAGCGGCCCCACCGCGCCCGACACCAGGCGCTGCTCACCGGCCGCTTCCCGCGCCAGCTGTGCCGCCTTGGTGTTGATGGCCGTTACCTGCCCCTCGAGCCCGTACTGCGTGAGCTTCGCGCGGTTCGCGCCGAACGTATTCGTCTCCAGCACGTCGGCGCCGGCCTTCACATACGACGCGTGAATCTCGCGCACCAGATCGGGGCTGCGCAGCACCAGCTCGTCGTAACACTGGTTGATGAACACGCCGCGGGCGTACAGCATGGTGCCCATGGCTCCGTCGAACATGATGACCTGTTCGGGATCCAGCAGCCGCGCCAAGAGCTCGGCGCGAGGGCGCGGGTCCGTGGCACCATTCGCGGTGTCAGGCGTGTTAGTCGGGTGCTCTGTGGCGCTCATCATAGATAAATTCAAGATATGTCAAAGCCAGCATCCGGCGTACTCAATCGCGCCTCCCGTCTTGCGCTGCTCCCCGACCTCCTCGCCCGCCGCATCCTGCTGCTGGACGGCGCCATGGGGACCATGCTCCAGACCTATCGGCTCACCGAAGCCGATTACCGGGGCACGCGGTTCGCCGACTGGCCGAGCGATCTCAAGGGCAACAACGATCTGTTGGCGCTCACGCAACCACGGATCGTCGGGGCCATTCAGCGGCAGTACCTCGAGGCCGGGGCCGACATCCTCGAGACCAATACCTTCAACGCTAACACCATCTCCATGGCCGACTACGGCATGGAGTCGCTGGCCTACGAGATCAACGTGGCCGCCGCCGGCCTGGCCCGCGGGCTGGCCGACGATTTCGAGGCGGCCAACCCGGCCAAGCCCCGCTTCGTGGCCGGCGTGCTCGGCCCCACGAACCGCACGGCGTCGCTGTCCCCCGAGGTGGAGAATCCGGGCGCCCGGAACGTCACCTTCGACCAGCTGGTGACCGCCTACACCGAAGCGGCCAAGGGACTCCTCGACGGCGGGGCCGACATCCTGATGGTCGAGACGATCTTCGACACGCTGAACGCCAAGGCGGCGCTGTTCGCGATCGAGTCGTACTTCGAGCAGTCGGGGATGCGGGTGCCGGTCATGATCTCGGGCACCATTACCGACGCCAGCGGCCGCACCCTGTCGGGACAGACCACGGAGGCCTTCTGGACCTCCATGTCCCACATCAAGCCCCTCTCCATCGGCCTCAACTGCGCACTCGGCGCCGCCCAGCTCCGCGGCTACGTGTCGGAGCTTTCCCGCATCGCCGACACGCACGTGAGCGCCCACCCCAATGCCGGCCTCCCCAACGCCTTCGGCGGCTACGATGAGTCGCCGGAGATCATGGCCGAGCAGATCGGCGAGTGGGCCCGCAGCGGGCTGCTGAACATCGTGGGCGGCTGCTGTGGCACCACCCCGGCGCACATCGAGGCCATCGCCCAGGCGGTGGAAGGAGTGGCCCCGCGCAAGATCCCCGAGGTGGCACCGCTGCTGCGCCTGTCGGGGCTCGAGCCAATGAACGTCGGCCCCGACACGAATTTCGTGAACGTGGGCGAACGCACCAACGTGACTGGCTCAGCCAAGTTCGCCAAGCTCATTCTCGAGGGGAACTACAGCGAGGCGCTGGTGGTGGCTCGCCAGCAGGTAGACAGCGGCGCGCAGATCATCGACATCAACATGGACGAGGGGCTGCTCGACGCCGAGAAGGCGATTGTCACCTTCCTGAATCTGGTGGCGTCGGAGCCCGATATCTCGCGCGTGCCGGTCATGGTGGATTCCAGCAAGTGGAGCGTGATCGAGGCCGGCCTCAAATGTTTGCAGGGTAAGGGCATCGTGAACTCCATTTCGCTGAAGGAGGGCGAAGTGGAATTCCTGCGACAGGCGCGCTTGGTGCGTCGCTACGGTGCCGCGGTGATCGTGATGGCCTTCGACGAGCAGGGGCAAGCCGATACCGCCGCGCGAAAGGTCGAGATCTGCACGCGTGCGTACAAGATTCTCACCGAGCAGGTAGGCTTCCCGCCGCAAGACATCATCTTCGATCCGAACATCTTCGCCATTGGCACCGGCATCGAAGAGCACGCGCGTTATGCCGTCGATTACTTCGAGGCCACGAGCGAAATCAAGCGTACGTTGCCGCTGGCCAAGATCTCCGGTGGCGTAAGCAACATGTCGTTCTCGTTCCGCGGCAACAATCCGCTGCGTGAAGCGATGCATGCGGTGTTCCTGTACCATGCCATTCGTGCCGGCATGGACATGGGCATCGTGAACGCCGGACAGCTCATTCCGTACGAGGACATTCCGCTCGACTTGCGTGAGCGAGTGGAAGATGTGGTGTTGAATCGTAGGGCTGATTCCACCGAGCGCCTGCTGGAAGTGGCCGATCAGGCCAAGGGACGCGCCAAACAGACGGAAGATCTCGCGTGGCGCACGCTTCCGATCGAGGAGCGTATCGCGCATGCCTTGGTGCGCGGTATCGATGCCTTCGTGGTGGAAGACACCGAGGAAGCACGTCTCGCCTCGTCGCATCCTATCGAGGTGATCGAAGGCCCGCTGATGCGCGGCATGAACGTGGTGGGTGATCTCTTCGGTGAGGGTAAGCTCTTCTTGCCGCAGGTGGTGAAGAGCGCGCGCGTGATGAAGAAGGCCGTGGCGCATCTCATTCCGTTCATCGAAGCGCTGAAAACGGTGGATAGCAAGCCGGCCGGCCGTGTGCTCATGGCCACGGTGAAGGGTGACGTACACGACATCGGCAAGAACATCGTGGGCGTGGTGTTGCAGTGTAACGGCTACGAAGTGGTGGACATGGGCGTGATGCAGTCGTGCGCCGCCATTCTGGATAAGGCGCGAGAAGTGAACGCCGATGTGATCGGATTGTCGGGGCTCATCACGCCGTCGCTGGAAGAGATGACGTTCGTGGCCAGCGAGATGGAGCGTCAGGGCTTTACCGTGCCGCTGTTGATCGGTGGCGCCACCACCAGCAAGGCGCACACCGCGCTCAAGATCGAACCGTCGTATTCGGGGCCCGTGGTACACGTGCTCGATGCGTCGCGCGCGGTGGGCGTGACCAGCGCCTTGCTGAGCGACGAACGGAAAGCCGACTACGCGGCGGCCGTACGCAAGGAATACGAGGAGCTGCGCGTGGCGCGTGCGGCCCGTGGTGGCGCCGAGCGGTTGGTGAGCATTGCGGCGGCGCGGGCCAATCGCGCCAGGATTGATCTCACGGTGCCGGTCCCCGTGCCCACCTTCACCGGGCCGCGCACGTTGCTGGAGTACCCGTTGGAAGACTTGGTGCCCTACATCGATTGGACGCCGTTCTTCCAGACGTGGGAGCTGGCCGGGCATTACCCCGCCATTCTTGAGGACTCCATCGTGGGAGATACGG
>NZ_JBILKJ010000211.1:0-3864 GCF_044376735.1 Gemmatimonas sp.
CGGTGTCCGCCGCCCCGGGCGTCAGCCCGGCCGGCAGTCGCGTTTCCGCGAACACGTCGTAGCGCACCGTGGTGCGCCCATCGTGCTCCTCGAGCGAATAGGTCGCGAACCCCATGAGCGTGCCATCCGTCCCCACCAGCTTCATGGTGCGACGGCGGTAGGGCACGAGTTCCGCGTTTACCAGGTAGTAGTCCGGCGCGCCCCCGGCCGCCGGGCGTGCGGCGAATACTTCGCCGGCAGCGCCCCATGGTCCCCCCACGTGCGTGAGACGGTTGCCCTGTTTCCACGCCGACGGCTCCACGATGTGCGGCCACACCGCCATCACCGTGCGTTCGATGGTGACGGTGCGCTGCGCCACCAGATGGGTGGCGTCGGGCACCTGCCCGGGTGACGAGGAGGGCGTGATGGTCGCCACGAGGGCGACGAGCGGAAGCGTGCGACGCACGCGGCGGACGACAGTCATGAGCGAGTCATTGAAGGGTCACGGGCGCAGGTGGCGCACGAAGAACTGCGTGCGCTGCTCGTCGTTGTAGCGGGCCGTCTGGCCGACCTGACCATGGCCCGAATTGGCGAAGATCGACAGCTCGTGCTGGAAGCCCAGACGCACCAGTTCCTCGGACATGCGCATCGCCTCGGGGAAGGTGGCCACATCGCTGAGGGCGCTCATGAGTCGCAGGTGCCCGCGCACCTTCGGGGCCAGCAGGATGGCGTTGGCCTGGTCGTACAGCGCTGCGTTCTGCTGCGGCAGCCCGAGATAGGTCTCGTACAGCTGGTTCCCCACGGGATCGAAGCCGGGGACCTCCACCGAGGCCGCCGAGTAGAGGTCGGGGGCCTGGGCGAGCGCGCGCAGCGCGTAGTGCCCGCCCCACGAGCGTCCCCAGATGCCCACGCGAGTGAGATCCATGAAGGGGAGCCGGGCCCCCAACTGGCGAATCGCGCCCGCATGGTCGGCGATCTCGAAGGTGCCCCACTTCCGGAACACGACATCGTGGAACGCCTTCGATCGTCCGGGGGTCCCGCGCGCGTCGAGCGTGACCACTACGAACCCCAGATTGGCGAGTGCGCGGTTGTACTGCGCCGGTCCGGGTTCGGTGAAGGTGGTGGGGCGCACCGCGATCTGCGGCCCCGCGTAGAGGAACTCCACCACGGGATACGTGCGCGTGCTGTCGAAGTCGAAGGGGAGGTACATGGTGACCCACAGGTCGGTACTCCCGTCGGCGGCCTTCACGACGTATTCGCGCGGCGGGGTCCACCCCACGCGACGCAGGCGATCGAGTCTGGCCTCCCCCAGCGTCGCAACCAGTGTGCCGTCGGCCCGCCGCAGCACCGTGCGCGGCGCACCCGCGGGGGACGACCACGTGTCCACGAAGCAGTCGGCCAGCGGGCACATCGTCACCTCGTGCATCCCCGACCCCTCGGTGAGGCGCTGGGCCGCGCCGCCGCCCGCGAGCGGCACCCGATACAGATGCCGATCGTACGGACGCGCCGGATCACCCTGCGCCAGGAAGTACACCCACCCGCGCGGCTGGTCCACGCGCACCACCGCGGTCACAGGAAAGCTGCCCTGCGTGAGGCGCGCCACCACGCGGCCATTCAGGTCGTAGCGGTACAGGTGGTCCCATCCGTCGCGCTCCGAGCGCCAGAGAAACCCGGTGCCGTCGGGAAGGATCGTCCACGGAAAATCGTCGCCCCACACCACCTCGTGGTGATTGGTGAGGAAGGTGGGGGAGCGCTCGCTCATGATGACGCGGGCCTCGCCCGTGGATGGGTCCGCGGCCCATACCTCCACGCTGTGCAGCAGGCGGTCGTACTTGGCCACCAGCACGCGCGATTCGTCGGGCAGCCACCCCATGACCTCGAGGTAGCTGTCGCGGGTGTCCCCGAGCTGCAACGCCACCGGACGCCCCCACACCACATCCAGAACATACAGCGAGGGCACCTGCAGCACGCCGCCCGCCCGCGTCCACCGCGTCTCCAGCGGCTCCACGAACATCTTGAGCCATTGCGCGCCGAGCATCTTCTGCATGCCGCGCACATCGTTGCGTTGCGCCACAAAGCGCGTGCCGCTGGGGGACCACGGTTCCCAGCGGCGCGTCTCCACGGTCCACAGTGAATCGGCGGTGCCGTCGGTGGTACGCATGAGGGTGCGCCCGTCGGTCGCCGAGCGCAGGGCGATGTCATGCCCCTGCACGCCGAGGTACCAGCGGCCGTCGGGCGAGCGGCGCTCGAGATTGCGCGTTTCGCCGCCGCCGGTGAAGGACTCCTGCCAGAAGGGCTGCGGCCGCTGGCGGGTCAGTTCGCTGGTGGCCAGTCGATCGCCCTCGTTCGCGGTGGGGCGCGGTAGCCGCGTCAGCGCATAGGTGGCGAGCTCCAGCTGCCAGTTGTCCCCCTCCAGCTCGAAGCGCAGCTGCTGCGGCGCGGTGAACGCCACCTGGGCAAACGGCACCCCACGGCCGGCGGGCTCGTGGCCCAGCCGTTCGACGAGGGCGCGGCGCAGCCGCTCGGCATCCAGCAGCGGCGTCGTGCGTCCGGTGGCCAGCTCCACGCGCTGCAGCACCCGGTCGTTGGGGCCGCCGTCGGCGTACCAGAGACTCGTGCCCCCCGGGATCCACCCCGGCACCACCCGCCCGCCCTGAACGAGCTGATCGAAATCGAGGTAGGCGTCGTAGACCGCGCGACGCGCCGGGCTGATCGGGGCCGTCTGCGCCACCACTGGCGTGGCCAGCGATGATGCAGCCACGAGGGCGCCAACGAACACCGCGGCGGTACGCGCGCGGGGGGCTGCAGGACGATGAGGAGACGGTGGCACGGACACGACCGGTGGTGAGGGTGAGGGCTGGCTGGGCCCCCGGGGAATCAGCGCGCGCCCTGCTGCTGCGCCAGCCACGCGTCTACACGCTGTTCAAGCGCGAAGAAGGGCAGCGGACCGTCGGCCAGGATTACCCGGTGGAAGGCGCGCGGGTCGAAGCGCGGCCCCAACGCCTGCTCGGCGCGCGTCCGCAGGCGCTGGAACGTCAGCATGCCCATGCGGTAGCCCAGCGCCTGGCCGGGAATGTCGCAGCAGTAGCGCAACACCTCCGACGCCACTTCGGCGTCGGAGATCACCGAGTTGGCGCGCAGGTAGGCCAGCCCGCGCTCGTGGCTCCATCCGAGCAGATTGAGCCCGGTATCGAGCACCAGGCGCGCGGCGCTGTAGAGTTCCATGATGCGGCGCCCATAGCGGTCGTACGGATCCCGATAGCCCCCCATCAGCTCGGCCAGCGCGGCCGCGTATTCCCCCCACCCCTCGGTGTAGGCGGTGCTGGCATAGTTGCGGCGCAGTGGGTGCTTGTTCGCCAGCACCTCCTGCACCAGCGCCAGGTGAAAGTGATGCCCCGGGTGGATCTCGTGGTACGCCAACCCCTCGAACCACACGGTGGTTTTCTGCGCGAGCTGCCCGCCGTTGAAGAAGTACACCCCGGTCGAGTCGGCGGCCGATGGCTGGCGGTAGTAGCCGTAGGTCATCCCCGCCTCCAGCGCCGGGTCCAGCCGGCGCACGTCGTACGGGGCGCGGGCCAAGTCGGCGAACTGCTCACCCAACCGGGGGCGCAGAGTGGCCAGATGCCCCAGCATCTTGTCGCGCATCACGTCGGGGGAGGCGGGCACGAAGCGCGGGGCCGTGCGCAGGTACCGATGAAACGCCTCCTGCGTGCGCGTATGCTCCGCCGCCTCCCCTCCCGCATTCCCGAGCGTCTGACGGATGGAGTCCAGTTCGGCGGTGATGCGCGCGATCTCACGGAGCCCCAGCTCGTGGATCTGCTCGGGGGTCCGGTCGAAGGTGAGCGAGGCGCGCACCAGCCGACGATAGTGGGCCTCTCCCCCGGG
>NZ_JBILKJ010000213.1:0-3827 GCF_044376735.1 Gemmatimonas sp.
ATATCGGCCCAGATCGCGGTGGCCGGTCGATCGCGGCCAGCGGTGTGGTGGGCCGTCGGAACGAGGCGTACTTCGGCGCGACCGGCGGCGGACTCTGGAAGACCACCGATGGCGGCGAGAACTGGGCACCGGTGACCGACGGCCAGATCACCAGCGCCTCGGTGGGCGCGGTGGCGGTGAGCGAGAGCAACCCGGACGTCGTCTACATCGGCATGGGTGAGTCGGCCATCCGCGGCAACATCATGCCTGGCGACGGCATCTACAAAAGCACTGATGCGGGCAAGACGTGGGCGCACATGGGCTTCAAGACGGTGGACGCCATCTCGAAGATCCGCATCCATCCGACGAACCCCGATGTGGTGTTCGCGGCCGTCTTCGGCAAGTACAGCGTGCCGAGTGCCGAGCGTGGCGTGTTCAAGAGCACCGACGGTGGCAAGTCGTGGCGCAAGGTGTTGTTCCGCGACGACAAATCGGGCGCGGTCGACATTGCCCTCGACCGCAACAACCCGAGCGTGATGTACGCGGCCATGTGGGAAGCGTACCGCAAGGAATATCAGATGTCGTCGGGTGGTCCGGGTTCCGGCCTGTTCAAGAGCACCGACGGTGGCGAAACGTGGACCGAGATCACCCGCAACAAGGGACTGCCGTCGGGGCTGGTCGGGCGTATTGGTGTGGCGCTCACCGCAGCGAATTCGAACCGCGTGTACGCGCTGATCGAAAACGACAACGGCGGCCTGTTCAAGAGCGATGACGCCGGTGCCACGTGGACGTTGGTGAACAGCGACCGCAATATTCGTCAGCGTGCGTTCTACTACACGCACCTCTTCGCCGATCATCAGAACGCGGACGTGGTGTACGCGCAGAACACCTCGCTGTTCCGTTCGGCCGACGCGGGCAAGACGCTGACGAGCATCGGCAACGGCACGCACGGCGACCACCACGATTTGTGGATCGATCCGGCCGATCCGACGCACCTCGTGGACGCCAACGACGGTGGCGGCGCGGTGACGACGAACACCGGCGGTAAGTGGACCGAGCAGGACTTCCCGACCGCGCAGTGGTATCACGTGATTACGACGAAGCACATTCCGTATCACATCTGCGGATCGCAGCAGGACAACAGCACGCTGTGCACGCCGTCGCAGTGGAACGCTGGACGGCCCTACGGCGCGCAGCAGGCGGCGGGCGGCATGGCGGTGTCGTATCAGGTGGGCGGTGGTGAGCCCGGCTACATCGCGGCCGACCCGCTCGATCCGGACATCTTCTACTCCGGCACGAACAACGGCGGCTACGTCGACAAATTCAACAAGAAGACGGGGCTGTCGCGCGAAGTGAACCCGTATCCGTGGTTCTATTCCGGCGAGCCGTCGAAGGACATCCGGGAACGGTGGCAGTGGACGTTCCCGATTCTGTTCTCGCCGATCAATCCGAAGATGCTGTTCGTGTCGTCGCAGCGCCTGTGGCGTTCGCTCGATGGTGGCCGGACGTGGAAGGTGCTGAGCGGTGACCTGACGCGTCACGCGCCGGAAACGCAAGAGAAGTCGGGCGGTCCGATTACCGGCGATATGAACGGCCCGGAAGTGTACGGCGTGATCTTCTCGGTGGGGCCGAGCAAGAAGGACGTGAATGTGATCTGGACCGGTTCCGACGACGGTCTGGTGCATGTGACGCGCAACGGCGGCCTGACGTGGACCAACGTGACGCCGAAGGACATGCCCGATTTCGGACGGGTGTCGCAGATCGACGCGTCTGCGTTCGATGCGGGCACGATGTACATGTCGGTGCGCCGTCCGCTGCTGAACGATCGCGCCCCGTACATTTTCCGCACGACCGACTTCGGCAAGACGTGGACGAAGATCGTGAACGGACTTGGCGCGGAAGACTACGTGCATGCCGTGCGCGAGGATCCCGCCCGCAAGGGGCTGCTGTACGCTGCCACGCAGCACGGGGTGTACCTGTCGTACGATGACGGCGCGAACTGGCAGAGTCTCAAGCTCAACATGCCTGATACGCCGATCTCCGACCTGATCGTGGAGGCCAACGATCTCGTGATCTCGTCGCACGGCCGTGGTTTCTGGGTGCTCGACAACGTGGCGCCGCTGCGTCAGGCGACTCCGGCGGTGCTGGCCGCCGACGCGCATCTGTTCGCGCCGCCTGTCGGTATCCGTTCCAGCGCCGGCGTGCCGATGAGCTGGACGTTCAAGACGGCGCCGAAGCGCGCGACGTTGGCGATCCTCGATTCAGCGGGCGCCGTGCTGCGCGAACTCACTGGTGATACGGCGACTGCGGCTGCAGGAGCCGGTGCGGGCCGTCGTCGTGGCACGTCGGCGTCGTTCCCGTTGGCGGCCGGTCTCTCGCGGTACACGTACGACATGCGCGCCACCGGAATCGAAAGCTTCCCTGGCATGATCCTCTGGGGCGCGGGGACGGCCGGGCCGGCGCTGCCGCCGGGGCGCTACACCGTACGCCTCACCGCCGATGGCAAGACGCTCACGGCACCGATGACCATCACGCGCAGCCCGTTGCTGCCGGACGTGACCGATGCCGATCTGCGCGCGCAGTATGCGTTCGGCAAGCAGGTGCGCGACCGGACGAACGAAGCGCAGAAGGCGGTGATCGACATCCGTCGCGTGAAGGAGCAGCTGGCGGATCGGCTCAAGCGTAGCCAGGATGCGGCGCTGGCCGAGAAGGGCGGCACGCTCAAGACCAACGCCTCGGCGGTGGAAGAGAGCGTCTATCAGGTGAAGAACCAGAGCGGCCAGGACCCGCTCAACTTCCCCATCCGCGTGAACAACCGTCTGGCGAATCTGTTGTCGATGTCGGAGCGCGGTGACGGTCCGCCGGGCACGTACATGCCGGAGATCCTCAGCATCCTCACCAAGGAGCTTGGTGGCTACACCACGAAGCTCGAGACGGTGTGGAAGGTCGATCTGGCGGCGGTGAATGCCGAGTTGAAGCGGCTCAACCTGCCGGCGCTCGATCCGAAGTGCGCGGTCGTGGCGGGGTGCACCGCGACGCCGTAACGCCGCGGTGAAAGACGAGGGCCCCGTCCTGCGATACCTCGCAGGACGGGGCCCTTTGTCGTTGGATCCGGCGCTGCCGTTCCGACGATTACCGCTCGATGCGCATTCCTACCATGCCCCACGGCTTGTAGAACTCGTAGCTCGGATCATCGCCACCGCCACCGCGGGTGAGGCGATCGCCCACCGTCGCGCGGAGCGGCGTGTTGGACAGGTTGATCGCTTCGGCGAAGAGCTTGATGCCGGAGCGGATCTGATAGGTGCCCGACGCATCCCACTGGAGACGGTCGCGGGTCCGCGTGTCACCTTCCGAAGTGAGGGCGTTGATCGTGGAGAGGAACTCGCCCGAGTAGTTCGCGCCGACACGGAGTGACACGGGACCACGGTCGAAGAAGATGCCGAGGTTGCCGGCGTTACCGGTCTGGCCGGGGAGCGGCGTGTCCACACCTTCGCGGCCACGACCCGGGATTTCCGCGATCGACTTGGTGTACGTGTAGTTCGCGTTGAGGCCGAGGCCTGCCAGCATGCCGGGGAGGAACGTGAGGTTCTGCTGCCACGCGACTTCGAAGCCGTACAGCTTGGCCGTCGGGCCGTTGACCGGCTGGATGACCTGCGTGGCATCGGGACCGAGCGCTTCATCGGTGCGACGTGCGCGCGCGGTCGGGAAGATGAAGTTCTTAAGGTCCTTGTAGAACGCGCCGGCCGACATGAAGCCGACCGAGCGGAAGTAGCGCTCGATCATGACGTCGTATGCCAGCGCCGTCGTGGCCTCGAGCGCCGGATTGCCGATCGAGGCCGTCTGCTGAC
>NZ_JBILKJ010000214.1:0-3808 GCF_044376735.1 Gemmatimonas sp.
AGCGGTGAGAACACGCCACCGTCGGATTCGATGGCCAGTTGGTGCGTCTCGTGCTGGTGTGCATCGCGATACGCGTTGCCGCCGCGCATGCCGTTCTCTTCGTTCGTCCAGCCCACGGCGCGGATCGTGCGACGCGGCGTGAGGCCAAGCTTCTTCAGCAGGCGAATCGCTTCCCACGCGATCACGACGCCGCCCGCGTCGTCCATGGCGCCCTGACCCACATCCCACGAATCGATGTGGCCACCCATCACCACGATCTCGTCGGGTTTCTCGCGGCCGCGCAGTTCACCCATCACGTTGTGGCTCTGCGCATCGGGCAACATCTTCGCGCTCATCTTGAGCGTCACGCGCACCGTGTCGCCGCGGTTGATCATGCGACGCATCATCATCGCGTCTTCCGACGTCACGCTGGCGTGCGGAATCTTCTTCACCGTGGAGTCGTAGCTCATGCTGCCGGTGTGCGGCGTGCGCATGCTGTACGGACCCGCCGCGCGCGCCAGCGACGCCACGGCACCGACCTTGGCGGCGGCAATCGCACCAAGGCGTCGGAACGAGCCGTTGTAGCCGTAGTCGCGCCACTCGGCATCATACAGCACGATCTTGCCCTTGGCTTCGGCGGCGCGCTGCGTGAGCTCTTCGAAGCTGGCCACCACCATCACCTCGGCGGTGATGCCGGCGGCCGGCGTGGCGATGCTGCCACCGAGGCCGAGCATGGGCAGCAGCTGCCGACGCGGCGCCACCAGCTCCAGCGACTCGGCGCCGCGCACCCAATGCGGCACCATGACCTTCTCGCGCTTCACGTTCGCGAGGCCGTCCTTCTCCATCGTGGCGGCGGTCCACATAATCGCGTCTTCGAGGGCCTTGGAACCCGACAGCCGATGGCCGAACCGGTCGGTCAGTTCGGCGATACGGTTCCACGCGCCGGCCGAGTCGGCCTGAGCGGCGGCGATGATGCGGTTCGCGACCTCGGCGTACTTGGCAGGGATGGCGTCGGGTGCCTGCGCCGAAAGCGGGGCGGTGGCCGGTGCGGTGATCGCCGCCAGGGCGACGGCGGCGAGTAGAGAGGAGCGAACCATCGGCATATCCACGTTCGGGGGGAGGGGTGGGAATTCCTGCAATCTCGGGTCTGCGCTCCGTCTCGTCCAATACCCGTGGCATATTGAGCGGAACCTCCCTTTATCCAACATGCTGACTGATACGATCATCGCGAAGCGAACGAGTGGCCGCGTGACCTGCGCGCTGGTGCCGCAGCCGCAGTGGGCGAAATCACGGATCCTGGCTGATCAGGCCGTCGAAAGCCTGGGGCTGCACGCGCTCGGCGAGGGCTGGCTGGAAGTGAGCGAGAGCGATGCGCTTCGCATTGCCGCCGGCGTGCTCGGACGCGATCTCGCCAGCAACGCGGTGATCATCCAGGCCGCGGAAGCTGAGGCGTTGGTGAACGAGCTGCTGACGATGGTGCCGGAACCGTTCAGCTGCTTCACCAACGGCGACTGGGCCGAGGTGTTCAGTGACGACTCGCAGCACGCCAGTGGCTTCAGCTTCGATCCGCTCACGGAATCGGCGCTCGACGCCGGCATCGTGTGCGTTGGCGATGGCGTGACGGCGGTGCTGTGGGTGGAAGACGAGGACTGATGTTCTCGTGGCTCGACGGACAGCGTCGTGCCGGGCTGAAATCGCTGGTTCACGCGAAGCTCGCGAAGACACGCGAAGACACGCGAAGAAAATCTACTTGCTGTCCTTCGCGAACCTTCGCGTTCTTCGCGGACTTCGCGTGAACCTACGGACTACCAGTTCAAGCGAGCGTCATGGCATGAGCGTGCGAGCCACCCGGAACTGGCGACTACTGCACCGTCTTCCGCAGTCGCACGATGAACTCCTGATCGCCTCCCAGCAGCGGCAGCAGCGTGCGCGCTGTGTCGTAGCCCGCCCGCACGGTCACGATCTCGGACGCGCCCACGCGGAGTCGCTGCAGGTTATAGCTGCCGTCGTCGTGGCTGGTATCCGACGCGGCATCGACCGTGACGCGGGCGCCGCCGATCGGCAGTGCTGTCACGAGATCTTGTACGCGGCCGCGGAGATGCGTCTCCAGCGGCGCCTTGGGGGCGGTGATGGGCGTGTCGGGCAACTGGTCACGCTCGCCCACGCATGAGGCCAGCGGTAGCACGACGGCCGCACAGATCGCGACGGTGCGCTGGGTTGAGCGGCGGGGTAGACTAGGCATACGGTGAGAGGCCGAGGGTTCTCTTGGAATCTACAGGGCGTTGTGTCGGATGGCGTAGGCGCCACGACTGAGATCGCTGATTCACGCGAAGCTCGCGAAGGGCCGCGAAGATTTGCGAAGAACAGCAGCATAGATTCTCTTCGCGAGTCTTCGCGTTCTTCGCGGACTTCGCGTGAACCTACGGACGACTAGTTCAATCGAGCGTCATGGCATGAGCGTACGAACCACCCGGATCGTGTTGGCGATCGGCCTGACCGCAATGGCCGCCTGCTCGGCCGAACCGCGCACACCGACCGCGAAGGCCGTGCCCCGCGTGATTCCCGCACCCGCCGCCACGCCGATGCGCAGCCCCGATACGTACCGCGTGCGTGTCGAGACCAGCAAGGGGCCGTTCACCATCGAGGTCACGCGTGCGCTCGCGCCGCGCGGCGCCGATCGATTCTACGAATTGGTCACGATCGGCTACTATGCAGGGAACCGGTTCTTCCGCATGGTGCCGGGATTCGTGGTGCAGTTCGGCATTCACGGGGATCCGGCGGTGAATGCGAAGTGGGCGCAGTCGGCGATGGCCGACGAGCCGCAGCGACTGAGCAACACGCGGGGCACGGTGGCGTTCACCACGGTCGACGCCAACAGCCGCATGGTGCAGCTGTACGTCAATCTCGTCGATAACTCGGCCAAGCTCGATCGGCAGAAGCTGTACGCGCCGATCGGCGCGGTGGTCGAGGGTATGGACGTGCTCGAACGCTTGAACTTCGAGTACGGTGAAGATCCCGTACAGTCACGTATCATGTCTCGCGGAAACAAGTATCTCGACCGGTGGTTCCCGGCCCTCGATTCCATCGTGTCGGCCACGGTCGTTCCGTCTTCTTGAGCATCGCATGAAGCCTTTCGAACGTCTTGGCAACGCCCGCACTCCCGATGGCTCGCTGCTCGAGCTGTTCCGGCACGACGGCTCGTATCTCATTCGCGCCAACGGCATCGAGCTGATGTCGCAGCGTCGGCATCTTTCGGAAGACCGCCTGGCCGAAGTCGCCTGTGTGGGGCTCAAGAGCAAGCCCGGCGCCCGCGTGCTGATTGGCGGGCTCGGGCTCGGCTTCACCTTGCGCGCCGCGCTCAAGGAAGTGGCCGACGATGCTGAAGTCGTGGTGGCGGAGTTTCTGGCCGAAGTGATCGCGTGGAATGCGAATCCCGAGTACGGGATTTCGGTGGAGACGCTGAAAGATCCGCGCGTGCGCGTGGTACATGATGACATCGTGAATGTGCTGCGAAATCACGCCGGTCAGTTCGATGCGATCATGCTCGACACCGACAACGGTCCCGACGGCATGATCATGTCGGAGAACGCGCGCCTCTATGCGCACCGTGGCATTGCGACCACGGTAGCAGCGCTGCGTCCACCGGGCGTGATCGCCTACTGGTCGGTGGGCGATGATCCGGCCTTCGCGCATGCCCTGCGCGTCAGCGGACTGCTGGTGGAAACGCTGCGCGTGCGGGCCCACGACACCAAGGGGCCGATGCACACGCTATATGTGGCGAAGCCGCGGCCGCCTCGCCGCGACGCCTCAGCGCCACGCGGCGGTCCAT
>NZ_JBILKJ010000215.1:0-3806 GCF_044376735.1 Gemmatimonas sp.
CAAAGCCCAAAGCCCAAAGCCCAAAGCCCAAAGCCCAAAGCCCTAAGAAGCCTTCATCACCCGGGGAGCATACAGCTCCATATCCCTCCCCAACAGCAGCGTCGCCAGCACCAGCGTCGCGCTGATCCAGAACGGGCTCTGCATCCCGAACGTATCGAACGCAAACCCCAGCACGATCGGAAAACCGACTCGCGTGATCCCGCCGTACGTTTGCTGCACACCCATGTACAACCCGCGCTCCGATCCCGCCACCACCCGCGACAGCATCGCGGTCACACACGGGAACGTGAATGCGGTCCCCAGCGGCAGCAGTCCTACCGCCAGTGCCAGCGTCACGTAGTCGCGCGAGAACGACAGCCCCAGCAGGCCGGCGGCAAGCAAGATCACGCCGTATCGGCTCAGTCGCGCCTCGCCGAAACGGTCCACGATCTTGCCCAGGAACAGCGCCCGCACCACCACGCTTAGCACGCCGATGTACATGAAGAAGTAGCCGATCGTATCGGCCGTGACGCCGAACCGCGCGGCCAGGAACAGCGCGAGAATGGCGGTGGTACCCTGGAACGCGCCGATCGCGATGGCGTAGATCAGAATCAGTCGCGACGCCGGCTCGCTGGGATGACTCAGCACGCGGAACACGGCTTCGCGCGAGCCCTTCCGCACCGGCTTCGATCCGTCGGCGTTGTCGGCCAACGGCTTGCGTACTTCGGTGAGGTACTTCGACGCGAACACGATGTTGACGAGGCACAATCCCGCCGCCACCAGCCCCGGCGTATGTGGCCCCCAGTGCTGCACCCAGCTGCCGATCACCGGACCGAGCGCCACGCCCGCATTGGTCGCCGCCGACAGCCACCCGAGGCTCTTGGCGCGGTCTTCCGGACGCGTGGCATCGGCCACGTAGGCCTGGATCACACTCACCGTACCGCCACCGGCGCCCTGCACGATGCGTGACAGCAGCAGCAGCCAGAGCGAGTCGGCGTAGGCGAAAACGACATAGGCAACGGCACTCGATGCCAGCCCGACCATCAGCGCCGGCCGCCGGCCGTGCTTGTCGCTGAACCGTCCCCACAACGGCGCGCTGAGCAGCTGCGCCACGCTGAACGAGCTCACCAGCAGTCCCACCACGAATCCGCCGGCGCCGAGACTCTTCGCGTAGAAGGGCAACAACGGCAGAATCATCAGCATGCCGAGCATGTCGATGAAGGCCGTCACCATCAGCACCGTGAGCTTGCCGAACGCGGTCTTGCCGCCGTCGATCGGATGCTCTTCGGTGTGCGCCCCGGTCATTCCGTCTTCCCCAAGGCCGCCGGTGCGACACTCCGTCCGACGACGCCCGCCACGGCGATAATCGTCAGCACGTAGGGAATCATCTCCACGAACTGACTGGGAATCAGCTGCGAACCCTGCAGCTGAATCTGCAGGGTCTCGGCCCCGGCGAACAGGACGCACGCCACCGCCACGCGCACCGGCTCCCAGCGTCCGAAGATCACGGCGGCCAGCGCGATGAAGCCGCGACCCGCCGTCATGCTGTCCGAGAACTGGTGCTGGTCGAGCGCGAGGTAGGCCCCGCCTAGACTCGCCAGCGACCCGGCGATCAGCAATCCCTGCAGGCGCAATCGGGTCACGGCGACACCCAACGTGGCCGCGGCTTCCGGTTTCTCGCCCACGGCCCGCGCGCGCAATCCGAATGGCGTGCGATACAGCACCCATGCCAACACGGGAAGCGCGGCCAATCCCATCCACACCACCGGATTCACGAAGCTCGCAAACAGGCCACCGGCGCCCTCGCCGCCGAAGCCCGGCACGCGCGGTGAGTTGCTGGCGCTGTCGAAGATGCGCCGCAGATAGAAGCGCGTGACCGCCACCACCAACAGGTTGATCGCCACCCCGACCACCACCTGATTGGCTTTGAAGCGGAGCGTGGCGACTGCCAGCACCGCCGTGACCAATGCGCCGGCTACCAGCGCACCCGCCAGCCCCGCCCACGCGTTGCCGCCGTAGTAGCTGCCCAGCGCGGCGCCGAACGCGCCGGCCAGCATCAGGCCTTCGAGGCCGAGCGCGATGATCCCGACGCGCTCCGACATCACACCACCGGCCGCCGCGAGCAGATAGGGAATCGCAATGCGAATCGTCTGCAGCAGGAAAGTGAGCAGAATCATGACACCCCCTTCCGCGCATCACGGTAGAACGCCGCCGTCACGTTGGCCGCCGCCGCCCGTAGCTGCTTCTGGACTTCGGGCACCGCAGTGGCCACCGCCAGAATCACGACCGCCGTGAGAATATCGGTGAGCTGCTTGGGCACGATGGCGTTCACCGCCAGTCCGCCCTGCGACAACGTGGCGAACAGCAGCGCGGCACCCAGAATGCCGAAGGGATGATTGCGGCCTACCAGCGCGACCGCGATACCGAGGAAGCCCGCACCACCGGCGAACCCCTCTTCGTAGTAGCCCTTGTAGCCGAGCACGAAGTTCATGCCACCCAGTCCGGCGAGTGCCCCCGACAAACACATCGTGACCAGCAGCACGCGGGGCACGCGCACGCCGCCGTACTCGGCGGCATCGGGCTGCAGCCCCACTGCACGCAGTTCATAGCCGCTGCGGGTGCGGAACAGGTACCACCAACTCGCCACCGCGGCGAGCACCGCGAACACGATCGTGAAGTTCGCCGCGCTGCCGCGGAACGCCGCAAAGCTGTCGGCGAAGCGCGGTACCATTCCTGCGGCAATCGGCGGCGTATGCAGTGTCTCCGGCACATGCAGCTTGGCCGACACGATCCAGTTGAGAAACGCCAGCACGATGAAGTTGAGCATGATCGTCACGATCACCTCACTCGCGCCGAACTTCGCGCGCAACGCACCGGGCACCGCGCCGACGCCGGCACCGACCAGCATCGCCGCCAAGAGACACAGCGGCACGGCAATCAGCGCCGGCGTGCCGGCGGGCAGCAGCATGCCGAGCAGCGCGGCACCAAAGCCACCGGCGGCGAGCTGTCCTTCGGCCCCCACATTGAACAGCCCTGCACGCCCGGCCAGCGCAAACGCGAGGCCGGTGCAGGTCAGGGTGGTCGTCTTGTACAGCACCTGCCCGATGCCGTAGGCGTTGCCCCACGTGCCTTCCACCAGCAAGCGGAACACGGTGCTCGGTGCTTCGCCGAAGCTCAGGATGAGCAGGTCGCCCACCACGGCGGCAATGGCGAGCGCCACCAACGGCGGCAGGAAGCCGCCCGCCAATCCGATGCCGGCGTGGGCCGGCAGTTCGGCCATCGCGCGCACTTCGCCGGTGCTCTGCATGGCGCGCTGCTGTTCACGCGGCGGCGTCGCTGGTCCGGTACTCATACCGCCGCTCCCGTCATGTAAGGACCCAATTGCTCGGCGGTGCACTGTGCGGCCGGCAGTACGGTCACGAACCGTCCGCCGTACATCACCGCAATGCGATCGGAGAGCGCGAGCACTTCCGGCAGGTCGGCGCTCACCAGGAGAATCCCCTTGCCGGCATCACGCGCGGCCCGCAGCTGCGCGTGAATGAATTCGATCGCCCCCACGTCCACACCGCGCGTGGGCTGCGCCGCCAGCAACACGCTGAACTCGCGGCCCATTTCGCGCGCGATCACGATCTTCTGCTGATTGCCGCCCGACAGCGCCCGCGCCGGCAGCGACGGCATGGCCGGACGGATGTCGAACCGCCGCACTTGTTCGACGGCGTTCGCGGCAATCCGCGCCGTATCGAGCGTGCCGAACGATCCGAAATGATGCTGACGACCGAGCACCAGATTGTCGGCGATGCTGTACTCGAGAATCAGGCCGCGCCGAT
>NZ_JBILKJ010000023.1:0-41210 GCF_044376735.1 Gemmatimonas sp.
GTAGGCGACGGGCGACGCGACGGCGGGTGGAGGAGCCTTGGCGGCGCTGGCCGAATCAGCCGGTGCCGCCCCGCAGGCCACCTTGACCAGCGGGTCCCCGGGGTATGCGCGCCACATGGCCGTGCACGTTTCCGCGGCATCCTCTTTCCAACGGATCTTCGTGTACAGCTCGTGGAGCCGCAACCAGGAGAGGCGGGCCGCCTTGGTGCTCGGGTACGTGGTGACGACGTCTTTGAAGTAGATGATCGCCGGATCGATGGCCCGCCGAACACGGACGTAATGGACGCCGGTGTCATAGTCCTTCTGGGCCATCCACTCTTCGATCTGTACGATGCGCTTCTTGGCGTCGTCCGTCTCCTTACTCTCGGGATACGAGGAGAGCAGCGCCCGCAGGATGGACACGGCCTTCTGCCCGTTCTCGGGATCGAGGGACGGCCGACGCCACAGGCTCTGATAGCTTCGACCGACTCCGAGCATTGCGGTCGGCGCGAGCGTATCGTCGGGGAATCCGTCGGTGATGCGTTCGAAGGCCTGCGCCGCGAGCAGGTATTCCTTCTGCTTCTCGTGCGACAGCGCCAGATAGAAGTAGGCGGGGGCCAACAGCGGATCCCGCGCCGACAGATCACCCGTCAGGCGCTCAAAGCCGATCTTCGCGTTGTCCCACTTCTGTCGCTGAAATTCCAGCAGGGAGGCGCGGAAGAGCGCTTCAGGATTCGCGTAGTCGCGAGGTTGGAAACCGCGAGAACAGCCTGAGAGCGCGGCGGCAATGCCGAGCAGCATCAGCAGGCGGAATTCAACGCGAGACAGTCGATGACTCATTCGGACTCTGGTACCCGACGCACCGCACGCGGATCCACTCCGCCAAGGGGCGCTTGGTTCATGAAGCTGCACCCACGGTCCGAGTGCCGGACGCCAGCGGGATGATGCGGGCACGCCCGGCCTTGAGGCCAGCCGTGACATTTCGCGTATCGACGAGCAGCGCGGCGTGGTCAACGACGCGCTGGTAATCGACATTCTTGTGATCGGTGACGACAACGACGGCGTCGGCCCAGCGCAGCATTTCGTCGCTGAGCTCAACGCCCTTGCGGATGTGCCCTTCCTCTCGGAACTCGTGCACGAAGGGATCGTGGAACTCCACGTGGGCACCGCGCTCTTCGAGCAGACGGATGACATCGAGGGCCGGACTTTCTCGTACGTCGTCGATGTCGCGCTTGTACGCCACACCGAGGACGAGCACGCGGCTGCCGCGCACCGCTTTGCGGACCTCGTTGAGGGCATCGGCCACTTTCTGAACGACCCACTCCGGCATGTGCGAATTGATCTCGCTGGCGAGATCGATGAAGCGCGTCTTGTAGTTGAGCGTGCGCATCTTCCACGCGAGATAGTGCGGGTCGAGCGGGATGCAGTGGCCGCCGATGCCGGGGCCTGGCGTGAACTTCATGAAACCGAACGGCTTGGTGGCCGCTGCGTTGATGACCTCCCAGACGTCCACGCCCAGTTTGTCACACACGATCGCGATTTCGTTCACCAGGCCGATGTTGACGGCGCGGAAGGTGTTCTCGAGCAGCTTCACCAGCTCGGCCGCTTCCGGCGAGGAGACCGGGACGACCACGTCGATACAGCTGGCGTAGAGGGCGCAGGCGACTTCGACACAGGCCGGCGTCACGCCACCAACCACCTTCGGGGTGTTCTTGGTTTGATAGATGGGATTGCCCGGATCGACGCGTTCGGGGCTGAACGCCACGAAGACGTCCTTGCCGACCGTGAGCCCCATCGCCTCGAGCCGCGGCTGCAGCAGCTCGCGCGTGGTCCCCGGATAGGTTGTGCTTTCCAGCACCACGCACATTCCGGGATGCGCCTGCCGGGCAATCGCATCGGCAGCCGCCAGCACGTAGGCCATGTCCGGATCCCGGGTCTTGGAGAGCGGCGTGGGCACCGCCACCGAGATGGCGTCGCAGTCCCCGATCCGCGACTCGACCGCGGTCGCGACGAAACTCCCCGCGGCCACCGCCTCTTGCACCACGTGGTGCGGAATGTCCTGGATATGCGACTGCCCTGCCATGAGCAGGTCGACCACGCGCTGGCTGACGTCGTACCCAATGACGCGAAAGCCGGCGTGCACGAACTCCATCGCGAGCGGCAAGCCCACATAGCCCAGGCCGATCACGCCAATGACGGCAGTACGGTCCTGAATTTTCGCGAGCAGCTGGTCCTTCATCGACGGGGAAACGACCATGTCGTACGCCTCAGCGTCCAAAGAAGGCTCGCACTGCCGCGATGACTTCATCGAGTTGCGCAGTAGTGAGCTCAGGGAAGACCGGCAGCGAGAGCACTTCGAGCGCCGCGCGTTCCGACTCGGGGCACTGCCCCTGCCGGTACCCGAGGTACGCGAAGCACGGCTGCAAATGCAGTGGAAGCGGATAGTAAATCGAGCAACCGATCCCGCGATCCTTGAGATGCGTCTGAAGCGCATCACGCTGCGGAACGCGGATCGTGTACTGGTTGTAGATCGAGGTATTGGCTGGATCGATATACGGGGTGACGACATCAGCCAAATCAGCGAACGCCGCATCGTAGTAGGCCGCATTGCGACGCCGCGCCGCACTCCACGATTCGAGATGTGGCAGCTTGGCGCGCAACACGGCCGCCTGCAACGCGTCGAGACGGCTGTTGTACCCGACAATCTCGTGAAAATAGGTTCGACGACTGCCGTGCGTCCGCAGCTTCATGAGTGTCTCGAACAGCACTTCGTCCTGGGTCACCATCATTCCGCCGTCCCCGTAGCCCCCGAGATTCTTCGACGGAAAGAAGCTGTACGTGCCAATCGTCGCGGCCTCCCCGGCCATCACCTTGGCGCCGTTGATCATTCGGCTGGCGCCGATCGATTGGGCAGCATCTTCGATCACCGGTCGTCCCCGAGCAGCCTCGGTGACCTGCTCGATCGCGGCCATCTGCCCGAACAGATCGACGGCGATGACCGCCTTGGTCTTGTCGCCCACGGCCGACCGAATCGCGTCGGGGGCGACATTGAACGTGCGCGGATCGATGTCGACGAACACGGGGCGGGCCCCGACGTTGTGGACGGCACCCGCGGTCGCGAAGAACGTGAAAGGCGTCGTCACGACCTCGTCGCCCGGACCGACGTCGAGCGCACGCAGCGCCAACAGGAGGGCATCGGTGCCATTGGCGCAGCCGACGGCGTACTTGACGTGCGACAGTCCCGCCACGCTGCACTCCAACTGCGCCACCGGATCGCCGAGGATGAACGCCTGTTGATCCACGACGTCCATGACCGCGGCCACGACTTCGTCGCGGATCGTGGCGTACTGCGCCTTGAGATCGAGAAGAGGAACGGCCATGACGGATGAGTTCAGATGTTGACGCGAAGCGGCAGGGGCACGTCACGGCCGGTCTTCGCCGACTCGTAGATCCCCAGAATCAGTTCAAGCGACTTGCGACCGGCACGACCGTCGGTGTCGGGGATCGCGTCACCGCGGAGCACCGACTCGACGTTGCGGTAGTAGCCTTCGTGTCCGAAACCATACACGCTTGGCGGACTGGTGTTCGCCTGCTCGACGAGCTTGTCATCGTCATCGTAATCGGCAAAGGTCCAGTGCTCGACCTTGTTGACCGCCGTGCCACCAATCTTGACGCTCCCCTTCTCGCCGAGGATCGTGATCGATCCCTCCAGGTTCCGGGGGAAGGTGAGCATGGTGACTTCGATGACGCCGATGGCGCCGGAGCGGAATTTCAGGACTGCCGCCCCACTGTCTTCCGCCTCGATACGCCGCGCCAGGGTCGCGGTCTTGGCCATCACGCTCTCGACCGGCCCAACCAGCCACTGCACGAGATCGACGTAGTGCGACGCCTGGTTCATGAACGCGCCGCCGTCGAACTCCCAGGTGCCTCGCCACGGCGCCTGATCGTAGTAGTCCTGCGGACGGGTCCACCGCACGGTACAGTTTGCCATGTAGATCCGTCCGAAGCGTCCGCGCTCGATCGCGCGCTTGAGCAGCACGATCGGCGGATTGAGGCGGTTCTGCTTCACGACAAACAGGTGCACGTGGTGGTCATCGCAGGCCTGCACCAGGGCGTCAGCGGCCGCAAGCGAGATCGCCATCGGCTTCTCCGAGATCACGTGGCGGCCAGCTCGAGCCGCAAGAATCCCGTGCTGGGGATGAAGCCCTGATGGCGTTGCGATGATGACCGCGTCGCTAGCGATGTCGGCCAACATCTGTTCGTAGCTGGTGAACCACGGTACGTCGTACTGCGTGCCCGCCTGCTGCGCGCGCTCAGCGACGATATCGCAGACGGCCACCAGCTCGAGCCCCGGGAGCTTCGCCAACGCATCGAAGTGGTTCTTGCTGATGCGCCCGCATCCGAGCAACGCCACGCGGATACGCTGACCAGCGGGAATGGCCTTCATGTTCATACCGTCTCCTCGAGGCGTACGACCACGTCGCCATGCCGTTCATATCGCACGTCGGTCCCCGGGCAGCGCAGCAGTTCATGCCCCCCCTCGTCCGCACTCAGACTCAAGGACTCCAGCTTGTAGCCGTCTTCCGACATCCATCCGATGCGCTTGCCCGGCACCCCTGCCACGAGCGCGTAGTCGGGGACATCACGATTGACCACCGCGCCGGCGCCGACAAAGGCGAAGCGTCCGATCGTCACCCCGCAGACGATTGTCGCATTCGCGCCGATTGTCGCGCCACGGCGAACCAACGTGCGACGGTATTCATGCTTCCGCGACACGGCACTTCGCGGATTGTACACGTTCGTGAAGACCATGGAGGGACCACAGAACACATCGGCCTCCAGTTCCACCCCTTCGTACAGCGATACGTTGTTCTGAATCTTGGCGTTCTCGCCGACCACGACGCCATTCATCACGACGACGTTCTGCCCAAGCGAGCATCGCGGTCCGATCACCGCGCCACCGAGCACGTGGCAGAAATGCCACACCCGTGTCTCGGCACCGATCACCGCCCCAGCGTCAACGTAGGCAGACTCGTGCACGAGCGCGCCTTCGCCAAGCACCGCACCCAGCGCCACGTGTCCCTGCCCGGCGGCCGCGATCATGCCCGGAATAGTCACGCCGCACCAATGGCGGCCGCACGGGCGGCGAGGGACGACGCCAGAATCACGTGCCACTCCTGCAGGGAGCGCACTCCTGGCTCGCGCGACTGCCGGGCAGCGATTGCTTCGGCGGCGGCGCTCGCCGCCGAGAGCGTGGTCGTGTAGGGCACACGATTGCTGATGGCCGCCTGGCGCAAGCGTTCGTCATCGACCTGTGCGTGCTTGCCGAGGGGCGTGTTCACCAGCAGGTGAATCTCGCCATTCAAGATCATATCGACGCCGTGTGGGCGTCCTTCGCTGACCTTGAGCACGGACTGCACGGGAATACCGCGCTCACGCAGATAGGCGGCGGTTCCACTGGTGGCATAGAGCGCAAAACCGAGCTCGTGGAAACGCGCCGCCAACTTCGCGGCGCTCGGCTTGTCCGAGTCGTTCACCGTGATGAAGACGGCGCCCGTACGCGGGAGCGCGTTGTCGGCGGCCAGCTGCGATTTCATAAACGCCGTACCGAAGTCTTCGTCGATGCCCATGACTTCGCCGGTAGAGCGCATCTCGGGGCCGAGCACCGGATCAAACTCGCGGAACTTGTTGAACGGGAACACCGCTTCCTTCACGCTGAAGAACGGCGGCACGATCTCCGACGTGAAGCCGATGTCCACTAACGTCTCGCCAAGCATCAGGCGCGCCGCGACAGAGGCCAGTGATACACCGATGGCCTTCGAGACAAACGGTACGGTTCGCGAGGCACGCGGATTGACCTCGATGACGTACACGACGCCGTCTTTGTAGGCGTACTGTACGTTGATCAGGCCAACGACGCCGAGCTTCTTGGCGAAGGCGACGGTGTGCGCCCGCATCTGATCGGCCGCGTCCTTCGGAATAAGGTACGGCGGCAGCACACAGGCGGAGTCCCCGGAATGGATGCCGGCACTCTCGATGTGCTCCATCACCGAGCCAATGACGACATCGGTCCCATCGGAGAGCGCGTCGACATCGGCCTCGAACGCATCCTCGAGGAACTTGTCCACCAGCACCGGACGGTCTTCGCTCACGCGGGCGGCGCGCTCGAAATAGTCACGCAAGGACGCAGCGTCGTGGACGATCTCCATCGCCCGACCGCCCAGCACGTACGACGGGCGGACCAACACAGGATACCCAATGCGGTCCGCGATCTCGACCGCTTCATCGACGCTGGTGGCAGTGCCGTTGGCCGGCTGGGCGATGCCCAATTCGCGCACGATGGCTTCAAAGCGCCGCCGGTCCTCGGCGATGTCAATGGCGTCGGGCGACGTGCCGAGAATGCGCACGCCGGCCGCCTCGAGCGGACGCGTCAGCTTGAGCGGCGTTTGACCGCCGAGCTGCACGATGACGCCGAGCGGGTTCTCGCGATGGACGATCTCGAGCACGTCTTCGAGCGTCAGCGGCTCGAAGTAGAGCTTGTCCGAGATGTCGAAGTCAGTGGAGACGGTCTCGGGGTTCGAGTTGACCATGATGGTCTCGTAGCCACGCTCACGCAGCGCGAGTACGGCGCGGACACAGCAATAGTCGAACTCCACCCCCTGCCCGATGCGATTGGGGCCTGACCCGAGGATGACGACCTTCTGACGGCCTTCGGTTGCCGCCTCGCTCTCCTCGTCGTAACAGCCGTACAGGTACGGCGTACTGGAGGGAAACTCTCCGGCACAGGTATCAATCATCTTGTACGACGGCCGCACCCCGAGCGACCAGCGCAACGCGCGAGCCTCATGCTCGGTGACGCCGCGCAATGCGCCGAGCTGGCGATCGGAGAAGCCGAGGCGCTTCATGCGACGCACGCGCTCTGCATCGATCGTGGCCTCGTGTTGGTACTCGGCCTCGGCGACAATCAGCTCGTGCAACTGGTCGAGGAACCACGGATCGATGCCGGTGATCTCGTGCAGCTCCACGGTACCCATCCCCAGCAGCATGGCGCGCTTGAGCTGGTAAATGCGCTCCGGCGTGGGGCGGCGCAGTGCGCCACGGAGCTCCTCCTTCGAGCCTTCGACGAGTCGGTCATCAACGAGCCGTTCGCCGACGGTCCAGCCGCTACGGCCAGTCTCGAGTGCGCGTAGCGCCTTCTGAAAGGCTTCCTTGAAGGTTCGTCCAATCGCCATCGACTCGCCGACGGACTTCATCTGCGTCGTGAGTCCCGGATCGGACGAGGTGAACTTTTCGAAGGCGAATCGCGGGCACTTCACGATCACGTAGTCGAGCACCGGTTCGAAGCTGGCCGGTGTCGTCTTGGTAATGTCGTTCGGCACTTCGTCGAGTGTGTAGCCGACGGCGAGCTTGGCGCCGATACGCGCGATGGGAAACCCGGTCGCCTTGGACGCCAGGGCCGACGAGCGCGACACTCGCGGGTTCATCTCGATGACAATCAACTCGCCGTCCTGCGGGTTCACGGCGAACTGAATGTTACAGCCACCGGCATCGACGCCGATCTCACGAATGATGGCCACCGCCGCATCGCGCATACCCTGATACTCGCGATCCGTCAGTGTCATGGCGGGCGCAACGGTAATGGAATCACCGGTGTGCACCCCCATCGGGTCGAGATTCTCGATCGAACAGACAATCACGACGTTGTCGGCGCAATCGCGCATCACCTCGAGTTCGTACTCCTTCCAGCCAAGTAGGGAGCGTTCGATGAGGACGGAGCCCACGGGCGACAGGTCGAGGCCGCGCCGCACCATGGTCTCGAACTCTTCGCGATTGTAGGCGATCCCGCCACCGGTACCGCCGAGCGTGAAGGACGGACGGATGATCGAGGGGAAGCCCGTCTCCTCCACGCCTGCGATCGCTTCCTCGAGGGTCGTCACGGTACGACCGGTCGGGCATTTGAGCCCGATCTTCGTCATCGCTTCACCGAAGAGCTTGCGATCCTCCGCGACGCGGATCGCCCGCGCGTTGGCGCCGATGAGCTCGCAGCCGTACTTCGCAAGCACGCCACTGTCATGGAGCGCAAGCGCGACGTTGAGCGCCGTCTGTCCACCCATGGTGGGCAGAATGGCGTCGGGGCGTTCCTTGGCGATGACCTTCTCGACAAACTCGGTCGTCACCGGTTCCACGTACGTGCGGTCGGCAAACTCCGGGTCGGTCATGATCGTGGCCGGATTGGAGTTCACGAGAATGACCTCGTAGCCCTCTTCACGCAGGGCCTTAGTGGCCTGCGTTCCGGAGTAGTCAAATTCAGCAGCCTGCCCGATCACGATCGGTCCAGAGCCGATCACGAGAATCCGGTGCAGGTCAGAGCGTCGCGGCATGAAGGAGATCGTCGATGATGTCGTCAAGAGAGCGGGTGGCGGACCATCCGGTTGCCCGCTGCAATTTTCGCGAATCCCCGATCAGGACGGGGACGTCAACCGGGCGTACCAGCGAGGGATCCTCGACGGGCGTCGCCTGCACCCCGGCACGCGCCAGAACCCGATCGAGAATCTGCTGCACCGACCATCCGGTACCGCTGGCCACATTGTACGCCTCGCCAGGCGTACCCCGTTGGCAGAGGGAAATATACGCAGCGACGACGTCACTTACATGGAGGAAGTCGCGTATCGGCGAACGATTGCCGACGGGCAGGCTCGTCCCCGGCGGCGCCCCCCGGAGTTCGACGGCGCGCTGCACCAGCGCGGGAACCAGAAATCGCGTAGGCTGCCCGCGACCGCTGTGGTTAAAGCTCCGTGCGACGACCACCTTCAGACCGGTCGCGCGCCAGCACTGCAGGGCCAGCATCTCCTGCGCCGCCTTGGTGCCGGCGTACACTGTTCGCGGCGCTTGGATCGCGCTCTCGACCAGCGGGAACTCATGGGTGTCGTGCCGGCCGTACTGTTCGGCGCTACCGACGACCAGCACGGTGGGGTCGATGACGCCGGCGTCGCGGGCGAGGCCAAGCTGGTAAAGCAGTCGCGCGGTGGCCGTGACGTTCACCTCGCACGCCAGCGCCGGATCGGCAGCGGCCGTGGGCACGTGGGAGATCGCCGCCAAATGGATGACTGTGTCAGGTTGTGCGGCGGCGACCACGTCGGCGACGTACGCGTCGTCGCGGAGATCGCCAAACCGCCACGTTACGCCCGAGACCCCGGTGACAGCCTCGGGGTGCTCGGGCGGATCAGTGGCGAGTGCGAACAACTCGACCCCAGCGTGCTGCAGCGCGCGGAGCATGTACGAGCCGACGAAGCCGGCGGCTCCGGTCACGAGCACGCGCTTCACGCTCGGCTCACCGTGCGCGTTCGTACCGCGCGAGATCGGCGGCGACCATCATACGCACCAACTCGGCAAACGGGACTTGCGGCGTCCAGCCCAGTCTCTGTTCGGCCTTGGTCGGATCCGCCACGAGCAGGTCGACCTCGGCGGGGCGGAAGAACTTTTCATCCTGCGTCACATACTCACGGTAGTCGAGGTCGACCGCCCCGAAGGCGGCCGCGCAGAAATCACGCACGGAGTACGTTTCGCCGGTGCCGATCACGAAGTCATCGGGCTCTTCGAGCTGGAGCATGCGCCACATGGCATCGACGTAGTCCCCGGCGAAGCCCCAGTCCCGACGGGCTTCGAGGTTGCCGAGCCGCAGCTCGTGCTGGAGCCCGAGTTTGATGCGTGCGACGGCGTCGGTGATCTTACGCGTCACGAATTCGAGACCGCGACGCGGTGACTCGTGATTGAACAGGATGCCGGAGACCGCGAACAGATTGAAGCTTTCGCGATAGTTCACGGTGATCCAGTGGCCGTACACCTTGGCGACGCCATACGGCGATCGGGGATAGAACGGGGTCGATTCGCGCTGCGGCGTCTCGACCACCTTACCGAACTGCTCGCTCGAGCTGGCCTGATAGAAGCGCGACTTGGGCGCGGCCTTGCGCATGGCTTCCAGCATCCGCGTGACACCGAGCGCGGTGAATTCGCCGGTCAGCACGGGCTGGGTCCACGAGGTTTGCACGAAGCTTTGCGCGGCGAGGTTATAGATCTCGTGGGGCTGTGTTTCGTACACGACGTCGGTAAGCGACGTCTGATCGAGCAGGTCGGCCGACACGAGTTCGACGCGATCGACGAGATGGGCAATGCGCTCGTAAGGGGTCGTCGATGAGCGGCGGACGACGCCGACCACGCGATAGCCTTTGGCGAGCAGCAGCTCCGCGAGGTAGGAGCCGTCCTGTCCGGTAATCCCGGTGATCAGTGCAGTCTTCAACAGAGTACTCAGTCGAAAGTCAGGAGTCGTGAGTGGCGACGACGGATCGCACATGTACAAAGCGGGGAGCCCGGCAACTGCGAGCTCCCCGCTGAGACGTCACCGCACGCGTACTACGCGACGGCAACCTGACCGCGCGGCGCGCGGGTGATCTTACCGGCCGCGATGCACCGCGTGCAGGCCTTGACCTTGATGATCTTCCCTTCGCTGAGGGTGCGAACGACCTGGAGATTGGGTCTCCAGGTGCGGCGCGTTTTGTTATTGGCGTGCGAGACGCTGTTTCCAAAGGCAACGCCCTTGTCGCAGACGTAGCAGCGGTGTCTATCGATAGCCATGTCCGATATCCTCAGCTCTGGACCAATTCGATCCGCGCCATCTCCGCACCGTCACCCTTGCGGTGGCCGGTCTTGAGAATGCGCGTGTAGCCGCCCGGTCGCGTGGCGAACATGGGGCCGATTTCCTGAAACAGCTTGTCGGCCGCCTCACGCTTGTGGACGTGTTTGCCAGCCAGGCGGCGCGCGTGGAGCGTGCCGGTCCGGGCCTTGGTGATCAGCTTCTCAACGAAGGGGCGGAGTTCTTTCGCCTTCGCCTCAGTCGTCTCGATCGCACCCTGCTCGATGAGCGAGGTAGCGAGGTTGCGAAGCAGCGCGAGGCGCTGCTCACTCGTCCGCCGAAGTTGGCGGTTTGCCTTGCGATGGCGCATGGGAATTACTCCTCGTCGTCTTCGTCGTCGGGCGCGTTCTCGGCCGCGCGGCTGGGCGGGGTGCCCATATCGAGGATGCGCACACCATCTGTGCTTTCCTCGTATCGCATGCCGAAGTTGAGCCCTTCCTTCTCGAGCAGCGCGGCGATTTCCTGCAGCGACTTCTTACCGAAGTTCTTGACCTGCAGAATCTGCGCCTCGGTCTGGCGAACCAGATCGCCGAGCGAGCGGATGTTTGAGTTCTTGAGTGAATTGACCGAGCGAACCGAGAGTTCGAGATCGTCGATCGGCGTGCGGAACAGTTCGGCCAGGCGGAGTGCGTCGCTGTTGGAGCCGTCGCCACCCGCACCAGGCTGTGCCGAGGCCGACGAGCCAAAGCCCACGAAGTACTGGAAGTGGGTCTGGGCCAGTGCGGCGGCATAGCTCACCGCTTCCTCGGGCGACATCGTGCCGTTGGTTTCGACGGTCAGCGTGAGGCGGTCGTAGTCGGTCCGCTGCCCAACGCGCGTCTCAGAGACGGCGAAGTTGACGCGGCGTACCGGGCTGTAGATGGCATCGATGCGCACCACGTCGACGGAGAGATTCTTGTCGGCGGGATGCTGATCGCTCTCGATGTAGCCGCGTCCCTTGTTCACGTAGAGTTCGACATTGAAGTCGCGCTCGTCGGTGATGGTGAAGAGGTGATGCGTCGGGTCGATGACCCGGGCGCCACCACCGACCTGGATGTCGGCCGCCGTGACGGCGCCAGGTCCCGATTTCGCGATGCGGAGCACCGTCTGCTCGACATCATCGGGGAGCGCCAGCGTGAGCGTCTTGAGATTACCGATAATCTGGTGGACGTCTTCCACGACGCCGCCGATGGTCTGGTGCTCATGCACCACGCCATCAATACGGAACGCCCACACGGCGGAGCCGCGCAGCGACGACAAGAGCAGTCGACGCATGGCGTTGCCCAGCGTGTGTCCGAAGCCGCGTTCAAGCGGCTGCAGACGGAATTCGGCCAGATTGGGCGTGTCCTCGCGCTTGGTTGCTTCGACAAGCTGCGGGCGAACCAGCCCTGAGAGATCGATCGTTGCCATGGAGTTCGAAAAATTGAAGTGGTCACACCGGCGATGCTCGCCGATGACGCGCTACCCCGCCCCGAACGCGCGGTAGCCCCGTAAAGGGGTTCGGGCCCCGACCGCCGCTGGAGGCGCGCTGTGCCAGCCGCGCTCCAGCAGCTGCGTACTGGGTCTTACTTGGAGTACAGTTCGACGACGAGCTGTTCCTGCGCCGCCAACGGAATCGACTGACGCTGCGGCTTCTCGAGCACCCGACCGCTGAACGACTCCTTGTCGACGGCGATCCAGGAGAGCGAGGCACCACGCGCGGCCTGTTCCATGGCAGACATGACGAGCACGAGTTCACGCGACGACTGCTTGACGCGCACTTCTTCGCCCGGACGGACCTGATAGGACGGGATGTCCAGCAGGCGACCCTTCACCTCGATGTGACGGTGACGGATGAGCTGGCGCGCCGCCTTGCGGCTGGGGGCGAAGCCCATGCGGTACACAACATTGTCGAGGCGCGTTTCGAGCGCCGCCAACAGGTTGTGGCCAGCGATACCGGGTGCTGACGCCACACGCTCAAAGGTGTTGCGGAACTGCTTCTCGCTGATGCCGTAGATGCGCTTGATCTTCTGCTTCTCGCGCAACTGCTTGGAGAACTCGGACGCTTTCTTCCGACGCGCCGTGGCCTGACCGTGCTGACCCGGGGCGTACGGACGACGCTCGACGGGGCACTTTTCGGTGAAGCACTTGGTGCCCTTCAGGAAGAGCTTGGCGCCCTCACGACGGCACTGACGGCAGCTGGGACCAGTATAACGGGCCATGTCTTAGACCCTCCGACGCTTGGGGGGACGGCAGCCGTTGTGCGGAATCGGGGTGACGTCACGAATGGACTTCACCTGGAGGCCGGCCGCGGCGAGCGCCTGAATGGCGGACTCACGACCGCTGCCCGGACCCTGCACGCGCACGTGCACGCGGCGGACGCCGAGGGTGAGCGCTTCGCGCGCGCACTGCTCGGACGCCACCGTGGCGGCGAACGGCGTGGACTTCTTCGACCCCTTGAAGCCCGCCTTTCCAGCGGAGCCCCACGACACCGTGTTGCCGTGCATATCGGTGATCGTGATGGTCGTGTTGTTGAACGTGGCGCTGACGTGGGCGATGCCTTCGGCCTCGACGACGCGCTTGGTCTTCTTTGCGGTAGCCATGGCTTACTTGGTCACCTTCTTCTTGCCCGCGATAGCGCGGCGCGGCCCCTTCTTGGTGCGCGCGTTCGTGTGCGTGCGCTGCCCGCGCACGGGAAGCCCGCGGCGATGGCGCGTGCCACGGTACGAGCCGATGTCCATCAGGCGCTTGATGTTCATCGCGATCTCGGTGCGCAGGGCACCTTCGACGCGAATGTTACGCTCGATTTCCTGACGGAGCTTGTTGACGTCCGCGTCGTTGAGATCACGGACACGCTGATCGGGCGAGACGCCCGCGGCAGCGAGGATCTTCTGGGCGGTCTTGCGACCGATGCCGAAGATGTAGGTCAGGCCGATCTCAACCTTCTTCTCACGAGGGAGATCGACGCCAGCGATACGTGCCATAAGTTACGCTTCCCCTCAGCCTTGACGCTGCTTGTGCTTGGGGTTGCGCTTGCAGATGATGCGAGTCACGCCCTGTCGCTTCACGACTTTGCAGTGCTCACAGATCGGCTTTACGCTGCTCCGAACTTTCACGGGTCACCTTGGCGCTCACGCGCCAACGGAGTCTCCCACACCAGATTGCTCTGGCTGGCTGGACTCCCCATGCGTCCATCGCTCATGAAGCATCGCGTAACCGCGATTCCGCGCACGAGCGAAGCAAATGTGGCCAGCGGATTGGCCTCGAATCCCACCCGAAAACGGGCAAGACCCTCATCCTAGTGGACTTAGACCGCTCCCGCAAGTGAGGCGGTGACCGTGGCCATAGCAGCGACGGGATCGGCGGCCCCGGTCACGGCTCGGCCGAGGATCAACCAACGGGCGCCCGCGTCCGCGGCAGCCCGAGGCGTCATCACGCGACGCTGGTCGTGGGCGTCGCCGCCCGGAAGGCGAATGCCGGGGACCAAGAGGCCGAGGCCGGTGCCGAAGGCGGCCTGTACCGCCGCCGCCTCGTGGCCGGAGCAGACGATCCCTGCGCCGCCCCCACCGTGCACCAGCCCGGCCAGTCGTACCACCTCCGTCGTGACGTTGGCCGGCTCCCGCCCCCACGCCTCGCTGATCCCGGCCGCATCCATGCTCGTCAGGATGGTCACTCCGAGGATGCCACAGCCACCGCGCGGGGCCGACCCGCCGACTGCGGCCGTGGCGCCCTCCTGGGCGCCCTCTACTGCAGCGCGAACCATGGCCGATCCACCGGAGGCATGCACCGTGAGTAGCGACGCGCCGTGGCGGGCAACGCTGCGCGCGGCCCCACGCACCGTGTTGGGGATGTCGTGGAGCTTCAAGTCCACGAACACCAACTTTCCGGCGTCGCGCAGCCAGTGCACGATCTCGGGGCCTTCGGCCGCGAACAGCTCCAATCCGACTTTGTAGAAGCCGCAGGCGTCGCCAAGGCGGGAGACCACGACCTGCGCTGCCCGCCGGTCAGCAACGTCGAGCGCGACGATCGGGATAACGTTCGGAGCGACCGTCGCATCGACGGTCGGAGAAGACGCAGGGGTCACGATGGCCACTCCAAGGTGCCGATGATCGAGCGAAGGTCGCGGACCCCTGCCCGGTCCGCCCAAGCAGACAGTTCACGCGCGATGCGCTCGGGGGCGCGGGGATCACGCAGCGCGGCCGTCCCGACACCCACCAGCGAGGCCCCCGCCAGCAGGTACTGGGCCGCGTCGTTGCCGGTGCTAATGCCGCCCAGGCCGATGAGGGGAACGCCGGGTAGCGCCTGCCGGACACGCCAAGTGGCCAGCAATCCCAGCGGGAGCAACGCCGGACCGCTCACGCCGCCGCTGCCAAAGCCGATCTTGGGTCGGCGGCGGTCCGCATCGATCACCAGCCCGGGCATGGTGTTCACCAGCGTCAGCCCTGTCGCGCCGTGCTCCATCGCCACACGTGCGGCGTCGACCACCCCGGCGCCGAGCGTCGGCGACAGCTTGACGAAGATGGGCCGGGCAGTCTTCGCCCGGGACGCGCGTACCAAGGCGGCGAGCGCGACGGGGTCGGCACCGAATTCCAGTCCACCCGCTTTCACGTTCGGGCAGCTGACGTTGAGTTCGAAGGCATCCACCCCCGGCAACTCGTCGAGCCCATCGACAACGGTCTCGAAATCCTCGACACTGTTCCCGACCACGTTCACGATGACGCGGGTGTCGGGGTAGGCGTGCCAAAGCCACGGGAGATAGTCAGCACGAACGGCGTCCAGCCCCGGGTTGGCGAGGCCAATCGCGTTGATCATCCCGCCAGCGAACTCGCTGACTCGGAGTGGCGGTGCCCCGTGCCGCGGAGCCACGCTGACGGCCTTGGTGGCGATCCCACCGATGGCCGCGAGGTCGAGGACATCCTCGACCTCCTTGCCGAAACCCGCCGTACCGGCGGCGAGTACGATGGGGTTGCGAAAGGCCATCCCCGCCACGGGCCACGGTTGCTGTATTCCTGCGGTTGCTGTCACGCGGTCACCGAGATCCGGCCGGCTTGGGAGGAAGACGCAGCTTGCGCACGCTGTCGGACCAGATGCGGAGCGCATCGGTCCAGTTCAATCTCAACAGGTCGGGCGAACTGACAAAGTCGGGGCGATCGGTGGGGTCCTCCCCACGCAGCCGCGCCGCGACGGAGGAATTGGCGAAGTCCGCGAGGACGCGTCGCTGCCACGCGCCGGCGCTGTCGGGCTCGAGGAGTGCGGCGGCGTACCACGCGTTCGGCACGAGTGGCGACGACGGCGACTCGCGGGCGATGCGCAGGAAGAGACCTCGAGCGAGCCCCGGCGCACGCAGGGAATCGCGCGCGACCTCGGCGGCGAGATACAGCGACGCGCTTTCGGCATCGCCACGGGAGGCCAGCAACCGGAACAGGAGGACGCGCTCCGCGACCTGGCGCGCGTAGCTGGTGCGCCACACCACACTGTCCTGTCGCGCGACCAGGGTGTCGAGCTCGCGTTCCGACGTGACGCGGGGGAGCGCCAGCAGCGCCAGCCGCGCATTCGCGTCATGCGCGGTGATCGTGTCGCGTTGCGCCAGGGTGCGGGCCGCGTATAGATGCCGTCGCGCCAAGGAGTCGATCCCAACGCGCGCAAGCATGTCGCCGAGCACGTAATGCATCCGAGCGCGGCTGTCGTCGCGAACGCGTGCCGCGTCGTACTGGTCGACAATCTGTTGGGCCGCGTGCACGCGACCGTCGCCGAGCAGGTCGCGCAATGCACGCGTCACGTCTTCGCGATAGTCGCCCAACCGGGCGCGTTGCACGAGGAGCGATTCGACGCGTGCATACTCCCGCGCCGACATCGACGCGTTGATGAGCTCCCACTGCAGGACGCCCGCGTCGAGATCACCGAGATATGCTGGCACCGCGTCGCGATCGCCCATGCTGAGTGCCGCACGAGCCGCCCAGAGGCGAGACTGTCGCGCGATCTCCCGATCGTCGGTGAGCACCAGCGAGTCGAGCCGGGCTCGGGCATCGGCGCTCCGCCCGGATCGCACGTCACAGGTGGCCAGCGCCAAGCGCGCCCGCGTGCGCTCGGTGCCGTTCAGCGTGGCACCGCCCAGCAGCTGCTCCAGCCGTGGCACGGCGCGCTCGCACTGGGCCGCCATGGCCCCGCTCCGCGCCGCGATATACAGGGCGCGGTTCCGCCATTGGGACTTCGGGTGCCGTACCAGCACCGTTTCGGCGATCGCCGCGGAGCGTTGGAATCGGGTCACGGCTTCGCCGTCGTTGTCGCGGCGCAGCTTGGCATCGGCCAGCCGGGCTTCTGCCTGCGCGTTGTAGATGCCGTTGTAGTAGACGCACCCCGAACCGACGAGCCACGCCGCAAACACCAGCGCCAGCCGCTGTGCGCCACGCATCAGCCGCCCCCTCCGACCTTCCGCTCATACTGCTCGAGGTAGCGAACGACGGCGTCGGCGAGCGTCGACGCGAGCTCGCGCTGCCGGTCTCCGTCGGTCATGTACTGCGCTTCGGCCCGGTTGGTGCCGAACCCGATCTCCACCAGCACGGCCGGCATGAAGGCTGTGACTAACACCGCCAATCCGGCCTGTTTCACCCCACGGCTGGGACCGGGATGCACGGTGCGCAGGCCGGTTTGAATGAGCGTCGCCAGCCGCATGGACTCCCGTAGATGCTCATTCTGTGCCATGTCCCGCATGATGAACCCCAGTGGATCATCGCGACTGACGTCCGCATCGGTTTCGAACTTGACCGCCTCGTTTTCCATGGCCGCCACCCGACGCTCATCTTCGGTTTTCGCTTCGGCGAGAAAATACGTTTCGAAGCCGCGCGCACTGCCCGGATTCTGCCAGCGCGGATTGGCCGCATTGACGTGAATCGAGACGAACAAATCGCCCTTGGCTGCGTTGGCGATGGGCCCACGATCGTACAGCCCGATCAGTGTATCCGTGGTTCGCGTCATGACCACGCGAACGCCACGCTCTTCGAGTGCGCTCTGCAACAGTTTCGACACCGCCAACGTGACGTTCTTCTCGTACACCCGGGGGCCGCCGCCAATGGGTCCCGACATGCCGTTGTCACGGCCACCGTGTCCGGCATCGACGACCACCACACGCTGGCGGAGCGAGGCGCTCCGGTTGGCCGGTGCGCTCCGCACGTTGTCGGCCGGCGAGGCCGGGAGGCCAGGACGGGGCGTCTCGGCGCGCGGGCGCGGCGCCGGCGCCCGCCGAGCGACCGTGACCGTAGCGAACCGGCGCAGCTCCGCCTTGTCCGGATCGAACAGGACCCCGGCACCGAGCCGTGGCAACAGCTCGGTCGCCAAGGCGAGCGGCACGTACAGTCGACCACCGCGCCGGAAGACGCCCGCGCGGAGCGGGACGGTGTCGCCGGCGATCACCGCGAGCGCACTGCCCGCCTCAAGGTCTACGCCGGTGGTGCCGACCTCGAGCCGATAGCGCGCACGGCCGTTGGAGAGCGACACCAGCTGCCCGCCGAGCGCCTCGGCCACCGCATCGGCGCGGATGGCAATGCCGCCATCTGGATGTCGCATCGTGGGCACGGACTGCATCCGGTTCCCCGCCCGCACGGCGAGCGGCGGAAGGGACGGTACGGCTGGGACGGCGGCCGAGAGTTGCAGTGCGAGCGCGAGCGCGCCGAGCGGCATCATCGGCTCCGCGGCTCAGCGCCTGTTGAGCGCACGCGCTATCTCGCGCTCGGCGTCGCGCTTCTTGAGGTCTTCGCGCTTGTCATGCTGCTGCTTGCCACGGACGAGCGCGAGCCGCGCCTTCACACGACCGTTTTTGAAGTACAGGTCAAGCGGGACAAGCGTGAGTCCCTGCCGCTCGACGGCGCCGATGAGGCGACGGATCTCGCGGCGGTGCATCAGCAGCTTGCGCGTTCGGGTCGGCTCGTGATTGAACACGTTGCCCTGCCCGTACGATCCGATGTGGAGGTTGAGCAGGAACACCTCGTTGTCCTTGATCACTCCGAAGGCATCGGTGAGGTTGGCGCGCCCCTCGCGGAGCGCCTTGACCTCGGTGCCGGTGAGCACGACGCCACACTCCCAGGTATCCAGGATTTCATAGTCGTGTCGCGCCCGCTTGTTCCGCGCGATCAGTTCTGTGGGTTCTTCGGTGTCCTTGTTTGCCATACTGGAAGGAAACGTAATACCCCGAGACGCACGAAGAGCGCGCGATGGCGTTGACTTCGGAGGCATGTTCGATCTATTCTTTACGGCCCTGCTGGAATTTTGTATGGACGGCTGTTTTCATACAGGACTTCAGGATCTGCCGGAGTGGTGGAATTGGTAGACGCGCTGCGTTCAGGGCGCAGTGTCCGCAAGGACGTGCCGGTTCGAGTCCGGCCTTCGGCACTCGATGATCAGACGAACGAAGGGGAAAGGTGGCATCTGCCATCTTTCCCCTTTTTCGTGTAGGCGCACCTCGATCGACGGCAGCGGCTCCCGAGGCGATCAGCTTCGCAGCGCGGAGGGCCGAATGTCCTCCGGGAGCGAGGCGACGCCGAAGACATCGCGTAGCGCCTCGTTGGCCGCGCTCCGAGTCTGGTGGACGAAATCGGTGGCTCGAGCCAGCTGATCGGCGGACGGCTCCGAGATCCCGGCGCCGGCGAGCAACACGCGCCCCAACCGGGTGACCGGCGACTCAACGCTGCCCCGTATCGCGAGGGCGGCAGTGTAGGCTCGCCAGCGCTCGCCCCACTCGACGTCGGCTCGCGACTCCCGGCTGAGCAGCTGGAGCAACTGATGCGCCACGTCGGACGCGGTGCGATCATCGAGTGCATCGCGTTCCGCGACGATCAGGCCGATCGCGCGCTTGGCAAAAACGAGTTCCCGCACGGCGACGGGCTCCGGCACGTCGAGGGACGCGAGCCACGAGACATCGGCCCCCTCGGGGGGGCGCAGCGACCGACCAAGGTAGGTTGCCGCCCGTCGGCTGCGTTCGCGCTGCGCGCGCCACTCCGCCCACATTCCCATTGGCGTCGTCAGCCCTGCAGGATCGGTAGCGCGCCCGGGAGCTCGCGCACGCCTTCGTAGGGCGGGAGCCCTACGCGATCACGCACCGATGCCTCATCGGTCAGCAGGTCGCTGAGCTTTACGCCTTCGAGCACCTCATCGATCCGCTGCTGCAGCAGCAGCCAGACCGGGCGGATACTGCAATTCTCATCGGCGGCGCAACGGTCCGCATCAACGGGGTGGCTGATGCAGTGCAGGTCGAAGGTGGCCAGTTCCGACGCCTGAATCACATCGCGGACCGAGATGTGCTCCGGCGAGCGCGCCAAGGCATACCCACCGCGCGCACCGCGTGTGCTGTCGACGATGCCGGCGCGACGCATGCGCAAAAGGATCTGCTCGACGTAATCGGCGGGCAGCCGCTCTCGCGCCGCGACGTCCCGTCCCGTGACCGGCCCGGTGCCCGCGCGACGCGCAAGATGCAGGGCACAAATGAGTCCGTATTCCGCCCACGTCGTAATGCGCATCTGTCGAGTCTATGGCTCCCGGGTCGCTCGGACAAGTTCCGCGCTGGAAAAGCCCGCGGCGTACTCAACCACCGGCGCCGGACCCGTGCCGGCCGGACGGGACCCCGATTTCGGTCATTTTCCGGAGGTCGAGGACCGCGTCGACGTCCTCGGGGGGCAATAACCCGTCCCGTCTGACCATGGTACGAATGAGCGTGCCTTCCTGGACCGACCGCTTGGCGATCTCCGCGGCGGCCGCGTAGCCGATCTGCGGCATCAGTGCGGTCGCCAGGGCCGCCGACCGCTCGACCCAGTGCTCACACATTACCGTGTTGGCGCCAATGCCTTCGACACACCGCGTCGCCAGCGCGGCGATCGCATTCGTCAGAATCTGCATGGACAACAGCACATTATGTGCGATCACCGGCATCATGACGTTGAGTTCCAACTGGCCGTGTTCCGCCGCCATCGCCACGGTGGTGTCGCACCCGACGACCTGAAAGCACACCTGATTCACCATCTCAGGGATCGATGGATTGATCTTGCCCGGCATGATGGACGAACCCGGCTGCACGGCCGGCAGCACGATCTCGTCGAGCCCCGTGCGAGGACCGGACGCCATGAGGCGCAAATCACTCGCGATCTTCGAGAGATCGAGCGCCAGACCGCGCAGCGCCGCCGAGAAGGCGGCCGCGTCGCCCATGCTCTGCATGAGCTGAATCCGATCGCGACCGATGCGCAGTGTGGCGATGCCGGTGATCGCCCGCAGATGCGTGTTCATCCGAGCCGGATACTCCGGCTCGACAGTCACCCCGGTGCCCACCGCCGAGCCACCGATGCCAAGGTCGTTGAGATAGTCCGCCGCTTCGAGTACGCGCTTCCTGCAGCGCGCGAGGGTACCGGCATAGGCCGTGAACTCCTGTCCGAGGCGGATGGGCATGGCGTCCTGCAGATGTGTGCGCCCGGCCTTCACGATGCCGTCGAACTCCACTCCTTTCTTCTCGAGCGCGGTGAGCAGCGCGTCGACGGCTGCCAGCAACGACGGCAACTGCCGCAGGATGGCCAGGCGGATATTGGTGGGGATCGTGTCGTTGGTGCTCTGCGCCATGTTGACGTGGTCGTTCGGATGCACGGGCGTGTACGTGCCGCGCACGCCGCCGAGCAGTTCGTTCGCGCGATTGGCGAGCACCTCGTTCACGTTCATGTTGTGCGAGGTCCCAGCGCCAGCCTGATACGGATCGACGATGAACTGCTCGCGGTGCTGCCCATCGAGTACCTCGTCGGCGGCGGCGATGATCGCATCTGCCCGGCGCGCGTCGAGCCGACCAGTATCCCGATGCGTCATCGCGGCGGCTTTCTTGATCCACACCTGCGCGATCACGAACGGCTCGAGAGGGCGCAGTCCGCTGATCGCGAAGTTCCGGGCGGCGCGCTGGGTCTGCACGCCGTACAGCGCGTCGGCGGGCACCGGTACTTCACCAAGCGGGTCCTTCTCGATGCGCGTGGTCACCGGGTTCACCGCAGCCCTGCGATCAGGGGAATCGAACGATCGTGTCGACGGTCGAGACGATGTGGAGCAAGCTGCTGGAATCGGGGCGCACTTCCTTGGTTCGCCAGCGAATCATCGTGACCGAGCGCAAAGCGGGGGCCGATGCGACGAATGCGGCGAGACCGGATGCAGGCACCTGAAACGCGCCATCATCCTTGAGCGCGCAGTAGATCTGCTCATTCGGAACGGTCGAGGTGGGCGTGGTGCCGTAGCGAACAGACAGAATGATCGCGGCTGTCGCGTCGTTGGTAGCGTTCCAAGTGACGTCGAGTGGCAGGCCGGCGGCCGGAACAACCAGTCGTCCGGGAATGATCGGCTCGGCGAGCTTCACGGTGATCGATGCGGCCGGGAACGCGCCGGCGAGCCCGGGCACGTTCACCGCGGCCACGTCGCCGGCGGCGTAGCTGAGCACGGGGCCGGTGGCTGGCTCATAGCGCGAGGACGCCGACGAGAATGGCATCGCGACGCTGGCGCCGGCGAAGGTGAGCGCAAGACTTTCGCCCACCTTGAGCGAGCCGGTCGCTCCGCCCGTGGTGCTGTCGATGAGGGCATAGGCGCACTGATCACCCTGCTGCAGGGCGCTGTTGGGCGCCGTCGCGGACAGTCCCTGAAAGAAGACGGCATTGATGGTGGCCGTGGCCCGTCCGGCCGGTGCGTTCTTGCCGGTGATCGTGACCGCGCCGTAGCTACTGAGCTTGGTGTTGCTCTCCGTGACGCTCGAACAGGCCGTCGCTGCGGTGACGCCAAGCAGTCCGGCGATAAGCGGGCGGAATCGGTGAGACAGGGACGGCGACATGCGAGAACCGGAAAGAGAGAGAGCGAGGCTCAGGCGCCGAGTGGCCGGGCAGTACCGCGCAGAAACGGGTTGGACGACAACTCGCGCCCGATAGTTGTATCAACACCGTGCCCAGGAAATACCCGAGTCTCGGCATCGAGCTTTGCCATTCTCAGTAGTGACTGCTGCATCGCCGTGGGGTCGCACAACGGCAGATCGGTCCGGCCGATCGAGCCGGCGAAGAGGAGATCCCCGGAGAAGCAGAGTCCATGACCGATGAAGGCCACGTGCCCCGGCGCGTGTCCAGGGAGATGCCAGACGTCGAAGTGATAACTGCCCAGTTGCACGCGATCGCCTTCGGCCAGTTCGTGATCAGCGGGCGGCGGGTTGTCGATCACCACCCCCCAGCGGGCGGCACTACTGGCCGCATTGGCGTAGAGGACCGCGTCGGCCGGATGCACCCAGATCGGCACGGGACGCGCGGCCACGACGCCGGCGACGCCGCCGACATGATCGAAGTGCGCGTGCGTGAGCCAGATGGCCTCGAGGGCACATCCTGTGGCGTCCACCGCCGCCAGCAACACCTCCGACTCGTCGCCAGGATCCACAAGGACTGCCTTGCCGCTCACCGGATCGGCCAGCAGCCAGCAGTTCTCCTGGAGCGGACCGACGGTGAGTTGCTGGAGCGTGAGGGGGCTCACGAGAACACGGACTCCGGCGTGACGGGGACTGGCGCTTCGGCCGTTTCCAGCACGGGCGATTCGCCGATGCCGTGATGCGCGAGCCAGCGCTCGGCCTCAAGCGCCGCCATGCATCCGGTGCCCGCAGAGGTAATGGCCTGGCGGTAGTAGTCGTCGATCACGTCGCCCGCGGCGAACACGCCGGGCACATTCGTTTCCGTCCGCCACGACGACACTTTGATGTAGCCGTGTTCCGTGGTGTCGAGCTGCCCCCGCAGGAACTTCGTATTCGGCGTATGCCCGATGGCGACGAAGAGCCCGCCAACTTCGATTTCGCTCACCGCGCCCGTTTCCGTGTCGGTGAGCTGTAGCCCGGTGATGAACTCATCGCCGAGGACGTCGGTGACCTGCGCATTCCAGATCACGCGCACCTTCGGGTGCTCGAGTACACGATTGGCCATGACCTTCGACGCGCGGAAGCTGTCGCGGCGATGAATCACCACGACCTCGCTGGCGAACTTGGTGAGATACATGGCCTCTTCCATGGCCGTGTCGCCACCGCCGACGACCGCGAGGCGCTTCTGGCGATAGAACGGCATGGCGCCGTCACACACCGCACAGGCGGAGACGCCGCCGCCCGCGAGCGCCAACCGCAACTCGTTGTCGAGGCCAATCCACTTCGCGGCTGCGCCGGTGGCGATGACGACGGTGTGCGCCGTGATCGGCGCAGAATAGTTCGGGATGATCCCGAACGGCTTCGACGCGAGATCCACCTGCTTGACCAGTTCGGACACGACGCGCGCGCCGTGATGCACCGCCTGCGCGCGCATCCGGTCCATGAGTTCCGGGCCGCTGATGGCGTCGGGGAAGCCGGGGAAGTTCTCGATATCGGTCGTGAGCATCAGCTGCCCACCCGGAAGCTCGGTGCCGACGGGCTCACCTTCGAAGACGACCGGATTCAGGTTGGCGCGCGCCGCATAGATCGCGGCGGTCCACGCAGCGGGGCCGGAACCGATGATGACGATGTTTTCAGGACGGGAGTCGGACATATCGTCGAGGAGAAAGAGAACTCAATCGATCGCCAGCACACCCAGCGCGCCGTGACAGTGCGAAACGGTCCCGACGAGCACAGCACAGGGGCCGGAGGCCCCCCATGCGGCGAGTTGCCGATCAGCATCCGCGATCGCGGCGGCATCGATCATCCCGACGCCATACGTGCGGTGAACACACGGAAAGATAACGGGACCGCGAAGCGACGGGTTGTCCGCCACGTATTGGCGCACCATCGGCGGCATGCTCCAGTCTCGGACGCCCCGCGTGTGCGGACAGCGCGCCGGTTCGATGCAATTCACCGGGCACATCCATGTGGCGAAGCTGACGTAATGCCGCCCGTCGGGCGACGCCCGTTCCCACGGCGTCGGCGGCGCCTGCTCGAGGGGAGCGACGCGAATGTGCCGTTCCGGCCACCGTTCCCGCGCGCGGCCGATGAGCCAGTCGAGACAGACGTGGTGCATCAGCGGCGATGGCACCATCGCGTCGTGCGCGACCGCGTCCGGCCCCTGCCCGAGCCACTCGGCCACATACGCATCCCAGTCACGAACGGCAATGGTCAAGGGCAATCCGTGGTACGCACCGGCTGCGAGGAGGCCGGCCACGCGGCAGGCGGAGTTGCGATCGACCACCACGACTTCACCGACCTGCAGTGCCCCTCGCAGAGCGGCTCGCGTGAGTTGCTGAGCATACCAGCTGCCGTAGCATCCACCACCCATGATGACAAGGCGCCCGAAACACAGTGGCGCAGCGTGTGCGTCGCGGAGTGTGTCTGGCATTCAGCGACGCAAATGACGGCCACCGTCAACCGGGAGCACGATGCCGGTGACATAGGGCGCGTCGACGAGAAAGTGCACCGCCTGGGCCACATCGTGGGGCGTGCCGCTGCGCCCCATCGGCACATCGCGCAGGAAGCGCTCGATGGCGTCGTCCGCCAGATCGTCCGGCGGGAGCACCAGTCCGGGCGCCACGGCATTGACCCGCACGCGCGGCGCGAGCGCCGAGGCGGTCGTGCGCACCAACTGCGTCAGCGCCGCCTTCGTGACCTGATGGGGGATGAGCGTCGGGAAGATGGATTCGAACGCGAGATGGTCCGAGAGTTGCACGATGACGCCGCCGTCGCGCATGACCCGTGCGGCGGCCTGCATGAGAAAGAAGGGCGCACGCAGATTGACCGCCGAGGTCTGCTCCCACTGATCGGGCGTGACGGCATCGAACGGATGCGTCATCATGACGGAGGCCGAGCTGACGACGACGTCGAGCGCCCCGAACGCCCGCATCGCCGCGTCGACCACGCGGGACGGCGCCTCGACATCCGCGAGATCCTCCTGCACCACTGCGATACGCACGTCGTGCGTGCGGCGCAGCTCTTGGGCCAACGCGTCGGCTGCATCCGGCGATTTCCCGTGGTGCACCACCACATCGTAGCCGCGCGCGGCAAAGCTGCGCACGATTTCCGCGCCAACGCGCCGCGCGCCGCCGGTGACGAGCGCGACGCGATTCGACATCAGGCGGTGCCGGCCGCTGGGCGCTCAGCCGGGAGCATCGCCGCGCGGTCTGCCACGCGCGCATCCTGCCAGTCAAGCCAGATCTTCGGCACGAGCTGCCCGCCGAGCCGGCGCGGACCGTCGTGCGTGCCGTGCCAATCGGACCCACCGCTGGGCAGTAGCCCGGCCTTCTCGGTGTTGTCGAACAGGCGCTGCGACAGGGACGGCGGATGACTCGGGTGCAACACCTCGACGGCATCGAGTCCCATGTCGGCCAGCCGCAGAATGCGCGTCGGCGTCGCCGATTCACCCGGGTGCGCCCAGACGGCGAGCCCACCAGCCTGATGCACCAAGGCGATGGCGTCGGCCACGTCGAAGCGTTCTTTCGCCATGTACGCGGGACGGCCAAAGCCGATCCAGCGATCGAACGCCTCACGGAAATCACGGACCCACCCGCCGGCGACCATCGCCCGCGCCACATGCGGACGACCGACCGCCCCCTTGTCCGCTTCGGCGAGCACGGCGTCCATGGTGACCGGAATGCTGTGCTTATTGAGCACCTCCACAATCCGCACGGCGCGCTCCACCCGACCCGCCTGCAGGCCGCGCAGGGCCGAACGCATCGCGTCCTGGTTGGAAAGGTGGAGTCCGAGCAGGTGGAGTTCGTCGTCGTCAAAATGCGAACTGAGCTCGACCCCCGCGATGAGGCGGACCCCGAACTCCGCACCGGCGGCGGTCGCCTCGGCGACACCATCGACGGTGTCATGATCGGTGAGCGCGATGGCGTACAGCTTCGCGTCACGCGCCGCCTCGACGACCCGCGTGGGCGACAGCGCGCCGTCCGAGGCGGTCGAGTGCACTTGTAAGTCGACGAATAGTGCGGACTCGCCGCGTCCCGAGATCGTCTCCGGGCCCGATATGCCCGGCACGCCGTTCACGTGCGGTAGCCCGCTTCAGGGGAGCGCGCACCCGGCTGCGACGTGCGGAAGAGGTCGACGAGCTGCGCAACGTCAAGCTCGACGAGCGATTGTTCGCGCGCGCGCGTGCCCACCGGCGAATAGCGGGTCACACGCACCTCGCGGTCATCGCCGACTCCGGTCACGAAGATCACTCCGAACTCGTCACCGACGTACTGGGTGAGGAATCCGGAGGGGTATACCTGCCATTCACGTCCGTCGACCGTGATGCGTCGCGCGGGCATATCAGCCTCCTTGTACTTCGCGCCAGAGTCCGGACATTTCATCGTCGTCACGAGCCGCGGCGATGGCTTCTTCGCTCGCGGCCTCCATGAACTCGACGAATCGACCCGAATCGGTGGCGTGTTCAAAGACCCAGAAATGTGCGAGCACGGCAGCGGCGCGCGCCCGACGGGTTGCGAGGGCCGCCAGATAGGCTTCCCGCTCTGCGTGGGCGACCACGCGCTCCTGCATGGCCAGCACGCGTGCCATATCGGAATCAGAACCCGTTATCGGGCACCGACTCCAGCGACTTCTTGAGATCGGCCATGAACCGATCGGCATCGGCGCCGTCGATCACCCGATGATCGAACGACAGGGAAAAATACGCGCAGGTGCGAATCGCGATCGTCTCCTCGCCATCCGGACCGGTGACGACCTTCGCCCGCTTCTCGATGGCGCCGAGGCCAAGGATTGCCGTGGTCCCCACGGGAATGATCGGCGTGCCGAACAGCGATCCGAACACGCCGGGATTCGTGATGGTGAAGGTGGACTCCTGGACATCGGTCGGGCTCAGCTTCTTGCTACGGGCGCGGGCGGCGAGGTCGTTGGTACCGCGCGCGAGGCCGGTGAGCGAGAGCTCGTCGGCGTGCTTCAGCACGGGAACGATGAGCCCCGTGGGTTCGAGCGCCACGGCGATGCCGAGGTTAATCGGCTTGCGGAGAATGACGTCGTTGCCGGCAACTGCGGCGTTGAGCACGGGATGGCGCTTGAGCTGCGCGCAGACCGCCTGCAAGATGAACGGCAGGTAAGTGAGCTTCTGTCCGGACTGTGCTTCGAAGTCCTTGCGCATCGCCGTGCGGATGCGGGCCACGCGTGTGAGGTCGACTTCGAAGAAGGAGGTCACATGCGTCGCCACCTTGATGGCGAGCGCCATGTGATCGGAGGTGAGTTTCCGAATCTTGGACATCGGCTCGACGGTGTCGCCCGCCCACGGGGTGGGTAGCGGACCGCGCGCCTCGATCCCCGCCGGGGCGTGCATGGACGCGCCGACAACAGCGGCCACGCTCGGGGCCGGCTTCGCGGCGAGCACGGCGTCGAGGTCCTTGCGCGTGACACGACCGGCGATGCCGGTGCCACTCATGCCAGCGATCTCGACGCCGTGTGCCGCCGCCATCTTGCGCACGAGCGGAGACGACTTCGTGCGCACGCGTTCCTCGAAGGAGCCAACCGGTGCCGTCAGCGCCGACGGCGCGGCCGAGGCGACGACCGGCGCCGGGGGCGTCACGGCAGATGCGGTGACGGGTGCTGACACGGGGGCGGCAGCGGGCGCGCTGGGCGCGGCTGGCGGCGCGGAAGCCGCTACCGCGGCGTCGGTCTCGAGGCGCGCCACGACGGTCTGAATGGCAACCGTCTGCCCCTCTCCGATCAGGATCTCGACCAGAATGCCGGCGGACGGAGACGGGATCTCGGCATCGACCTTATCGGTGGAGATCTCGAAGAGCGGTTCGTCGCGTTTGACGTTGTCCCCCACCTTCTTCAGCCACCGCGAAACGGTCCCTTCCGCGATGGATTCTCCCATCTGCGGCATAATGACATCTACACGAGCCACTCGATCATCCTCGATCTAAAGAAACCGCATCGGCCGCGCGATCCGCGCGGCGCAAACGCCACAAGGCGAGCACCGGCAGCGTGATCGCGCCGAATGCCCCCCCGTACCCTGCGTACACCCACCAGTCGCACGCCGGCAACCCCGCCATGGGAGTACAGCGCGCGAAGAAGCCCAGCAACTTCCCGATCCCGACGCCGACCATCGCGCCGCTCACTGCACCGATAAAGAACGTAAAACACCCCACCCCGATATTCCGACCGACGCGGTCTTCGGGGAGAGGATTCTGGGCATCGCCAGCAGAGGTCGTCATCAATACGCAGTCAGGCGCCGGACCGCTCGAACGATATCGGCGGTTTGCGGCAACACGTAATCTTCGAGGGCTGGGGCGTACGGGAGTGGGATGTCCGCAGCCGTGACGCGCAACACTGGTGCGTCGAGCCATTCGAAGCAGGTTTCGTTGACGCGCGCGGTGATCTCCCCCGCCATCCCCCCCGTGCGCGTATCCTCATGCACGATCAACAGGCGATTCGTCTTCTTGACCGTGCGGAAGATCGCCTCGTCGTCCATCGGCGCGAGCGTGCGCAAGTCGATGACTTCGACGGAGATACCCTCGGCGGCCATGATCTCGGCGGCTTCGAGCGCCTTCCAGACGGTCGAGGCGTAGGTCACGATTGACACGTCGCTGCCTTCGCGCGCCACGCGTGCCTTGCCGATGGGCACCACATGATCGCCATCGGGCATGACATCCTTCACGCGTCGATAGAGATACTTGTGCTCGAAGAAGAGCACGCAGTCGTCGTCGCGGATCGCCGCCTTCATCAAGCCCTTGGCATCCGCCGCCGTGGACGGATACACGATCTTGAGCCCGGGCGTGTGCAGGAAGCCGGCTTCCGGGTTCTGGGAGTGAAACGGACCACCGCGGACGTAGCCGCCGCTGGGACCGCGCACCACCATCGGGCACGGCAGGAACGCGCGATAGCGCGCCGTGGCGACGTAGTTGGTGAGCATGTCGTACGCGTTGGCGATGAAGTCGATGAACTGCATTTCGACCACGGGCCGCATCCCCATGTGCGCGGCGCCGGCCGCTGCTCCCACGAGCGCGATCTCACTAATCGGCGAGTCGATGACCCGCTGCTCGCCGAACTTCGCCAGCAGCCCTTCGGTGACCTTGAACGCGCCACCGAAGGCCCCGATGTCTTCGCCCATGCAGAAGACATTGCGGTCACGCTCCATCTCCTCGAAGAGCGCCTCGCGGATCGCCTCGAGATACGTGATTTCGGCCATCAGGGCGTCGCTCCGTCGGCATTCCAGGTGCCCCAACTCTCGGGTCGCTCCTGACCGTACGCCTCGGTGTCGGCGTCGCGGCGGAACCAGAGAGGCTGCTCAACGGGCGGTTCGGCGTAGACACCCATCAGGGCCTCACGCGCATCGGGCGTGCCAGAGCGTTCGGCCAGATCGGTCGCATCGTCGATCTCGCGCACGATGCGCGCGTCGATGGCGTCGATTTCAGCCGGTGCGACGCCGAGGTCAGCCTGCAGCACCCGTCGATAGCGATCGATCGGATCATTCTCAGCCGCCCACCGCTCGATCTCGCCGGCCGGCACGTACGACTGGTTGTCGTGCTCGGCATGTCCCTTGCGGCGATACGTGATCAGCTCGACCAGTGACACCCCGTGGCCGGCGCGAGCGTGGTCAACGGCCGTCTTGGTCACGTCGTAGGTGGCCAGGACGTCGTTGCCGTCGGCCTGCAGCCCCAGCACACCGTAGCCGATCGCCTTGTCGACGAAGTGTTTCGCGGCCGACTGCCTGTGCGTGGGGGTGGAGTAGGCGTACCCGTTGTTCTCGACCACGACGACCAGCGGGCACCTCTGCACGGCGGCGAAGTTGATGCCCTCATGAAAGGCACCGGTGCTGGTCGCGCCGTCGCCGACATAGACGAGTCCCACGCGATCTTCGCCGCGCATCTTGAACGACATCGTGACCCCGGTCATGACTGGGACCATATCCCCGAGCGGCGAGATCTGCCCGAGGAATCCGCGGGTGACACCCGCTTCACCGATGTCGCCAAAGTGGATGTTGAGTTCGCGGCCGCGGGTGGGAGAATCGGCCTTGGCCATGTACTGCTTGAGCACTTCGACCGGCGTCGCCCCTTTGACGAGCATGGCCCCGAGGTTGCGAATGAGCGGCGACATGACATCGCGCTGCTCAAGGGCGAAGCAACTGCCGACGGCATCAGCTTCCTGCCCGAGCGAACGAAAAAGACCGCCGACGACCTTGGTTTGGCGGTACAGGTTCACCAGACGCTCTTCGAGTTGCCGCGTGAGCTTCATCCAGTAGTAGAGCTCGAGCTTCCGCTCGCGCGAGAGGGCGTCACTGGGACGCGCTCCGACGGCGGGGGCGTTACGGCCAGTGCGCGCCCTCGCCATCAGTAACCGGCCTCGATCGTGTGCCGAGGGTCGGCGAGGCGATGTACGGCGTTGAAGAACCGCTTGACGTTCTTATCGAGTCGGCTCTCACCGACCTGATCCGTATGGGCTTCGACGAACGTGTAGTGACCGCCCTCCATTTTCACCGACAGCGTCAGGGTGCCGAGCGAACCGCTAAAGCTGCGCGACCTCGCATCGGCGGCCGCTCGGGCGAGACCGATCAGCGGAAAAAAACGATCAGCCGACTCCATTACGAGATCCGGTGCGAGCGCGGTCCGATGGAAGTGCCGCATACTCAGGGTTCCTTACGCGTCGTGTCCTTGGCGCGCGGTGGTGGTTCAGGCGGGCGCGACGACGCGGGCGGGGAAAAGTCGCCCGGCTCCTCCGCGGCCATGATGTCCTGCGTCCAGTCTGGCGTTTTCTGCAAGACCTTCGTGGAGTCGAGACGGAACTGAATGGCCATCGCCCACATGCCTGCGGTGACGAACATCAGGTTACTTCGGTAGGTCCCCAACTCTTCGGTAGCGGCGAGGCCGTTGGAGACGGTTTTGCGATCGCGGTTGGTGCCGAAAATTCTCCCTTCGCCTCCCTGAATGGGGAGGCCGCTTTTGACATCGTGGACCATGACGCGCCAGTAGATCGGCTCGAGCGCACGCGTCGGCTTCGTCTCAGGCGACACCCGAATGACGAAATCGTCCGTCTTGAAACGGAGTTCGTTCGTAGGTGGTGGACTCGCCCCACCTCCGCAGCTGGCCATCACGAGGCCAGCGGCGGCGAGTGTCACGACGCGACGGAGACGACGCGTGCGCTCATGAGTCATTGATAGTATTCCAGTCCGAGGTGCGTGATCTGCTCTTCGCCCATCAGGTGACGCAGCGTGTTCTTCAACTTCGTCTGCTGGATGAACAGGTCGTGTTCCGGCTGGAGTCCCGGCGCGGCCTGCGGCGCTTTGTAGTAGAAGCTCAGCCATTCCTGAATGCCCTTCATGCCGGCGCGCATCGCAAAGTCGGAGAAGAGCGCGAGGTCAAGCACCATCGGCGCCGCGAGGATGGAGTCGCGGCAGAGGAAATTGATCTTGATCTGCATCGGGTAGCCGAGCCACCCCTTGATGTCGATGTTGTCCCAGCCTTCCTTATTGTCGCCGCGCGGTGGGTAGTAGTTGATGCGCACGACGTGCGAGAAGTCCTTGTAGAGCTCCGGATAAATCTCAGGCTGCAGGATCGTGTGCAGCACGGAGAGCTTCGACGCTTCCTTCGTCTTGAACGACGAGGGATCGTCGAGGACCTCGCCGTCGCGATTGCCCAGGATGTTCGTGGAGTACCAGCCTTCGAGACCAAGCATGCGCGCCTTGAGGCCCGGCGCGATGATGGTCTTCATCCATGTCTGCCCGGTCTTGAAGTCCTTGCCGGAGACGGGGACGCCCTTCGCGATGGCGAGGTCGAGCAGCGCCGGGAAGTCAGCGGAGAGATTCGGGGCACCGTTGCAGTACGGGATGCCTTCCATGATCGCGGCATAGGCGTACAGCATGCTGGGCGCGATCGCATCATCATTCTCGTCCATTGCCTTCTCGAACGCTTCGATGGTCTGATGCTGCGGGCCCGGGCTGATGAACGTCTCGGTCGATCCGGTCCACACCATCACGCCGCGGGTCGCGCCATTGCTCTGCATGACGTGGCGAATGTCGGCGCGAATCTGGTCGGCGAGGTCGCGCTTGTTCTTGCCCGTCTTGACGTTGGTCGCGCGGGTGATGCGCGTGACGTAGCGACTCTCGAAGACGGCCGGCATCGGCTTGATGCTCTTGAGGAAATCCGCGATCGGTTCGATGTCGGCCTTCTCGAGGACGCCGGCGTTCACGGCCGACTCGTAGGCCGTGTCGGGGATGGGGTCCCAGGCGCCGAACACGATGTCGTCGAGCTTGGCCAGCGAGACGAAATCCTTGATCAGCGGGCTCCGACCGTCCGTGCGCTTCCCGAGGCGAATCGTGGCCATCTGCGATAGCGATCCGATGGGCACCGAGAGTCCCCGGCGCACGCGCTCAACGCCAGCGATGAACGTGGTGGCCACGGCGCCGAGACCCGGCGTGAAGATGGCGAGCTTCCCCGTTGCCGGGGCTGGGGCCGCGGCGTTACCGCGAGTCGATTCGGACACTGCGTTTATTCTCCGGGGGAAGTGGTCGTACGATACACGAAGTTGATGCGCTGGAAGACGGTGATCCACGCGGTGACGGCCAACAGACTGACGATGCCGATGAGAATCCAGCCGTTAAGCGCCAATCCAAAAAACGCCTGCGGCGCGGAGAGGAGCGTGATGCGCTCTGGACGCTGCAGCATACCCACTTTCGCATCGACGCCGAGCCCCTCGGCTCTGGCGCGCGTGTACGACGTGAGGAAAGTAGCGATGAGGGCGGCCAGCGTGACGAGGACCATCGGCTGGCTGGCGTGCACCGGGTGCGTCGCGTAGAAGACCAGCAGGCCGCCAAAGAGGAAGCCATCGGCCACACGGTCGAGCGTGGAGTCGTAAAACGCGCCAAAGATGGTGCTCTGCCCCGTCCGGCGGGCGACGGTTCCGTCGAGCACGTCGAACAGCGCGGTGAGTCCGAGGAACCAGCCGCCGGCGCTGATGTGCCCCGACGCGAAGATCACTCCCGCCGTGCACGTGCAGATCGTGCCGATGGTCGTGATCGTGTTGGGGCGCACACGCCGCGCAACGAGCCAGTCGGCCACAGGGGCGATGACTCGCATGTATCCGCGCTGGACAGCGCTCCACAGTGACTGCATCTCGCTCGCGCTAAAGTAACAGGGAAGTAACTAGCTCGTGAAAGTTAGAACTCCTCGTCGATCAACGGTAGAGATAGAAGCGTCTCGCGTCCCTTTCGAAGGCGATCACCGCTGGCAGCTGGCGATCCATCACGGCGTCGGGGTCAGCCCCACCCAGCAGGGCCTCCCGAACGCGGGCGGCTCCCAGGCGCAGGTCGAAGCCGGCCGCCGTGACCCGGAGCGAGTCCTTGTGCACCCGTGAGAGCGCCCAGAGGATGGCGGCACCAACACGGGCGGGCTGGACGCGCTCGCGGTCTGTGACCTCGATCCGGATTCCGGGGATCGACTGTCCCGCGAACTTGCCGTCGCCGGGCTTGTTCGGGGTGAACCGCTCGGCCTTGAACTTCACGCCCGTGAGCGAGAGATCCTCGAGCATGCGGGTGACGGAATCGGCGCGGAGCCACGCGGCGCCGAAGCGCTGGAACGGCTCGTCGGTGCCGCGTCCCACGGAGACGTTACTGGCCTCGAACGGGACCAAGGCGGGGTAGAGGAGCGCGCTGGTGATATTGGGCATGTTCGGCGACGGCCGGACCCAGGGGAGTGACGTCTCGTCGAACCACATGCCGCGTCGCCAGTTCCGCATGGGCACGACGGTGAGGCGGGTCCCGAGCTTGAACTGCGTCTGAAAGAGCCGCGCCATCTCCCCCATGGTGAGGCCATGGCGAAGGGGCATCGGATAGAGTGCGAAGCCGTTCGTCCGATTGCCGGGGACGGGCATCTCCGCATTGGCTAGCGCCGAATCGAGGAGGGCGCCTTCGGCGCGCGCGCCCGTGAGCGGGTTGGGGCGATCGAGCACCAGCACCGGGATCCCGCGTTTTGCGCCCGCCTGCATGGTGTAGAGCATGACGCCGACGTACGTCCAGGTGCGCGTGCCGATGTCCTGGAGATCGACCACCAGCACGTCCACATCAGTGAGGAGACTGTCCGGCGGCGCTATGGTGCGGCTCTGATACAGCGCGTGAATGGTGAGGCCTGTCTTCTCGTCCTTCTCATCGCTGAGGTTTGGTCGATCGGCGGTCCCAGTCACGCCATGTTCCGGAGCAAACAGGCGCACCAGCTTCACCCCGGCGCGTTGGGCGCGCGGGTCCATGGCCAGCAGGTCGATGGAGCGACGCCCTCTTTCGTCCACCCCCGTTTGGTTGGTCACGAGCGCGACACGCTTGCCGGCGATCAGCTTGATGCTATCGTCCAACAGCACGGTAATCCCGGGGCGGACCTTGCGGTTCCGGTCCCCGATCGGCATTCCATCGAGACCCTCGTCGGGCATCGGCGCATTGTCGGGGCGACCGCCGCCCGCACACCCCGACACGAGCGATCCGACACCGATCACCGAGAGCAGCACCAGCGTCTTGATGGCCTTCACGCGTTACCTCCAGAAGATCCTGCTGCGCTCAGGTCGCGCAACATCCCGCCCCATCGCGAACACATGACCCGACCGGCCCCCTACCATTCCGCGCTGCTCTCCGGCCGAACCGGCCACGGCGCTGCCTGCACGAACGCACCGAACCGCATCTTTCTCAAGCGGGGCACGCCATGGATGTTGGCGCTGGTCAGCGGGGCGAGCATGCTGGCCGGGTGCGCGAGACATGCCAACGGGTCTCGTGAGTTGCCCCCGGTCCGAGGGATCGCGCGCGCGCAGGCCCAGCGCCTCGGCGACAGCGTCCGCGCGGTGCTGACGCGAGCGATCGCCGACAGTGCGTTTCCGGGGGCATACGCGGCAGTCGGCACCGCCGACGGCGTGATCGTCGAGTATGGCGTCGGGCAGCTGGACGTCGCCGATCGGTCGCGGCCGTCGGCCACCACCATCTGGGATCTGGCGTCGTTGACCAAGGTGATCGGCACGACGAGTGCCATGATCCAGCTCGTGGGCTCGGGCCGGGTGGCGCTGGATTCGCCCGTAGTACGCTATCTGCCGGCTTGGAAGGCGCCGGGTGCGGAACGGATCACGGTCCGGCACCTGTTGTCACACTCGTCGGGCATGCCGGCATGGCGCGCGCTGTACAAGGAGGCGGCGACGCCTGAGGAGGCCGAGCAACAGCTGTTCGCAACGTCACCGGACACGGTGCCGGGTGTTCGGTACGTGTACAGCGACCTTGGCTTCATTCTGCTGGGCAAGCTGGTGGAACGGGTAAGTGGTGAACGGCTCGCCCCCTACGACTCGGCGCATGTGTTTGGGCCGCTGGGGATGACTGACACGCGCTATCTCCCGTCGGCGGCCTTGCTGCCGCGCATCGCGCCGACCGAGGAGGATCCCTGGCGCCAGCGGAAGGTCCGCGGCGAGGTGCACGACGAGAATGCCGTCCGTCTCGGGGGCGTATCGGGACACGCCGGGTTGTTTTCGACGGGTCAGGATCTGGCGCGTTTCGCCCGCATGTATCTGCGGCACGGCACGCTGGACGGCGTCCGGGTCTTCGACTCGGCTACGGTGTCGACGTTCACGCGCATGCAGGACTCCACGATCTCGCGGCGGGCGCTGGGCTGGGAGACACCGACCGGGGGCAACTCGGCTGGTAGTCGCCTGACGCCGCTCGCATTCGGCCACACGGGGTTTACCGGCACGTCCTTGTGGATGGATCCGGCGCGCGGCGTGTTCGTGCTGTTGCTCACCAACCGGGTGAATCCAACACGCGAGAACCGAAAGATCGGTGGGGTCCGCACGGCGCTGGCGGACGCGGCGGTCGGTGCATTGGGCGGAAGCCCGGGGCGATGAGCAAGGATTCACGAGGGGCTTTCTTGAACGGGAGCGATTCACTCGCTATTTTCCCTTCAGCTAGACGCGACACTGACCCGGTTGCCGATCGCGGGTGCGATCGGGTGCGGGCAGTGCGCTCCATCAGGCCGGGGTGTCAGCCGGCCGCTTCGGAGGACAGCAATGAGCACGATGCAGCAGCCGGATGTCATGGTGGTTCTCACGTCCACGGCCGCGACGGAAGTCCGCAAGTTCATGGAAGCGGAAGGCGTCACGCCCGAGCAGGGTGGCCTTCGCGTGTCCGTGATGCCGGGCGGGTGCAGCGGCTTCAAGTACGGGCTGGTGATCGAGGACAAGAGCGCGGACGACGATACGATCTTCGAGCTCGAGGGCATCAAGCTTTTCGTCGACCCGTTTTCGGCGCAGTATCTGAGCGGCACGACCATCGACTATGTCACGTCGATGCAGGGATCTGGCTTCACCTTCAAGAATCCGAACTCAACCGGCGGTTGCGGTTGCGGCAGTTCCTTCTCGGCCTGACTCGACGCCCCAACACCTTCTTTCATGACCATGGCCTCCGGTTCTCCGGCGGCCACTGAAGGTTCGCAGGCCCGCACGCTCGAGTCGAGCGGCGGGCCTGCGCACGTCAGTGGCACCATGTTCGTGCACCCCGACATTGACGGGACGGTGCGCGAGCGTATTCCGACGATCATCATTGACGAGCACGAGGCGATGGCCCGGCTGGTGGCCGGGCGTATCGCGACGCTCATGCGCGAGCGCGCGGCGGCCGGCCGGTCGATCGTGCTGGGACTGGCCACGGGTTCGACGCCGATCGGGGTCTACCGTGAGCTCATCCGCCTGCACCGCGAGGACGGGCTGAGTTTCCGCCATGTGATCTCGTTCAACCTGGACGAGTACTATCCGATGGCGCCGGGCAGCATTCACTCGTATCACCGGTTCATGTGGGAGAACTTGTTCTCACACGTCGATATCGAGCCCGACAACGTCCACATCCCGGACGGCACGCTGGATCGATCGGCGATCGACGCCTCCTGTGCGGCCTACGAGGCGGCAATCGTGGCGGCGGGCGGTGTGGATTTTCAGCTGCTCGGCATCGGCAAGACGGGACATATCGGCTTCAACGAGCCGGGCTCCGGAGAGAACAGCCGAACGCGTGTGGTCCACCTCGATTCCGTGACGCGACGAGATGCCGCGGCGGATTTTTTCGGCGAAGCCAACGTGCCGCGCGAAGCGATCACCATGGGCATCGCGACGATCCTGCAGGCGCGTGAAATCGCGATTCTGGCGACCGGTGAGCACAAGTCGGGCATCGTCCGTCGCTCGGTGGAAGGCGACATCGATCGCGCCGTCGCCGCGACGTTCCTGCAGCGTCATCCGCACACGACGTTTTACGTGGACAACGCCGCCGCGGCCGATCTCACGCGCGTCGCTACGCCGTGGCTGATCGATGACGTGCGCTGGGATGACGCTCTCGCCGTACGCGCTGTGACCTGGCTGGCTGGCCGGTGCCAGAAGGCGATCCTCAAGCTGACGCAGCTCGACTACGACGAACACTCGATGTCGTCGCTGGTAGCGCGGCACGGCTCGCCGGGCGCCGTGAACGGCCTTGTGTTCAACGTGCTCGGCGCCAAGATCCGCGGGAAGAGCAAGCTGCCGCGCGGCATGAAGACGCTGTGTTTTTCGCCACACCCCGACGACGACGTGATTTCCATGGGCGGCATTCTCCGCAAGTTCGTGGAGAATGAGAACGACGTGATGGTGGCTTATATGACCAGCGGCAACATCGCCGTGTTCGATCACGACGTCCGTCGCTATATGGATTTCCTGGTGCGGCTCGACCAGGAGCGAATCGGTGAGGGCACGGCGGTCCGCACGCTGGCCGACACGGTGCATCAGTTCCTGGAGTCGAAGCACGCCGGTCAGGTGGACATCGCTGAAGTGCAAGACATCAAGCGCATCATCCGCGAGTCCGAAGCGGTGAGCGGTATCGAGGTCATGGGGCTGACGCGGGACCATGCACGCTTCCTGAACCTGCCCTTCTATCAGACCGGGAAGGTGCGCAAGGATCCGATCGGTCCGGCCGACGTGGCGATCGTTGCGACACTGCTGCGTGAGCTGCAACCCGAGATCATCTTCGTCGCCGGCGACTTGTCCGACCCGCACGGTACGCACCGGATGTGCAAGGAAGCGATCGACCGCGCGCTCTTGGAAGTGTACGGCGGGCCGCAGGCGCCAACGCCCCCGCAGGTGTGGCTGTACCGCGGCGCGTGGCAGGAGTGGCCGGTTACGGAGGCCACCGTGCTCGTGCCGTTGTCGCAGGAAGAACTCACGCTCAAGATCCAGGCGATCTTCAAGCATCAGTCGCAGAAGGACTCCGCGCCGTTCCCCGGACAGGATGCCCGCGAATTCTGGCAGCGGGTGGAGCAGCGCAACAAGGCCACGTCGGCCCAGTTGGACCAGCTCGGCCTCGCCGAGTACTTCGCTATGGAGGCGTATGTCATCGCGTGATACCGGTGTGACTTCGTGACCGGCCGCTTCAATCTGCTCGACCTGCTCGTGCTGTTGCTGTATCTCGGCGGCACGACGGCATTGGGGATGTGGATCGGTCGGACGCAGCGATCGACCAGTGACTACTTCGTCGCGGATCGGGCGATTCCGTGGTGGGCGGTCATGTTCTCGATCGTGGCGAGTGAGACCTCCGCCCTCACGTTTATCAGCATCCCGGGACTGGCATACACGGGGAACCTTGGCTTTCTCGAAGTCGTGGCCGGTTACATCGTGGGGCGCATCGTGGTGGCCTACACGCTCCTGCCTCGGTACTTCGCCGGCAATCTGGTCACGGCGTACGCCTTGCTGGAAACGCGGTTCGGCCTCGGCACGCGGCGCTTCACGTCGATCGTGTTCATGATCACACGAGCGATGGCCGATGCCGTTCGTGTATTCGCCACGGCGATTCCCGTTGCGCTGATCATCGGCCCCGTCATGCCGAAGGAATACACCATGCCGGCCGCGATCGTCGTGCTCGGCGTGCTGACCGTGATTTATACCTACCGCGGCGGGATGAAGGCGGTGGTGTGGACCGAGCTCTTGCAGGCGAGCATCTACCTGATGGGCGGAATCTCGGCGATCGTGCTGATCGGCCAGGCCGTCGACGGTGGATGGACGACGATTCTCGCGCAAGCGGGAGCGGCGGGCAAGCTGCAGGGGATCGACTGGTACACCGGCTTCGACCGTCCTCACACGATGTTCGCCGGCATCATCGGCGGCGCGTTCCTCGCGATGGCGTCGCATGGCACGGATCAGATCATCGTGCAGCGATTGCTGTCAAGCCGATCGCTGAAGCAGGCACAGGTGGCGATCATCGGCAGTGGATTTGCGGTATTTGCGCAGATGGCACTGTTCCTGATGGTGGGCCTCGGTCTGTGGGTCGTATATGGTGGGCAGCCCTTTGCGACGGCCGACCAGATCTTCCCGACGTTCATCATCGAGCGCATGCCGCATGGCCTGATCGGGCTGATCGTCGCGGCGATCATCGCGGCGACGATGAGCACGCATTCCGGTGCCATTAACGCATTGGCGGCGTCGTCCACCTACGATATCTACCTTCCGTTCACCGGCCGATCGGCGGACGATCCGCGGACACTTCGCGTGAGTAAACTGTTCGCCTTGGCATGGGGCATCGCTCTCACAGCTGGCGCGCTCATGTTCAAGGAACAGGGGACGCCCGTGGTCGTGATTGCGCTGTCGATCGCCTCGTTCACGCAGGGGGGGCTCCTGGGCGGCTTCTTCCTCGGACTCTTCTGGTCGCGCGCGATTCAACGGGATGCGATCCTTGGCATGAGCGTCGGCATCAGCTGCATGGCATTCATTGTGTTCGCGAAACAGATCGTGTCGGCGTATCCGTCCATGGAGCCGACGTTGCACGGTGTGGCGTCGATTGCGTGGCCGTGGTACGTCCTGATCGGTCTTTCCATCACTTTCGTGACGGGCGCCGTGTCATCCTTCAGTCACCCGGCGCCCGCGCCGCCGCACGTTCTTCAGGGGAATCGTTCATGAGTGCCGGACCTCTCGACCCGACGCCGCTCGTTGTCGGTGTAGACGGCGGTGGCAGCCGTACCCGCGTTGTTCTGGCCGATGCCGCTGGCCATGTGCTGGCGCGTGTGGACGGTGCCGGCACCGCGTTAACGCCAGGTCACGAAGGGGTTGCGGCGGACATCATCAAGTCGTTGATCGCCGAAGCGCTGACATCGGCCGATCGCACGGACACCCGGCCGGCGGTGTGCGTGGTCGGTGTCGCAGGTGCGGGACAGGAACGGGCGGCGCAAGCCCTGTGGTCGGCGCTGGCGTCGCGCCGCATCGCCGACGATGTGTCAGTGCAAGCCGACGCCACGATCGCGATGGATGATGCCTTCGGCGATTCCGCCGGCGTACTGCTGATTTCTGGTACGGGATCAGTGGCCTACTCCCGAGGGCCCGACGGACGGGTCGAGCGATGCGGCGGATGGGGTCCGCACATCGGCGACGAAGGCAGTGGTGCGTGGTTGGGCCGGCGCGCCCTCAGCGTGATTACGGCGGCCCATGATGGGCGCGAGCCCGACACGGCGCTCACTGGCGCCATTCTCACGGCGCTCGAGCTGGAGTCGCTCGACGAGTTGATCCCGTGGGCGGCGGTCGCGACACCCGGGCAGTACGCGACGCTCGCGCCGGTGGTCGCCAAGGTGGCGTCTACGGGTGACTTGCGCGCCAACGCGATCATCAGCTTCTGTGTGGAAGAACTCTCGCTGCACGTTCGCACACTGGCGCGTCGTTGCTTCA
>NZ_JBILKJ010000216.1:0-3775 GCF_044376735.1 Gemmatimonas sp.
TTCGCGCCGCTCGTATTGCCCACGGCCAACGAATCGCGAAGCGGGAGCGGCGCACCCGGTGCGAAGTACTGGCAGAACCGCGCCGACTACACCCTCGCCGCCACGCTCGATACGGCGGCTAAAGTCGTCACGGGCGAACTCACGCTGCGCTACACCAACCGGTCGCCAGACACGCTGCGCTTCATGTGGCTGCAAGTCGAGCAGAACGCGTTTCGCGCCAAGTCGCTCAACTCCTACATCTTCCCTGAAGAGTCGCGCTTCGGCGCACGCGGCTTCGACGGCGGCTACACCTTTTCGAAGCTCGAGCAAGTCCTCGCCTCGGCGAAGGGCGGGGCCCCCCGGCGGATGCCGCTCGCCCGCCGCCTGAACGAGACGATGATGAAGGTCGATTTCGCCGAGCCGTTGGCCCCGGGGAAGACGGCCGTGCTGGACATGGCGTGGAGCTTCCCGGTGCCCGAGCACGGAGCCGACCGCATGGGCCGCGACGGCGCGCTGTACGAGATTGCGCAGTGGTTTCCGCGAGCGGCCGTGTACGACGACGTGCGCGGATGGAACATCGAGCCGTACCTCGGGCAGGGTGAGTTCTATCTCGACTACGGCGACTACACGCTCGCGATCACGGTACCGTCCGGCTATATCGTGGCGGCCACGGGTGCACTGCAGAACGCGCGCGAGGTGCTCACGCCGACGCAAATCGCTCGTCACGCGTTGGCCGCCAGGTCGGACACCGTGATCCGGCTCATCACGGCCGAGGAACTCGCCAAGGGCACCGCGCGTGCGCGGACGAGCGGCATGATGACGTGGCGTTTCCGCGCGAAGAATGTGCGCGACGCCGTGTGGGCGGCGTCGCCCGACTTCCAGTGGGATGCGTCCAGCTGGAAGGGGATCATGGCCTACGCCTACTATCGCCCCGCCGCGGCGGTGAATTGGCATGACGCCGCCGACCAGTCGCGCCAGTCGATCATCGAGTATTCGGAGCGCTGGTTCCCGTATCCCTGGCCGCACATCTCGGCGGTGGAAGGACCGATCAGCGGCATGGAGTATCCGATGATCGCGATGGAGAACATCAGCAACGATGTGTACGACCTGTACAACGTAGTGACGCACGAGATCGGGCACATGTGGTTCCCCATGATCGTGGGCAGCAACGAGCGGGCGTACATGTGGCAGGACGAAGGCTTCAACACGTTCATCAACACCTTCTCCGAAGCGCGCCGGTATCCCGAGCGTGGCGATCAGCTGGCGCGTGCCGCCGAAGAACGGCGCATGGTGGAGCAGTACATGGTGCAGGGCATCGACAAGCCGGTCGATATGAATCCCGATCGCATCAACCCGGCGCTGCTCGGCGAGGCCGCGTACGTGAAGCCCAGCGTCGGCCTGCAGCTGCTGCGGCAGGAAATCCTCGGGCCGGCTGCCTTCGACGACGCGTTCCGCAGCTACATCGCGCGGTGGGCGTACAAGCATCCCACACCGGCCGACTTCTACCGCACCATGGAGGACGTCAGCGGCCGGCGTCTCGACTGGTTCTGGCGTCAGTGGTTCGTCGAGAATGCCCGCTTCGACCAGAGCGTCGACAGCGTGATCACGCGCACCAAAGGCGACACGATGTTTGTCGGCGTGCGCTACGGTAATCGCGAGCGCGGCGTGTTGCCGGTGCGCGCACGGTTCACCTTCAGTGATGGTACCACGCAGGACTATGAGTATCCCGCAGAGGTCTGGAGTACGAACTCGCGCAACTACGTTCGCGAGTATGCGTTCACCAGGAAACAGCTCGTCCACATCGAGTTGGATCCCGAACAGCGGTTGATCGATGTGGATCGGACGAACAACCGCTGGGGGGCCAAGCGTGCTCTTCCATGACTCGATCCGACGCCACGATTAACGCAAGATTAATCCGTATCCGCTGAACAGTGACAAAGGCGTGTCGGATGGCAGAATAGCTGGGATGAACGGTATGTTTTTAGGGATCGCATGGTGAGCGGTGGAAGCTACGGAGCCCCCAGCGGGTCGTACCTTACGGTGAAGCCCGTGGAGGATGGCGCGCCGCTGTTCTCCGGTACCTCATGCAATGAAATCCGGTGCCCACCCAGCCCTCTCTCCGTCCGTTCGACGTCGCCGTGGCCCTCCGCCTGCTGCTGGTGCCGGAAGACCGATATGAGCCGCTCTCCACCGCGTTGGTCACCAGCACCAGCGCGGCACACCGATCGGTGGCCAGACTGCAGCAGGCCGGACTTTGCGAGCCGTCCAGCCGCACGATCAACCCAGAGGCGTGCCACGAATTCCTTCGGCACGGGGTGCGCTATGCGTTCCCACCGGTGTACGGGCCCGAGCGGCAGGGGCTGCCGACCGCCGGCTCGCACCCCGACCTCTCGGCCCTCTTCGACGACGGGTCGACCATGCCGTCGATGGTGTGGCCGATGGACGGCGGGGTGGTGCGCGGTCAAACGCTCGTGCCGCTCTTCAACGGCGTCACCAAGGTCGCGACCCGCGATGCCCAGCTGCATCAGCTGTTAGCCGTCGTCGATATCCTGCGCGTGGGCACCAGTTCGCAGCGCGCTGTGGCCGCCGACCATCTGGCGCACCGACTCTTCGCGGGCTGAGTGGACCACGGCGTCGCCCGGCCCGGCCGGGCCGGCGCCGTGGTCGAAATGCACGAAGCCGCCCAGGAGGCCGGGGCGGCTCAGTGCATTTCACGAATTCACTCAGTCAACTGACTGGGCAACATGTCATCGCGCGATTCCGGTGAGGCTACACGCCGCCACCGAGCAGGTTGGTCGACCCGCTTGAGCACGATAGCCCGGAGGCGTCACTCTAGCGTCATTCGTCTCGTCCCAGCGCCGAATGCGCCGCCACCGTAAGCCCGGCCGCCCGCCACGCCGCGAAACCGCCCAGCACGTTCACCGCGTCCCGACGGCCGAGGCGATGCAGGAGGCTGGTCGCTATCGTCGAGCGCGCCCCCGACTGGCAGTGCACCAGCAGCGGCGTGGACGGCAATGCGTCGAGCCGTTGGCGGAGGTCGCCCAGGGGCACATGGAGGGCCCCGCCGACATGACCGGCCTCCCATTCCGTGCGCCCGCGGACATCGACCAGCGTCATGGGGCCGTCGGTCCGCTGCGACTCGGCGTCGGAAACCGACAGGTGCCGCATCGTGGCCAGCGCATGGCCCGCCGCACGCCAGGCGTGCAGCGCCTCGGCCGCCTCGACCCAGCCAACGACCCGGTCGAAGCCGATGCGCGACAGGTCACGGACCGCGTGTGGTACGTCGTCCCCGTTCGCCGACAGCAGCACGATCTCGTCGGTCACCGGAATGATCGAGCCGGCCCAGGTGCTGAAGCGCTTCGAATACGGCAACGACAGGCTGCCGTCAATGAAGCCCTCGGCAAACTCGTTTGCCGGGCGCAGGTCGAGGAGCCAGCGCGTCGGGATCGACGATCCGGACACGACCTCGGCGGCCGACAATCGTCGCGCCACCGGCGGTTGGCCCAGCACCGGCGGTCCGTCTCGGTTGAGCTGCTTCATCACCGCGAAATACCGCGGCGGCTCGGGCTGCCCTTCGAGCACCGCGGCAACGAACGCCGCCTCGTCGTGCTCGGCCACCCCCCAGTTGGCTCGCTTCTCGTAGCCCACCGTGGACGAGGGCACGGCGCCCAGCGCCTTCCCGCAGGCCGAGCCCGCGCCATGCCCTGGCCACACCTGCAGGTGGTCGGGGAGCGCCCGGAACTTCTGCAGCGAACGGAACAGCGTACGTGCCGCCGCTTCCATCGTGTCGGCCATA
>NZ_JBILKJ010000217.1:0-3770 GCF_044376735.1 Gemmatimonas sp.
CCGTACCGTTGCGCGTGCAGAACAGCAGGAACTCGGTGTCGCTGAACTCGCGCGTGAGCACGATCGCGCGGATGCGCGTGTCGGGGGTGACGTTGATGAGGTTCACGATCGGCTTGCCGCGCGTGTTCCGCCCGGCCTGCGGCAGCTCGTGCACCTTGAGCCAGAAGCAACGACCGTCGTCGGTGAAGATGAGCATGTACGTGTGCGTGCTCGCCACGTAGAAGCGCTCGATGAAGTCGTTTTCCTTGAGATCCGCGCTGGCCTTGCCGCGACCGCCGCGCCCCTGGCGGTTGTACAACGACAACGGGGTGCGCTTGATGTAGCCGTTGTGCGAGATGGTGACGACCATCTCCTCCTCGGCGATCAGGTCCTCGATCGAGAACTCACCCTCGTCGCTGACGATCTCCGTGCGGCGTTCGTCGCCGTAGGTCTCCATCAGCTTGAGCAGCTCGCCCTTCATGATCTCCATGCGGCGCGGACGCGACTCGAGAATGCCGCGCATCTCGAGGATGAACGCGCGCACTTCGGTGAGCTCCTCCTCGAGCTTGTCGCGCTCGAGGCCGGTGAGCTTCGCCAGACGCATGTTCAGGATCGCTTCCGCCTGGCGCTCGGACAGCCCGAAGCGCGCTTGCAGCTGCAGGCTCGCGGTCGGCGTATCGTCGGCCGCGCGGATCATGCGGATCACTTCGTCGATGTTGTCGACGGCGATCTTGAGGCCTTCGAGGATGTGCTCGCGCTCGAGCGCCTTGTCGAGGTCGAACTGCGTGCGCCGCACGATCACTTCATGGCGGTGCTCGATGTAATGCCCGAGGCACTGCCGCAGCGTGAGCACCTTGGGCACGAGCTGCCGCGTGTTCACGTCGGGCACCAGCGCCAGCATGATCACGCCGAACGTGCTCTGCATCGCCGTGTGCTTGTACAGCTGATTGAGCACCACCCGCGGGATCGCATCGCGCTTGAGCTCGATGACCACGCGGATGCCGTCGCGATCGGACTCGTCGCGAAGCGCACTGATACCGGTCAGCTTCTGGTCGCGCACCAGTTCGGCGATGTCGATGACCAGCTTCGCCTTGTTCACCTGATACGGCACTTCGGTGACCACGATCTGCGAACGGCCGCTCGATTCCTTCTCCTCGATCACGGCCTTGGCCCGCATCACGATGCGCCCGCGGCCGGTGTCCTGATAATCGGCGATGCCCGCGCGGCCATAGATGTAGCCGCCGGTCGGGAAGTCGGGGCCCCGCACGTGGGCGCGCAAGGCCGCGCCGTCGAGCTCGGGGTTGTCGATCATCGCGATCACGGCCGCGACGACTTCGCGCAGGTTGTGCGGCGGAATGTTCGTCGCCATGCCCACGGCGATCCCCGACGAGCCGTTCACCAGCAGGTTCGGCACCCCCGAGGGCAGGACCCGCGGCTCTTCGAGACGGTCGTCGAAGTTCGGCGCGAAGTCGACCGTGTTCTTGTCGATGTCGGTGAGCATCTCGACCGACATGCGCGTGAGGCGCGCTTCGGTGTAGCGGTAGGCCGCCGCGTTATCGCCGTCCATCGAGCCGAAGTTGCCCTGGCCGTCCACCAGCGGATACCGCAGCGAGAACGTCTGCACCATGCGCACGAGCGCATCGTACACGCTGCTGTCACCGTGCGGGTGGTACTTGCCGAGCACGTCACCGACCACCGTCGCCGACTTCTTGAACGGACGCCCCGGCAACAATCCGAGCTCGTTCATCGCGTACAGCACGCGGCGATGCACCGGCTTGAGGCCATCGCGCACGTCGGGCAGCGCACGCGAGACGATGACGCTCATGGAATAGTTGATGAACGATTCCTTCACTTCCTCATCGATGAGGCGTGGCAGAATCCGTTCGCGGGCGTTCGGTGCGGTCATGTGACGTCGGGCGGGAGAGACGTGGTCCGGAACTTGAGCGACAGCCGTGAAATATACACGACCGGCGGTGTAATCACAACGCCGCGGCTCGGTTGCAACTCACTGTATTGCAATGACTTAGAAACTTGCCCGGGATCAGGAGCCCCAGCTCCGCACGATCGAGAGCAGCCGCCACTCCCCGCCGACCCGGCGCAGCAGATACGCGGCGCCGCCGTTGCTCCCCGACCCCACTTCGATCCCGCCGCGCTCCCGGGGACGGTGCACCCCGACCACCGCATAGTCCTGCCACATCACCATCGGCGCGATCACGGTGTACGACAGCTCGGCGCTTGGCGTCTGGCGACCCACCGCCGCGAAGAACTCGTCGCGGGCCCGCTGTTGTCCCTCCGGCCCGAAGTACGCCTTCACCCGCGGACGCGGGGCCTTCGGGAAGTCCATGTCGGTGAAGCCGGGCACCACGAAGGTGACGGTGTCGCCCACGATCGGCGACGGCAGGCACCCGGGCGTCGTGGGATCGGGCACCTCACCGGTAAGCCCCGAGGCCACCGCACGATGCACACCCGTGCCGTCCTCGTCCCAGCGCGGCCGGTCGATTCCCGCCTCCCAACCCACCACCACGCGAAGCAGCGCCCGCGCCTCCGGGGTCGCCAACGAGCGGCCGACGCCCTGCAGCACGATCGTGTGCTCCATCCGCTCGACGATCGACTGCAACGCCTGCTGCAGTGCCGGGGTCGTATCCTGCGGGAACACCCGGAGCGAACCCGGATTGCACCGGTCGCCCAGATCGGCCCACGAGGCACGGGCCAGATAACTCCTCCGCAGCACAGCCATCCGCTGCACAGCGCTGCGCGTTTCCGCGGCCAGGTACGCCGTCGCCACCGAGTCGCTGTTGGGCGCCGCCTGCGCCCCCACTCCGACCAGCGGCGCCACGAGCAGGCCAACCAACAGCCTCGCCCGCCCCAGCATCACGGCTGGCTCGCGTCGGCAGGCCGCCCGGTCACCGGCGCAACGGTCTCCGCCGGCGCCACTGGCACCGGCGTCTCAGCGGTATCGTCTTCCGAGATCTCTTCGGCCAGCTCTTCCGCTTCATCGGCGGCGGCCTCGGCATCGATCGCGCGACGCTCGGCCTGATAGCGCGAATACCATTCGCGCGTCACTTCGCCCGCGAGGTCGCGATTGCCCAGGCCGAACGCCAGCGACAACGCCAGCGCCACGGCGCCAAACAAAATCGCGAACGCGGTCGTGACGATGTCGGTGGCGATGCCGAGTTCCTGCAACGCCATGAACACGGCCAGCACGATCACGCCCACGCGCCCCGTCCGCGCCAGCCACGGCCCGCCGTGCAGCCCCCCCGCCGATGCCATGATGAGGCCACCGACAAACCCGCCGAGCACGATGCCGAGAATGATGATCACGATCGCCGCGATCACACTCGGGATGTAGCTCACGAGTTCCGAGAACACGTTGGCCAGCGATTCGAGACCGATCGCATTGGCCGCCACCAACAGGACGGCGAACATCACGCACCAGAACAGCAGGTTGGCGATGACCTTCGCGGGATTCAGATGCGACCCCGACCGCTCCACGGCGTGCATCACGCCGCCGCGCTCGAGCAGTTGATTGAAGTGCATGCGGCGCAGCAAACGCCCGGTGCCCTTCTCGAGCACCTTCGCCACGAGATACCCGGCGAACAGAATGACGAGGGCGCCGAACAGCGCGGGCACGAATTCCCCGAGCAGGGCGAAGCTCTGCTCGAGCCGTTCCGTGAACGAGGACATCAGGACGGACTGACCCGAGTCCGTCGGCGTCGCGGCGGCCGCGAGCAGCTGAGAGTCGGGAAGCTGTTGCTGTAACAAAGTCGAATGGAGAGGGGGTACCGGCAAAC